>CAYQAJ010000101.1:0-16241 GCA_964415245.1 uncultured Pirellulaceae bacterium | reverse complement strand
CCCGCGAATCGCCCGATCCGCCCCAAATTGCCTAGCGGACTCTGAATCGCTTCCAATAGACCCTTCAGCTCCAGCCCCACGTCGCGCATGCCGACCAGGGCCGTGAATACGCGCAGTACGTCGTTGGCCCCTTCGCCGATGGAATTGATGCGGGCGTCGCGCATCATGCGTTCCAGCGGCTCGTCGGTGAAATACGCCTTGCCGCCGTAAATCTGAAACGTGTCGTACACAATCCGCCAAAGCTGCTCGGTGGAGAAGACCTTGAGCATGGCCGTTTCGAGCATGAACTCACTCGCCCCGGCGTCGATCAGGGCCGCCGTCTGGTAGGTGCACGCCTCCATGGCGAATGTGGCGGCCGCCATGTTGGCCAGCTTCTCCTGCACCAGCTCGAAGGATTCCAGCGTACGGCCGAACTGCACGCGCTCGCGTGCGTGCGATTGGGCCAGCTCGAGGCAGCGCTTCGCCGCCCCGGTGCAGCTTCCACCAAACGTAGTGCGGCCGAAGTCGAGTACGGTGAGGGCGACTTTCAGTCCCTTGCCGAGCTCACCCAACACGTTTTCCCGCGGCACACGCACATCGTGAAACGCCAGTCGGCTGGTCGCCGTGCCACGCACGCCGCACTTTTCCATCCGCCGCTCGACCACTTCGAAGCCCGGCATGTCGGGCGTCACGATAAAAGCCGTGATCTGTGTGTCGTCGCGGCCGGGGACTGGCGTGCGAGCCATGACGGTGAGTACCTGGGCGATGCCGCCGTTAGTGATCCAGCGTTTCTCGCCGTTGAGCACGTAGTGGCTGCCGTCGGCCGAGGGCATCGCCGTCGATTGCACGTTGGCGGCGTCGCTTCCGGCCTGCGGCTCGGTCAGGGCGAAAGCGCTGATCCACTCGCCGCTGGCAAGCTTGGGAAGCCACCGTTGTTGTTGCTCGGGCGTGCCGAAGAGAACCAGCGAGCGAGGCCCGATGGAATGGTGCGCGTTGACGAATAGCGCGGTGCTGGCACAGTGCCGACCGAGCACTTCGAGCAGCCGGCAATACGACATCTGCGAGAGCGCCAGTCCGCCGCACGATTTCGGCAGACAGGCGCCGAGCACGCCGAGCTTCCCTAATCCCTGGACAACGTGCTGGGGAATCTCCTCATTGCGGTCGATGGCCACCGCGTCGATGTTCTGGTGACAGAACTCGCCAAGATCGACCGCGAGTTGGCGGACATCTTCGCCCGGTTTATCGCCGGGATAGTCGGGCAGCGCTTCGTTGTCGCACAGCCCAAAGAAGAGTCCCTTGACGAAACCTCGACGTTCCAACCGCTCGCCGAGAATCTCCTCGGCCTGGGCCATCTCCTTCTCGCGATCCGTGGCGTTCATAGTGCGGTTCCTGGGGCGGCGGCCGCGCCGATTGTGGGCATTGACGCGCGCTTGGCAAGCGCCAACAGCGCTGTTGTCGGCGACTACTCGGTAGGCGCTCAACTCGGCGGTATTGCGGCCCATCATACGGCGAAGGGGAAAACGCGGCCAGCGCTGGCGAACCGGCCGACGGCGCTTTGCTGCGCTCGCAACAACGGCGGCGATTGCGGCGGTGGCCCATCGCGGGCAGCGTGCTATAATTTCCGGTGTCGCCGTGGTGCAGGTATTCCCGCCTGCCGAGCCGATTTCTCGCCATCCGCGTCGAATGGCGCCCGGATGGGCAGCGCACGACGCGAACGGGGGAACATGAACGGGCCTCAAAACATCGACGAGTTGCTTCGCGGTTGGCCCTACCAGGGCGACTCGAGCAATGTGCGCATCGTGCCCGGCGACGACGGACGCGACCTCATTCAGATGCGGGTCGACATGGGCCTGTTGCAGATGGAAACGACGGGCCGACCCGACGGCACGCGCCCCATGGGATCGGACACGTTCTTCGACCACCTGCTGGAACTTTCCGTGCAGGCCGGATCCGACGACGGACCCGATGCCGTGGGCCGCCCGTTTGTCATGGACGAAGGGCAGTGCGCCCAGGCCGATCGGGAGTTCGTGCAGTTCTACCACCGCCGCGTGTGCTGGCTGCAATTGCGGCGTTACCTGCAGGCGGTCCAGGACGCCGACCACACGCTCTCGCTCATGGATTTCTGCAAGCGGCACTCGCCCGACTCGCAGTGGACCATGTCGCACGAGCAATACCGCCCTTACGTGCTCTATCACCGCACGTACGCCACGGCCATGGCCGAGCTGGAGGCCAACGGCGCCGAGTCGGCGATCCACTCGCTCAACCAGGGGCTATCGCGGCTGCGGCTGTTGTTCGATCAGTACGGCGCGGGCGATCACTTCGAAGAGGATGAGCTGGTGACGCAGCTTGTCGAGCTGCGCGAGCGGCTGCGCAAGGAGTTCGAAGTCGGCCGCACCTTGCAGGAGCAGCTTAACGACGCCGTGGAAGCCGAGCAGTACGAGTTGGCCGCCCGGCTGCGCGACGAAATCGCGCAGCGCGAGCAGCCGCGGCACTGATGCGACGGTGTGGGGCCGTATGAAGCAAATCGCAATTCGTGATTTGAAGCCACTGCAAATGCTCGGGCATAGTGCCCCTCGCCCTGGGTTGCAGAGGCTTTCAGATAACGAGTTGCTCGTGGCAGCGGGAAACCCGACGAATGGTGATTTCCTCACGGTCAATACGCGGACGGGATTTCTCCACGACGGGAATGGGCGTGCTCATGAGCTCCAGCGCCGAGCTGCGGATCCGACTAGCAGCATTACCCCCGACATGACGGTGCCTGTGTTCGAATACACACCTGATATGTCGATGTTTCCGGACTTGGATTAGCCATGCAACTGAATCAAACCTCAGCGACAGAAACCGTCCATCGCCTACTCTTTCGCGCGCTGTTGGAAATCCGCTCTCAGGGGCACGACGAAAAGAACAAGGTCGCCTTCCATCTCGCCGACCTGTTTCACACGGTCGTGCTTGAAATGGCAAAAGCGGCCGAAGGTGGGTGCACGTACGAAGAGGTTCTGAAAGGCCTCGAACAACGGGCCAAAGAAAAGGGGTTGGACCGATGGCTCGCTCAAAACGCTTCGAACGCCTCGGAGTGAGCCCTTCAGAGTGCCCGCCGTAGGACGCCTTTTATGGTCATTTGGGCTTGGTCATTGGTCATTGAACTTCTCGGAACGCCGCGGCTGCGCCATGGCCTCCCGCCAGCGTAGTTCTCGCACCGCCCCGCGGTCTTGAAGCAAAGTTTGCAAAACCCTTTGCAAACGTCTCCCCTCTGTTCCGCCTCTGGCCCGGACAGCCAACAAGGCCAAGTGGCCGTCGCGTAACGTGTTGGGGCACGTTCGCCGGTTCACGCGCCGCGTTTGGCACACGCCATGCACGCTACGGGAAAGCATCACTTCCCGTCCCCCTTCTCCCGTCAATCCTGCCTGAGCGAAGGAGTGTGCCATGCTCGTGTTAACACGCAAGATGCAGCAACAGATTCGTATCGGTGACAGCATTACCATCACCATTCTCCGCGTGAAGGGAAACGCGGTCCGCGTGGGCGTCGAAGCGCCCCGCCAGGTCCGCGTCGTTCGCGCCGAATTAAACCGCGCCGATATCCCTGCCGAGGACCAAGCCTCCGAGCCGATTTCCGATCCGTCGCCGGCGCCGCTGAAGCGTCACACGTCGCGGCGGACGAACAATCCATCCTCCGAGCCGTCGTCCGGCCGGCACGATGATGTCGCGCCGCGCCGGTTCGACGCTCCCCCGATGCCGGACGAGCCCCTGCCTCCCGGAGACCGCCGTTCGGGCCAGTTGCCGCAGGAGGATGCATGTTCGCTGAGGCAATCGACGGCGGGGGCACTGCTCATGCGGCGCCGACGGGACTGGCAATCGCGGCGGATGGCGCTCATTGCGCAAATGGGCTGAGCGGCAAGCTTGAAGCTGTCACGAAGACCGTTTCTTGCACACTTGCGATCGCGTCGCGCGCCCGGCATACTCAAGCTCGTCGTGCCCCGGGCATCCCCGCGTTAGTGGAGAGCGATTATGCGACGCTTCGCGCTAACGGCCGCCATTGCCGTGATCGCCGCTTACGCAGGCGCGCCGACACGTGCCGATGACCGTCCTCGGCTTCTGGTGATGACCGACATCGGCGGCGATCCCGACGACCAGCAGTCGATGATTCGGCTGATGACCTGGTCGAATGAGTTCGCCATCGAGGGGCTCATCGCCACGGCCTCGGGAACGCGCGGGGAGCTGAAAGGCAAGGTCACGCGACCCGACCTGATCCGCGAGATCGTCGAGGCATACGGCAAGGTGCGCGACAATCTCGCCCGGCACGCCGATGGCTATCCCACGGCCGAGTACCTGCTCGACCGCATCAAGTCAGGCAACGCCGACCGCGGCATCGAAGCGATTGGCGAAGGACACGACAGCGAAGGTTCGCGGTTTATCATCGAAGTGGTCGACCGCGACGATCCGCGCCCCTTGAACATTTGCATCTGGGGCGGGCAGACCGATCTGGCTCAGGCGCTGTGGCGCGTGCGCAAGGAGCGTGGCGACGAAGGAGTGGCACGATTCGCGGCGCGGCTGCGAATCTACGACATCGGCGATCAGGACGGCGTGCAGCCGTGGCTGTTCGAGAATTTTCCCGATTTGTTCTACGTGCTGGGCAAACCCAAGAAAGGCGCCGACATTCGCGAGGCGGTTTACCGCGGCATGTACCTGGGGGGCGACGAATCGCTTACCTCGCGCGAGTGGCTGGGTGAGCACGTACGCACGAATCACGGGCCGCTCGGCGAGCTCTACCCGGTGGGAACGTGGACGGCGCCCAATCCCCACTCGTCGCTGAAGGAGGGGGATACGCCCTCGTGGTTCTACTTTTTGCCGGGCGGCCTCGGCGACCCGCAACATCCCGAGTGGGGCGGCTGGGGCGGGCGATTTCGGCACGAGCAGCGCGGCTTGTATCGCGACGATGCCGACACCGTGGGGGAAGAAACCCACGTCCGCGCGGGCGTGTGGCGGTGGCGGCCGGCCTTTCAGAACGAGTTTCAGGCCCGCATGGATTGGTGCGTTCTGCCGCCCGACAAGGCCAACCACCCGCCTGTGGCCGTGATTGATGGCGATCGCTCGCGCACGATCGTGCGGCTCAAAGCGGCCCCGGGCGACACGCTTGATCTAGCCGCCCAAGAATCGAGCGATCCCGACGGCGACGAGATTCACTGGAAGTGGTGGATTTACCGCGAGGCCGGCAAGAACAGCGACGACGCCGAGCTCACCGAGGAGATTCTGCCTGATACCGTGCTTCGCGTATCCGAAAACTCGGCAGCCGGCCAGGTTCACGTTATCCTCGAAGTGACCGATTTGGGCACCCCGCCGCTCACAGCCTACCGCCGCGTGGTGATCGACGTCGAACGGTGAGGGCAACCCGCGGACGCTGGATAACGAAACCATGCAAGTTCGAACCCGTGTTGTAGCCGGTCTCCGTGTTGTGGCCGGTCCCCGAGTTGTGGCCGGTCTCCCGACCGTGCCACCGACGACGACCGAAGGTCTCCCAGCAATGACTTCGGTTAGAAGTAATTCGGTCCGAATCGCGAATTGCGCTGCGCTTTCCGCTTGCACGGTAGCGATTGTTGTAACCGCCCTCGCGCTGCCCGCCACCGCTCAAGACTGGCCGCAGTTTCGTGGTCCCGACGGTCAGGGGCACTCCTCGGTCCGCAGCGTTCCCCTCACTTGGAGCGAAGAGGAGAACGTCGCCTGGAAGGTGCCGATCGACGGGCTCGGCTGGTCGTCGCCGGTGGTGAAAGACGGCCGGGTGTGGCTCACAACCGCCACCGACGATGGGCGCTCACTGCGCGCCCTGTGCCTCGACGCCGGCATGGGCACGCTGATTCACGATGTCGAAGTGTTCCACCGCGAAAGCGCCGGCCGCATCCACTCCAAGAACAGCCACGCCTCGCCTACGCCGGTGCTCGACGGCGACCGGGTATTCGTGCACTTCGGCACGTATGGCACGGCCTGCCTCTCGTCCGATGGCGAGATCGTTTGGCAAACTCGGTTCGAGTACAACCACGTACACGGCCCCGGCGGTTCGCCCGTGGTGTTCGACGATCTGTTGATCCTGAGCTGCGACGGGGCCGACAAGCAGTTCGTCGTGGCCCTCGACAAGAACAAGGGTACCGAAGTGTGGCGCACGCCGCGCAAGCACGCCGATCCGACCCGTGGCACTGGCGGCAAGAGCGTGGCGATGGCCTTCTCGACGCCGCTTCTGGTCGAAATCGACGGCCGCACGCAGGTCATTAGCACGGCCGCCGACCACGTCGCCGGTTACGACGCCCGCACCGGCAAGGAACTGTGGTGGAGCGCGTACGACGGCTACTCGAATGTGCCGCGACCCGTCGTGGGGCACGGCATGGTGTTCGTCTGCTCGGGCTTCGAGTCGCCGCAGGTGTACGCGGTGCGGCTGGGGGGCATGGGCAACGTGACCGAATCGCACGTGGCATGGTCGCTCGCCCGCGGCGCCCCGCTCAACCCTTCGCCGCTGTTGGTGGGCGACGAGCTGTACCTGATCAACGACGGCGGCATTGCCACGTGCGTCGACGCGGTGAGCGGAAAGCAGCACTGGCAGCAGCGCATCGGCGGCAAGTTCTCGGCCTCGCCCCTGTATGCCGCCGGGCGCATCTACCTGACCGACGAAAACGGCACCACGACGGTCGTCGCCCCGGGCACCACGTTCGAGAAGCTGGCCGAGAACAAGGTCGACGGCCGCACGCTGGCGTCGGCTTGCCCGCAAGAAGGCGCGATCTTGCTCCGCACCGACACGCACTTGTACCGCATCGAAGAAAAGTAGGTCCCGCTTGCCGAGCGGGACCTTTGCCGCCAGAACGCGAAACGCAGTTCGGCGCGGGTCTCCCGACCCCGCCGATGTAGCGACCGCAGGTCTCCGGCATTGAGACCTACGGTCCTCCCAGTGGCTCGGTCGGGAGACCGGCCACAACGTCCGCCTATCATGAACGATCACCAAACCAACCCGATTACCATGTCACTCGATCGCCGACAGTTTCTCACGGCAGGTAGCGCAGCGATGGCGGGCGGCTTCATTGCGAGCTCGCTCCTGGCCGATGCGCTGGTGGCCCAGGACGAAAACTCTCCGCCGCTGCGGCTGATTACGCGGGCCGATGACATTGGAGCGATCCGAAGCCTGAATCGCGCGGTCAAGGAATGTTTGACCCTAGGCATCGCCCGCAATGCGTCGGTGCTCGCGCCTACGCCGTTTGTCGAAGAAGCGGCCGAGTCGCTCGCGGGACTCGAAGACGTTTGCTTCGGGCTGCACACCGCGCTAAACGCCGAGTGGACGTCGCTGCGGTGGGGGCCGGTGGCGCCGCGGGAGAAGGTGCGCTCGCTGATCGATGATGACGGCAACCTGCACCAGTACCTGCCCGCACTGCGAAGTGCCGACGCCGACGAAGCGCTGATCGAGTTTACCGCCCAGCTCGAAAAGGCCCGCAAGCTGGGGTTCGACATTCGCTACGCCGACACGCACATGGGGGCCATCAATCAGGTGCCGGGTCTGGCCGATCGGTTTGCCGCCTGGTGCGCGTCGAACCGCATCATCGACTCTCGCAAGGCGAAAGCGCGCGGCCTGCCGGGCATTCCCGACTACTGGGGTCGCCCGGGCCACCGCAAGGACGCCGATTTCGTCGACGTGTTTCTCGCGGCCCTGAAGTCGGCCGATCGCGGCCAGACCTACCTCGTTGTCGGGCACGCCGCCTATGCCGACGAAGAGACGCGCGCCCTGGGGCACGACGGCTACCCGGGCAAATCGGTGGCGGCGAACCTCGACCTGGAACGGCGGGCGTACGTTTCGCTCGACGTGGTCAAGTACTGTAAGAGTGGGAACGTGCGGTTGTTGCGGTACGATGAGGTGGTGGCGGAGCGCTAAACCGCAAGCGTCTGCGTATCGTCGAGCGAAGGGTCAATCTGTCAGCGGGAGGTCGGATTACGCATTCGTTGTCGCGGCGGTTTCCGGCGGAGTGCGTCGCGCCGTCCACCAGTGCTTCAGCCGCAGAACTTGCGCTTTGGGCGCCGAAAGCGGATAGTGGCTGTAGCGGCAACTGTGGGCGGTGCGGGTCATCCACTCGGTTTTGATTTCCATATAGCCGGGGCCCATTTCGAACACGCGGTCGCCGCGCGAGAAGCCGTCGCGAATCAGCATCGCGTAGAGCGCCTTGCCGGCGCCGGCGCTTTTGAACTCGGGGTCATACCCCACGCGCATCCCCAGCACGTAGCCGTCCCAGTGGTAGTTGTAGGCGAACGCAACCGGGCGGCCGTCGACTCGCAGCAGGTTCAGGTCCAGCATGCCCAACTTAGCGGCCGGGGCGTGGGTCTGCCGGAAGAAGTCGCGGACCGACGGATGCGAGAGGGTCGTGCCATCGTCGGACGCGCCCTGCCAGCTCTTCTCGGCCAGTTCGACGCACTGGTCGTACAAATCCCACCGCGGATCCCCTTCTCCGCCCAATTCTCCGAGAGGCCGATAGCGCACGTACTCGACGTTGCCCAGCTCGGCCAGGCGCTTCTCATCGCGGCGGACGTTGTTGCGGAACTTGGTGGTTCGCGTGGCGGAGTACTCGTCCCACGAGCTGCCCAACTCGACGAGGGCCGTTTCCTTCCACTGCGATTGGCGGGCCGGGAAACCCGACATGGCCATCGCCAGCGGAGTGCGGCCGCGGTCGTGGTCGCGGTCGACGAACCGCAGATCGAGCATGTCCCAGTCGCGTCGCGTGCGGCGGATATGCCCCAGGGCCGTTACCAACGTGGCCGTGGGATTCGGGCCAATCGGGCCATAGTACGTGCCCCAATCCTGCAGCGGATAGGTAAGCACGCGAACGGTGCCGACGCGGGTGTGCTCCCGCGTCACACAGAGCGGCACAATGCCGATGGCGCTGCCCTGGCTTTTCACGACCAGCACCCGCAGCTTCTGCCCTTGGCCATAGTGCTCCCAATAGGCCTTGAGCCAGTCGAGAGACTGAAAAAAGCTTGCACCGGGCGTGAGTTGTCGTAGCGAGTTCCAGACCAGGTGGTAACGGTCCAGGTCTTCGATCGAGTTGAGTTCGACGACCTCGCTCATGTGGGCTCCTTAGACGCCACGTTTATGCGGCGATCCGCGGTTCGCCGCCACGTCATGCGGCTCTTTGCCGATAGCCGCCACATTCATGTGGCGCTCAGACCAGATGGGAAACAGGCTTCGGACAGGCCGCCTGGTAAACCGGGCAACCTGCATGCCGAACGCCCGCGTGGTGCGAGGCCGAGAGGTTCCCATCGTCCATAAGCCTTTGTGCCATTAGACTTGCGGCGTCGCAGTGAAGGCAGCCGAACCGTCCCACCTGCCCGGGCCGCGTTGCCACCCTTCCCGCCATGTTGCCTAGCGACGACATGTGGCAATCTGGACGCCCCGGGGCCCAACCGAGGCCCCAGGGACTGGGCGGCGGCCGGCATCGGTCCCCGCGGGAGCGGGATCAGTCGTGGGGCTTGTACGAAAAAGGCGGCTTTTGGCCGACGGCAATGGCCAAAACCCTTTTCCCTTGACCATGTTTTGGCGAAACTGAAGCACCCCCAGGGCGTTTAATGTAGCGATCGGTTCGTTCGCTTGCGACGACGATTCGGTGCGAAACGGGGCAAGCAATGCGATCTCGCCACATGGGAGCCACGATATGAAGCCGGTCACCCGCGGCTTGGCCATCCTGTCGCTTAGTCTGTGCGCGGTCAGCGCATTACTCCAGCGTCCGGCGCGTTCGGGCGACTTGCCCCAGGATGTGGCCGCACAGGTCGATCGCTTGCTGAAAAATGAGCTGCTGTCCGGCGAGGAGTCGAAGCCGGTCGGCCCAACCAGCGACGAGATCTACCTCCGCCGCGTAACGCTCGACCTGATCGGCCGGCTGCCTGAACCGGCGGAGATTGCCGCGTTCTCGGCCGACGCCGCTCCCAATAAGCGAGAACGGATCGTCCAGAAGTTGCTGGCCGATTCGCGGTACGGCGAAAACTGGGGACGCTACTGGCGCGACGTGATCGCCTACCGCCGCAGCGAGGATCGAGCCGCCATCGCGCTGCCCGCGATGACCACCTATCTCACCGAGCAGCTCAATCAGAACACTCCCTGGGACCAGGTCGCCACCGCATTCATTACCGCCAGCGGCGACGTGCGCGAGCGAGGCGAGACCGGCCTCATCATGATGCAGGGCGGCCGGCCCGAGGAAACCGTGGCCGAGGTGTCGCGTATCTTCCTGGGCATTCAGATACAGTGCGCCCAGTGCCACGACCACCCGACCGACCGCTGGCAGCGCGAGCAGTTTCACGAGTTGGCGGCGTTCTTCCCTCGCGTTGCCATACGACCCAACCGCGAAGCCGAGATGCGCAGCTTTCTGGTAGTGGCCGACGATCGGCCCGGCCGCGGCCGACCCAACATGAACAACCGTTTCCGCGGCACTCCCGAGCACTACATGCCCGACAAGGAAAACCCGGCCGCCCGCGGCACGCTGATGCAGCCTGTTTTCTTCGTCAGCGGGCAGAAGCTGAACCGAGGCACGCCCGACGCAGATCGCCGCGGCAAGCTGGCCGAGTGGATTACCTCGCCCGACAACCCCTGGTTCGCCAAGGCCATGGTCAATCGCATGTGGTCGGAATTGACGGGCGAAGGTTTTTACGAGCCGGTCGACGACATGGGCCCGGATCGCACCGCCACTGCCCCCGAGACGCTCGACTATCTGGCGTCAGCCTTCGCCGCAAGCGATTACGACGTGAAGTGGCTCGTGGAGACGATTCTTTCCACCGAGGCTTACCAGCGCGACAGCTTGAGCCGCCGTGATGCCAACGAAGCGCCCATGCTGGCCAATTGCCCGCAGCCGCTGCGGGGCGACCAGCTTTACGACGCTTTGGCGTCGGCACTCGACTTGCCCGAGAGCGGCGGCGCGGTCGGCCCTCGGGGCCCCGGTCAATTCGCACGGGGACGACGCGGCGTGCGGGGTCAATTCATCCAGACGTTTGGCTACGACCCCAGTGTCAGCCGCGACGAAGTGACCGGTGCCATTCCCCAGGCGCTGATGCTGATGAACTCGCCGGTGGTGAATCAGGGCATCAGTGGCGCCAACCGACGCGGCGCTCTGGGGCGCCTGCTGGCCGGCGTTAACGAGGACGACCAACTCGCCACGGAGCTGTACCTACGCGTACTGGCCAGAAAGCCGAGTGAATCCGAATTGCAAACCTGTTTGAACTACGTCAAGGAAACGAACAACCGGCGGGAAGCCTTCGAAGATATTCTGTGGGCACTCGTTAACTCGACGGAGTTTCTGTATCGCAGATAGCAGCAGAGGCATGGGGGAGGCGTTGATGTCATTCGAAGAGGAATATCCAAGAGGTAACTATTAGACTTGGCGAACGATCTGCGGCCTTAGATGGGGGAGGACGCATAGTGAATCACAACTGAGCTTCTCGCGACATTTCCGTTTCCCTTTGACCGTTCGCATAGAGCTAAGTGGATTCCTTCGTCGGGTCGAAGGGAAATGCGAAATGAGGCGAAGCTACTTTGTTTTTACTTTGGTCGCGGCCATTGGCGGGAGCGCCTTGCTCATCGGGACGAGGCTATCTTCCTCCGAGACCGAATTGAACGACCCGGAGATCAGTCCGCAGCAGTACGCACTACTGACAAACCCCGATACGATTCCCGATCAGCGATTGGACGAAGTTCGACAACTGCTTGTGGACGATGGCAAGATCAGCCCAGAGGAATTTGAGTCGCTGCACATCTGCGACGCCGAATCGGAAAGCGCTAAGTTGGTGTTGTTCCGCCGTCTGAATCCCGATGTGTTGCCGGGCACGCGGTTGCATCCGAACGAGACGCCCGTGTGGGATGGCAGCACGTGCGGGTTCACGATGGCGGCGCCGCCGCGCACGGAGTCGAAAGTCGTCACCCTGGGTGAATCGACGTATCAACTTCGCCAATTACACTTTTGTGGCACGAAGCGGGTTAGTGGCTTCTTCGTTTACCGCGATGGAAAGCTTTGGAATACCGTCCGTTTCTTCGGCCACGCGGGAGCCGTTGTGTATGTGAATAATGGGAATCCCAGTCTGATGCGCAAGGACTTGAACTCCGAGGAAGCGTATCGCTTGCTCGAAGCATTTTATGATGACGACATTTCCGACAAGCGTTTCCTGAGTTCGATCATCGACCCCGCGGTAATCGCCGCTTATCCCGAACCAAGTGCGTCATGATTCGGGCGGCGCCGGGCCGGCGTCGCACGAGGTTCAGAAAGGAACCGATGCGATGAACGACACAGTCCACCGCCAAGTGAATGTTACCGTCGATCGAGGCGGACCAGTGCGTCGCCGCGAGTTCTTGCGCACCATTTCCGCGGCCGGCGCCGCTGCCGGACTTTTGAGCTGGCCCGAGGTGATGGCGCTCAACGCCCAGGAGTTGCGTAAGCGAGGCATGGCTTGCATTCTGCTGTGGATGCAAGGCGGCCCCAGCCAGTTCGAAACCTTTTCACCCAAGCCAGGGCACGATAATGGCGGCCCCACCCAGGCGATCCCCACGTCGGTCGAAGGGATCGAGATCGCGGAGAACCTGCCGGAGCTGGCCCAGGTGATGGAGCACCTGTGCCTGATCCGCTCCATGACCAGCCGCGAAGGGAGCCACCCCCGCGCCACCTACCTGATGCACACCGGCTATCTGCCCACCGCCAGCATCAAGTATCCCTCGCTGGGGGCCATGGTGGCGCACCAGATCGCCCCGCCCGCTTCCGAACTGCCCGACTTCGTGCGCGTGGGGGGCGGTCGCGATAGCAGCGGCGGCGGACTGTTGGGAACCAAGTACGATCCGTTCGTCGTGCCGCGAGCAGGCCGGCCCCCAAACAACGCGGCCCTGACCACCAGCCGCTCGCGCTTCGAGCGGCGGCTCGACCTGCTGGGGAGGCTCGAATCTGACTACGAGAACAGCGGCGGACGCCAGGAAGTCGAGAATCATCGCAACCTATACGACACAACCTCTAAAATGGTCCTCAGCCCGAAGATGTCGGCGTTCGACCTGGATCGCGAATCGGCGGCCGTGCGTGAGGCGTATGGTTCCAGCCCCTTCGGCACCGGCTGCTTGTTGGCCCGCCGGTTGGTCGAGGCGGGCGTGACGTTTATCGAAGTCACGGCCGGCGGTTGGGACACCCATAAGGACAACTTCAATCGAACCAAGACCGATTGCGAACAGATTGACCAACCCTTTGCGCAGCTCATCGGCGACTTGGCCGAGCGCGGCATGCTCGACTCCACGCTCGTCATGTGGATGGGCGAGTTCGGCCGCACCCCCCGCATCAACGGCAACACGGGCCGCGACCACTACCCGCGGGCTTTCAACGTGGCCCTGGCGGGCGGCGGCGTGAAAGGCGGCCAGGTGATCGGCAAGACCGACGCCGGCGGCACCAGCGTGACCGACCGGCCCGTGGGTGTCACCGACCTGTTGCGGACGGCGCTCACCGCGCTGAAGATCGACCCGGACCACGAAAACATGAGCCCCATCGGCCGGCCGATCAAACTGGTCGACGGCGGCAAGGTGGTGCAGGAAGTGTTCGCGTAATCCTGGCCGCCAGTTGTCCGTGGTTTCGCCGTTCTACTATCGGCGAACAGGGGATATCCGTACGCATGGCGTCATGGGAGCCATGCAGCTACAATCGTTTCTGGTTTTCTCATCGGTACATCTCCGTGGCCGACGTCGACGAGATGCCTTCGCCGATCTGTCCCCCCGCCACGCCTTTCTGGAGGTGAATACGATGTTTTCCATCAGCGCGCTGGAATTGGTCCTCGTCATCGTGCTGGCCGCTAGTGCTCTCGCGGCATACTTGCGAAGGCTCGCCGTTACGCGATGGATGGTGGCGGCCGCCGTGTGTTTCGCACTGGCTTCGCTTCTCACCCCGGCCGACCTCGCGTCGACGCTTCTGATCGGCACCGTGTTCCTGGCATGTTTCGCCGTCGGGACGATCCAACGCTCGCCACGGCCATCGCCTAGCGCTTGATCGGCCGCGAGCCGGCGGCGAGAACCTCTGTCTGCTGCATCACGACAGCTCGGCGCATTGCCGAAGAACGAATCGGCGCCGCGAAAAGCCGTGCCAGCCAACGAATCAGCAGCTACAATCGATTGCTGTAACAGGCCGTTTGCGCGTCAGGATGCCAATCTACGGCCCACGGGCGATAGGCAGATACTATCGATTGACAATCCAGGCCGCTTGGAACTCCATGACGATTCTCCAGAATCACTACGTACTGGCCGTTCACAGCGTGCGCGAGTCGGCCAGGTTCTATGTCGACAAGTTGGGCTTCCAGGTCACGGCCGAGCCACACGGCTGGATATTCGTCACCAAGGACAACTGCATGATCATGTTGGGTGAGTGCCCAGACGACATGCATCCCAGCCAGCTAGGGTGCCACAACTATTTCGCGTACTTGCGGGTCGACGACGCGAACGCGTACCACGCTGAGTTACGACGGAACGGGGTTGACTCGTTGAGCCCACTCGCCGACCAGCCATGGGGAATGCGGGAATTCTCCATCCGCACGCCCGACGGTCACCGAATCATGATTGGACAGAGTATCGAGGCGTAGTGGCTGCGCCTCCGAGCGGCCCACCAGCGCGTGGAGTTGGCCGGGGACGCCGGCAATCGGGCAATCAGAAGGAGAAAAACATGCTGAGAACCTCTCTCGTCGCGTCGCTGGCGCTCGTGCTGTTGTGCGCGGCTTGTACACAGAATAGCGCGCCCAAGCGCGTCGCTTCGAGGCAAAACGGAGTAGCCAAGTCCGAAACTGATGCAAGCGACATTCTACCTCGGACTGACCTCCGAAAGGTAATCGAAGAGGCCGTTAGAGAAGCACGTGAGTACAAAGAGACAAGCGTCGGAATTCTCATTCTTGGCGAACCCGCTGGTTCTGATAACACCTCCCGTCGGCTGTTGCTCTGGGATGATGTTCAGGCCGCACCACTCCCGAAGGTCGAGGTGAATCGCGAGTGAGCGCCGGACAGATAATCGAGATCGGACCTCGCTGACGCTTCGGGTTTCGAGGAGTGATGCGCTGCGACACGCTCGCCTACGCCACGTGTTCCACTTCGACCATCTGCTCCACGCCGTCGGCTTTCGCCAGAACCACCACGCCGCCGTCGCTGATCACCAGGCCGCGGGCGCGGTCTTGGTCCAGGTCGTAGCCGATCCGCGCGCCGGCGGGGATGTGTACCCCCTTGTCGATGATAGCGCGGCGGACCTTGGCATGACGGCCGATGTCGACGCCGTCGAATAGAATCGAATCCTCGATGTGCGCGAAGCTGTTGACCCGCACGTTCGGTCCCAGAATGCTCCGCTCGACCTGCCCGCCGGAGACGATGCTTCCCTGGCACACGATGCTGTCGAGCGCGCGCCCCTGACGCGTCGATTCTCCCTTGCTGCCGAACACGAACTTGGGGGGCGGAATGTTGGGCTGGTGCGTGCGGATCCGCCAGTGATCGTCGTACATGTTGAGTAGCGGGTCGATGCCTACCAGGTCCATGTTCGCCTCGAAATAGGCGTCGAGCGTGCCCACGTCGCGCCAGTAGGCGTCGCGCTTGCGGTTCTCGTCGCGGAACGGAAACGCGAACACGCGGTGCGTGTCGATGATCGATGGAATGATGTCGCGGCCGAAGTCGTGCCGGCTGTCCGGCCGGTTGGCGTCGCGGCAGAGTTGCTCGAACAGAAACCGCGACGTAAACACGTAGATGCCCATCGAGGCCAGCGCGTAGCCGTCGTCGCCGGGAATCGTGCGGGGCCGTTCGGGCTTCTCCTCGAATCCGATGATGCGATTCCGCTCGTCGACCTGCATCACGCCGAACTGTTGGGCCGAGGCCACGGGCACCCGCAGGGCACCGATCGTCAGATCGGCCTGCATGGCCTTATGGTGCTCGAGCATGCTGTGGTAGTTCATCTTGTAGATGTGATCCCCAGCCAGGATCGCCACGTACTCGGTGCGCTCCTCACGCACGCGCCTGATCACTTCGCTGGTCTGCTCCCGCAACTCACGCACTCCGATCAGAGACATAGACTCCTCCTGTAGTATCAATAGTAGTCTTTATTGATACTACATTCTACCACAGGTCACACACCTGTGCAACCGCTCTCAAGCTGGTGATTACCCATAAGTTCATTGCCACCTCAGACCTCCGAGGTTTTGGGCAAGTGATGTGTCAAAGCACCGCGTGTCGAGGGCAAAATGCGGGCTGTTTTGTTGCATGGGGTGAAACCTCGGAG
>CAYQAJ010000100.1:1426-16486 GCA_964415245.1 uncultured Pirellulaceae bacterium | reverse complement strand
GCCCGTCGAGGTGCCGCTGCCATTGCCGGGGTTCTTTGCGCCGCCATCGCCCTGCCGCAACTCGTCGAGGTTGATTTCCGGATTACCGGTTTCGTCGCTGTCCTTCGGCTCGCTGCCGTTGGTGCCGCTTGCGGCGTCGCCGCCTTCCTGCTTCGAGTCAGCATCGTCGCCCGAGGTGCTCTGGCCGTCGGAGTCGCCATTCTGCTTGGCCGCGTCGCCGTTTTCAGACTTCGCGCCGCCATCGGGCACCTTGCGGACCGTGGTGGAATCGGGCACCTGCTGGAGTGCCGGCGGGTAGTACGCTTCGTCGGGAACGACGTATACCCCCTCGGAGGTGAGCGGAATCCGCATTACAACCGTGCGGGGTCGGTAGTACGTCTTCGTGGTGGCGACCCACTTGGCCACCGTGCGCGGCACCGTGACCATCGAGGTTTCCGCGACCATTCTGGTCACCTGCACGGGCACCTTCTCCACGCGCTCTTCGTATTGGATGCGCTGCGTGGTGACGGGAATCTTCCGCACCACTTCCTGGCGGACCCAGCGGCACGTCTTCACCTCGACCTGGTAATTGACTTCTTCGTTCTCGGGTCGCTGCACGGTGTAAGGGATGTGGTGTACCTCTTCGGTGGCCTCCATGCGGCAGACCTGGACCGGAATCTGGGTAACTTGCTCTTCGTCGACGTAGCGCGTTACTTGCACCGGCGTCTGCTGGGTGACGACTTTCGCTACCATGGTCGTTTGCGGCACTTGCTGCGCGACCACATTGGGAACGTACTGCGTTTGCACGGCATACGTGCCTTGCGCTTGCGTAGGAACCCAGTGCAGGCCGCCCCGCTGGAGAACGGTTGATCCGGAGAACGGGTCGACGGTGTACGTGCGCGGCAGCCAGCGAAGCTTGTTGCGAACCGGCCCGGGCACGTAGGTCGATTGGTTGACGTAGCCGCCCTGGTCGACGAGCTGCGTGGTCATCGTCGTCACCGGTTCGTAGGTGACGTAGTTCTGGCTCTGCATTACCTCCTCGGTGACGGGGCGGCGGACGATCTGCTTCTGCTCCCGATACTGGGTTTCCCAGACCGGTTTGTAAACGGTGCGGCGCTCTTCGCGCGTGCCCGTTTCCGTAACCATCCGCACGCGAGTATACGAGCGATCCTGCATCTCGCTGGTCCACTCGGGACGGAGCACCGTGTACCGCTCCTCGCGTTCGCTGGTCTCGATGACCGGCTTGGCCACCGTGTAGCGCCGTTCGCGCTCCTGCATCTCGGTGACCGGCTTGTAGGTGGTGACCGGCTGCTCTTCGAGCACCGTTTCGTGCTCCAGCCGCCAGGTCGTTACCGGCGTGGGTTCATAGACGGTGCGATACTCGAGCCGATACGACGGCCCGTAGCAAACCTGCGCCCTTGCGGGCACGGCCAGCGCACCAACGACCAATACGAACGCGCACCATCGAAGTGTGTTGCTCATCCCCGTAGTCCCTTGCCCGTGTGTATGCAGGCGTCCCAGCGAATTGATAAACGCGCCATCGCCGCCCTCCCGGCGGGCGCCACCACGTACGACATTTCCGCGACCCGCTCGTCGCGCGCCGAACCTTTAGTGTGGTGCGGCGCGAAGCAAAATACAATCGTGCGAATTCTGGCGACGAAGCGGACACCTTCGTTGCGGCGACTGCGCTGCAAAGTGACGACGATTCGCGCTTGCTGGGAAGACGGTTTCCCATCTCGCAGCCAGCGCGCGTACGCGCTCCCTCAGCGCAGTGCCTACTAACGAGTTTGGCGGACAAGCGGGCAGTCCGCAAACGAGTTTTGCAAAGCGAGGCGGGTAGTACCTCGACAAAGGCCGACGCGTCAAGACGTTGCGAGCGGGAAAAATTTTTCAAGTTGCCGCGGCGCGTTGCCGACAGGCAACGACCGCCGTTTCTTGTAACTCCATGACGCCGACAGCCTTGCGACGCAAGTTTACCCAATCGTTAAGGTCGGCGCAGCGCCAAATCCAGCGATTGGACACCTTGGCCGAGAGCCCGGATTTTTTTCCGAACCGCACCGATTGACGAGCACTTCAGAAGCATGAGAGCCGCTACGTCGCAGCGAGCCGCCGCCATTCTCTCCCCCGCGAATCTCGCGCTCCCGCGTCGCCACACGAGTTCACTGCTTCTGCATCTGCTCGGCTCGCTCGCGCAGCTCGTACAGCGCCTCCTCGGCCTGAATGCGGGTCGGGCCCGGAATGTCGGCGTCGATCAGCGTTTCGAGGGCGACGATTACTTCGCGTAAGTCGTCGCTTTGGTTGCGCTCGGCCAACAGCCGGGTGGCCCGCACGCCATTGGCGTGTACCAGTCCCACTTTCCATGCGCGGCCCGATTCGAGCTCTTCGCTGGCGGCGATCTCATCGTTGTACGGGTCGAGCATTTCGACCAACCCCGGTATGGCCCTCACATCGCCTTGGCGGGCCAGGCCCGTGGCGGCGTTGTAGCGAGCGTTGGCGTACGGTTCCTCCTCGAGCACGCGCACGAGTCGGTCGAGGGCCCGCTTGCCGCCGATGACACCCAGGGTAAACACCGCCGTGGAGCGCAGCTCGTCGCGACGGTTGTCGGTGTCCTGCGCGCGGCGTCGCTCGGCGGTCGCTTCGGTGAGAACGCGCATCACCTCGTCGTTGTCGATAAGCGAACGATCCGGCAAATTACCGGCGAGCACGGCAATAGCCTCGATCGCGGCGCGGCGGACGTCGACGTCGTTTTCGTGCTCCTCCTGTTCGGCGGCAATCAGTAGTGCCGGCAATCCGTCTTCGACGCGGAACTCGCCGAGCGCCCGACAGATGAACACGCGCAGCTTGACCTGGTTCGGATCGCTTCGCCCGGCTTCGACCTGCGACTGGAGTTCGGCAGCCAGCGTTCCGGCGAGTTGGTGATCGTACTTGAGATGTTCCTGCTGCGGATCGCGGAGCCGATCGGCCAAGGCCTTAGCCTTCTGCCAGCTTGCGTCGTCGCCGCGCTGGAGCCCCTTGACCAGGTCCTCGGGGTTGCCCCCCATGTGCGCCAGCCAACTGAACATCAGCCACACGACGACGACAATCGACACGATGATGAGCGGAATCAGAAACAGTTGCAGAAAGAAGCCGGCGCTCGGCGCTTCGACCGGCGGCAGCGCTTCGACACCCTGCGCATCGCCGGGACGATGGGGAGACTCCTTATCCAGCGGGTCAAAACCTTGCGACATGTCGTGCCTGATGAAGTGTCCCGCTCGCGATTAGAGCCGATCCAAGGCCACGCGGCCGTTAACCAGGAATCGAACGCGCTTGCTCATGCTCGAAAGTCGTTTATAGCACGATCATGTCACCGTCGCAGGGGGACGTTCGCGCTGCGGCGCCGGTCGCGATTCGGGCGTGGTTGCGGCCCTTAACCGGCCTTAACGAGCTCGGCGACGATAACTGACTCTGCGGCGGTGCGCTTGCGCCGCCAAAGCATGGCGAGAAAGATGCCGATCAGCACGGCCAGGCCCGCGGTTGTCAGCGCCGAGCCTTCCAGGCCGAACTCGCCGCCGGTGAGCCAGTCGGAAGCATCTTCTGCAGGAGTCACCAACACGATGCCCTCGAACTGAATGCCGCTGACCGGAATGCCCAAGAGCGGGCCCTGGGCGAAATTCCAGCCGAAGTGCATGGCCGTCGGAAACCAGATATTGCCGCTCACCAGGTAAGCCAACGCCAGCGCCACGCCGGCGCCGAACAGATTGGCCGCCGGCCAGGGAGAATTGAATACGTGCGGATTGAGCCCGTGCACAATCCAAAAGACCACCGAAGTAAACAGCACGCCGAAGGTGATGCGCCGAACGTCGACCAGGTTTTGCAGCAAGTACGCTCGAAATATGATTTCCTCCATGAACGCGGCCAGCACCAGCGACGCGGATAGCCAGACCAGCGGCGGCGACGGCGGCACTGCGACATCGATCAGAAACCAGCCGCCGCCCCACACGACTCCGGCAATGATGAGGATTGGCAGCACACCGACCACAAAACCTGCCGCAGGCGAGACTGTGAGTGAGCGCCACGAGCCCACGAATCCCATCGATGCGATGCTGCGGCGATCCAACAGGACGCGACAGGCCAACACCACCAACAGGAACGGCGGAAGACTGACGGTGGTCGATACTGCGAACAGTTCCGCCGATGGCTGCTCAAACATCTGAACGAATCGCTCCTCTGCTGGAATTTCCTGTTCCGCGAGCAGGGGCGCTTCCCGTGGGAGCATGACGACCACGACGTACACAATCGTCAACACGATCGACGCGATGGTTGCCGCCACGCAGGCGGTGCCGAAGATGAGGAACCGCCAGACGGTGCGCAGGCGTCGGGTATCGTCCAGGAAGATCGCGGCAAGGTCCTCACTAAACGTCCGCACCGAATCCAGCTTGGGAGGTGGATTGTCGGACAGCGGCGACACGGGGTGGTCAGACTGCCGCTCGGCCCACGCATTCGGCTGATCGATGGGTTCCATGCGATTGTCGCTTCTCGGCTGGCGCTGTTGCGTGGATTACGTGCCACGTCGCTTGCGGTTTCGCGGGCGCGTTTACTGGATTCCCGCCTGCGCGCGGGAATGACGGCGTGAGCGATCGTCACGGCGCGCGAGAGGTTCCCAATTCGTCCCAAAGCTCGAGTACCGCGTCGCGGCCGGAGACCGGTCGCTGGCAAGTGAAGTTCTGGCACACGTAGACCGTCGGCGAGGCCGACTCCGCCGCCTTGCTGGCAAACAGCGCGTCGAGATAACGCGAGCCGTCGGGATACTCCGCGCGCTCGCGACAAGCCAATAGGCGGTTGGGAATGTACCGCCGGCGCAGGTCGGAGAGTACGGCCGCCGTGAGGTCTTCGTCTTTGCGGCCCAGCACCACGATTTCGTGGAGCGGCCCGATCGCCATGTCCGCGGCGATCAGCAGTTGCCCCGCCGCCGCGGGCGCTTGCCGCGCCACGCCCGAGGCGGCCGCCATCGCTCTTTGGGCTGATTGCACGTAGTCGTCGCGACCGGTCAACCGGCCGAGACGCACCAGCGCGGTGGCGGCCATCGAGTTGCCGCTGGGAACGCTGCTGTCGTACAAATCGCGGGTGCGGGCGATCAGTTGTTCATGGTCGTCGGCAGTAAAGTAGAAGCCGCCCCCTTCACGGTCGGCAAAGTGAGCGAGCAGACCATCGCACAGCTCGACGGCGAGATCGATCCACGATTCATCGAACGTCGCCTCGTACAGCGTGACCAGCGCCGAGGCAAGGCAGGCGTAATCGTCGAGGTAAGCGTCCAGCGCGGCGATTCCCTGGCGCCACGTGTGCAGCAGCCGACCGTCGGCTTTGCGCAGATTCGTAACGATGAACTTCGCGGCGCGACACGCTGCCGCAAGGAAGTCGGGGCGATCGAGGACGCCGCCGGCCCGCGCCATCGAGTCGATCATCAGGCCGTTCCAGCTCACCAACACTTTGTCGTCCTTGCCGGGACGGACACGGGCGTCGCGCACGTCGAGCAGCTTCTTTCGCGACTCAGCCAATTCGGCTTCAAGCTCGCCAACGTCCCAGCCGTGTAGCGCGGCGTCTTGTGCCAGTGTCTTGGGCATGTTGAGGATGTTGCGGCGCTCGAAGTTGCCCTCCTCCGTTACGTCGTACGCGTAGCAGAAGCGCTCCGCCGCTTCGGGGCCCAGCACCGAACGCACCTCGTCGAGCGTCCACAGATAGAATTTCCCCTCTTCCCCTTCGCTGTCGGCATCCTCGGTGCTGTGAAACCCCCCTTGGGGATCGGTCATGTACCGCAGCACGTAGTCGAGCGTCTCGGCGGCGACGCGGGCGAACTGGGATTCGCCGGTCGCCAAGTAGCCGTCGAGGTACGCGCCGGTCAGCAGGGCGTTGTCGTACAGCATTTTCTCGAAGTGCGGCACGAGCCACTGAGCGTCGACCGAGTAGCGGGCAAAGCCACCCGCCAGATGATCGTAGATTCCGCCACGAGCCATCTTGTCGAGCGTCTGACGGACCATGTCGAGCAGGTTGGCGCGTCCCGTGCGTCGCCACACGCGCAGCAGCAAGCGCAGCTCGATGGCGTGGGGGAATTTGGGTGCGTTGCCGAATCCGCCGTGTGCGAAATCGAAGGTGCGTTCGAGTTGCGTGGCGGCCGCTTCGAGCGTCTCGAGCGTCGGCGCGTCGCCTACCTGCGCCGCTCCCACGCTGTGCAGGTGGCGAGTCAATTCCGCGGCTTGCTCGACGGCGTCGCCGCGGCGCGTCTTCCAGATCTCGCTTACCGCGGCAATCACGCGGTCGAAACCGGGCATGCCCAACTTGTCGGTCGGAGGCCAGTAGGTTCCCCCAAAGAAGGGCTCCAGATCGGGAGTAAGGAACACCGACATGGGCCAGCCGCCGCGTCCGGTAAGAAGCTGCACGGCGTTCATGTAGACCTGGTCGAGGTCGGGGCGTTCCTCGCGGTCGACCTTGATGCACACGAATTCTGCGTTGAGCGCCTCCGCGATGTGGGGATCCTCGAAGCTCTCATGCTCCATCACGTGGCACCAATGGCACGCCGAGTAGCCGATGGAAAGGAAAATCGGCTTGTCCTCGGCTTTTGATTTTTCCAGCGCTTCGGGGCCCCACGCATACCAGTCGACAGGATTGTCTTTGTGCTGCAGCAGATAGGGGCTCGATTGCTCGGCCAGTCGGTTCGGCATGATGGGGAGCCTGTTTCGGGTCGGTGGGGACTGGGCCGGGGTGAGGAATCCGTCAATCCGTCAATTCGTCAGTTGTCAGTTGTCCGTAGTCAGTTGTTCCGGAGCGCCCGAGCAAAGCGCTGAGAACTGTCGACGCCGAAGCCTTGCCGTCCCACAAATTCGTAGCGGCGCGACAACTGCTTCTAGTGGAATGTCTGCGCGCTGCCGGGGAACTCGCCGCCGCGCACCTCGTCGCGGTAGCGCTCGACGGCCTGGGTGACGACCTCGTTCAGGTCGGCGTACTTTTTGACAAAACGCGGCACCGTGCCGACGGTCAATCCGAGCAGGTCGTGGGTGACGAGCACTTGGCCGTCGCATCCCACTCCGGCGCCGATGCCAATGGTGGGGATGCGGAGCTCGCCGGTGATCTTCGTGGCGATCGATTCAGGAATGCATTCCAGCACGATGGCGAAGGCGCCGGCGTCCTGGGCGGCTCGGGCGTCGGCGAGCAATCGCTCCGTGTCGCGCTGTACTTTGTAGCCTCCCATCTGGTGCACATTCTGGGGGCGCAGGCCGACGTGCGCCATCACCGGGATTCCCGCCGCGACCAGGTGGGCGATCGTATCGGCTTGTTCGGCGCCCCCTTCCAGCTTGACGGCCTGGCAACGAGTCTCCTTGAGAATGCGGCCGGCGGAGGCGATCGCTTGGTGTACGCCCAGGTGATTGGTGGGAAACGGCATGTCGACGACCACCAGCGCGTGCTGCACGGCGCGGCCCACCATTTCGGCGTGGTAGATCATCTCGTCGAGCGTGACCGGCAGGGTGTTTTCGTGCCCTTGCACGACCATCGACAGGCTATCGCCGACCAGAATGCCCTCGATGCCGGCCGCGTCCAACAGGGTCGCTGTCGGATAGTCGTAAGCGGTCAGCATGCTGATCTTGTGTCCCTGGGCCTTCATGGCCGTAAACTGTGGGACGGTGATTCGTTTGGGCTGGTCGGACATGGGGGTAAGAATTCAATAGCAACGAAATGCCGCGGGAATTGCCGGGCCTCAGCCGCCGGCACGAATCGGGTCGGGGAAGGGGCTGGGCGAAAGCTGCTGCTGCGACACCTGGTCGCTTCCGCGCGTTACGCCGACCCCGCGCATTGTGACGCTGCCCAAGCTGCCTGACAACCGGCAGGCGTTTCCGGCGAAACGGGAGGAACGGCCGGCATACCGCCCCGGATGCCAGCGCGGGCACGGCCACCTCTTCTCGCTGGAAATCGTCTTGTCTTTGCGGTATCCTGAGGGCGCTGGTTAAGAGGCCGTTGGCCCCGGCCCCAACGTCGGGCCGCGAGCAAACGATTCATTTCCCTGAGCAAAAGGTTCGCGCTTGACGCGCCGCTCTGACAGAGCGCGCCATCGCCGTGATCCGCATGCGCGGCACGAGCGGCAAAGACACACCTGCGACGGTTCGGGCTTCGAGCGGGCAGCCCGACCGCGCTTGCACACACCACGGCCCGCTAGAAGATCCGGAACGAGATTACGAGGCGAGGGTGAATTCCATGTCGAATCAATGGGTATCGGCGGCGAGATGGGGTTGCGCGGCGACGATAGCGCTGGGCGTGTTGCTCGCGGCGGAGACTGCCCGTGCGCAGGGAGGGGCGCAATTAAAGCAAGAGCAGCTAAAGCTCGACGGAACCGTCGAGGGAATGCAGGGCAACTTGCTGTACGTGGTTGGTGACGACGGAAACAAGTGGATCGTGCAAATGCCCAACATGAGGCGGCCCAATCGTGGAGGAGGGCGACAGCCCAACCGTGGACAAGCCGTTTCCTATACGGGTTCCGCGGACCCTGCCTGGCTGCGACCCGGCATGCTCGTGCGGTTCTCGGCGCTGATCGACAAGAAGGGGGAAGCGGTGGAGCCGATCCGTGAGCTGGGAGTGGTCACCTTGAGGGCTGACATTCAGCTCGGCATCACACAGGATGCCCCCGCCGACGTGGGCGGGTTCTTCGGCGAAGCCGAGTTGACAGACCCCAAGAAGAAAGACGTGGCGTCGTACACGGTCGTCGGCACGCTCGGATCGCTGAAGAAGGGCAAGTTCATCGTCGCGACAACCGGCGCTGCCATTAAGGGCGAGCTGGATGAGAACGTCCGAGTTTACGTCGACGTCGAGGACTACAGCCTGATGCGCCCAGGGGACAAAGTCGAAGTCAACGGATGGTATTATCAAGGCCAGGAGGGCAAGGCGCAGGCGAGGCGGGTTAAAATCACCGGCACTGAGCCGTTGGGTGTGCCCGAGAGCAAGGAAAAGAAGCAGTTGCTCGAAGGCGCCAAATAGCATCCCCGTGTTCTCAGGACTTTACTTCGGGCACTGCGTTGGGGAGCCTCGTATGTCACGAGCACAAGCGGTCTCGCGCGTCGGACGGCGACTCTTTCTGTTTGCCGGTCTTGCTGCCTGTCTGGTCGCGCTGCCCGCGGCGCGGGGACAGGTACAGACGGTCCCCGTCGATGTGAAGGGAGCCATCGTCGCCGTTACGCCCACGCGGATCACGCTGCAAACGGAAACGGGCGACGTCTTCGCGGCCACGGTCGGGGATGTGTGGATCGAGGACGGCGTGCAACTCACGGGAGCAGGGTCTACCAGTTATCAGATCACGGGGGTCGAGACGCGAGAGTTCTTGCAGGCCGGCATGTATGTGCGGTTTCCCGCGCGCATGGAGCACGGCCGCCGGGTGTTGGGCGAGGTATCGCAAATCGCCGTCATCAGCCGGACTCCGACGAGCGTCTTCGGCGTGTTTCCCAACGAGGGGGCTCACGATGCCTCCGAGCATGATGCATCTGCTCCCGACGGCGGCGGTGCGAAGGAAGGCGCCTCCGACGCCGCCGAACGCGACAAACCCGTTCCCGGCGATGGCGACGGCGACGACGGCGCCGATGGCAAGGACGAGGCGGGCGAAAGCGTGCTGGTGGCGGGTCAGCTCACCAAGGTCAGCCGCGGCGCGATCACGGTCGTCTATCCAGGCGGCACGACTCGAGCCAAGCTCGCTGACGATGCGGTCGTTACCATCGATGCCAGCGAACTGGCCTTCGCGCGAGTGGGCGATAGCATTCACGCCACGGGGCAAGCCGTCAGTTTGCCAAGGTTTTTCGCTACGCGTGTCGTCATCACCCGCGCAGCGCACGAAGAGGGGGGGCGGGGAGGTCCCCGGGGAGTTGCCCGCAACGGCAAAGGGGGCGACAAGCCCGAACGTCCGGATCCCTTCGCGCAGGGCGATCCGCGCGATAAAGCGGCAGACGGCGCGGCCGCGCCCGTGAATGTGAAGGGCAAGATTCTCAAAGTGAATTGACGCGGGACTTGCCCGACGCTTGCCTCGCGCAAAGGGTCGACAAACGTCCGATGCGTGGCGCTCAGTTTACTTATTCGCTGCTGGCGCTGCGCGACAGATTCACGGCCCGCTCGGTACTTCTTTCGTGTTGTGGGCGTTTTTTCTTGCGAGCCGTTGCCCACCCACCTTCCCCGTCGCACAACACCGAGCACATACCCGTTCGCCACGGATGCGCCGGTTGTGCAACCGGCGGTCAACCGTTACTTCTCGCGGCATCGCTACCGGCGTCCCAAGCGGACTGTCGGCTGAGCGCGGCGCTTCGCGCCCCGATCGATGCCGACGGAATAGCTCGACGCCGCGTTGTAGCAGTTATTCGACTGTTGCGGCTTCCGGCAGGCGTATTCTCTCCTCCTGCCGTTTCACTCATGGGCGGATTGCTTTGACTTCGCTGGCGTGCGGCTTATCTAGTTATTGTGGGGGGTGGACCATACCCCCCGTCCAGCGGCGAGCGCCACGTGTAGCACTGACGGGGGGGCACAAGGTCCGCCCGTCGTTGGCGACTCTCGCTGGAACTCCAAGACACGGTTTTTTGGGCTACGCTTCTATCGCGGCGATCGCGTAGCCAATGTCGGCTGCCGCGCGCTCGTTCGCATGGGATGAGACGACCATGACAGCCGTCACCCTGGACTTTCTGTTTGCCGCCTTTGTCGCCGTCGTGGGACTCGGTGCGGGCTGGTGGCTGCGCGGCGGCCTCGCCCGCCACGCGTCGAATTCGCAGCACTCCGACCATGCCGATTCCCATGTGGCACACTCCAAGGAAGTCCTGGCCCGTCTGCACGAGCTGGCCGCCGCCATGGCCGCCGACGTGGACGAGCACAGCACCCGCGTTCAGGAAATCAGCGACGAATTGAACGCTTCGGACGAGCGCGAGGCCGAGGACGTCGTCGCGGCAGTCGCGCGGATTATCAAAGCGAACGAACGGATGCAGCAGCAGCTCGACACGGCCGAGGAGCGGCTGCACGAGCAAGAACGCCAGATTGAATCGCACGTGGTCGAAGCCCGCACCGACGCTTTGACCCAGGTGGCCAACCGCCGCGCCTTCGACGACGCCATGAAGGTCTGTGTGGCCGAGTTCCAGGCCCGCCAGCGACCCAGTACCGTCATGATGATCGACGTCGATCAATTCAAGCGGTTCAACGATACGCATGGGCACCAGGCGGGCGACGAGGTGCTTCGCGGCGTGGCCCGCGTGCTGCGGCAGTCGCTCGACAAATCGGTCGCCGTGGCACGGTACGGCGGGGAAGAGTTCACGGTGATCTTCCCGGGCGCGACGCTTTCGGCGGTACGCGTGGCGGCGGAAAGGGCCCGCGTGGCCATCCGCGAGACCCGCTTCCGTTTCGAAGGCGTCGATCTGCACGTGACCGCCAGCAGCGGTCTGGCCGAGCTATTGCCCAATGAAACGGCCGCGAATCTGATCAAGCGTTCCGACGAAGCGCTTTACACGTCGAAGGAGGCGGGGCGCGACTGCGGACACTGGCACGACGGCGAGCAAAGCCATCGCATTGGTAAGCCCGTCGCCGAAGCGCCGGTTGTCGAACAGGTCGAGCCCGCCACGGAAAAGGACCCGGAGCCCGCACGCGAAGCCGCCGCCGAAACTTCGACGACGGCCGAGCCGGAACCCGAGGTCGTTCCCACCGCGCCCGCGGTTCTGGAGCCGACGCCCGTGTTCGACGTGGGGATGGAAAGCAATGCGCCGGACGTCGAGCGCCGCGACGCCCTTACCGGTCTTTCCAACCGCGGCGTGTTCGAGCAGGAGTTGAGCCGCCGCGTGGCGGAGTGGAAGCGGGGCGGATCGATGCTCACGATTATGCTGATTGAAGTCGACCGCTATCGCCGCGTCCTGACCGACAAGGGGACCACCGGCGGCAACGTGGTGCTGCGAGCCGCCACGCAGTTCCTCAAAGCGGCGATGCGCGAAATGGACCACGTTGCACGCTTCGACGAGGCCGTCTTCGCCCTCATGCTACCCGCCGCCGCGTTGCCCGAGGCCACCGGTGTCGCCGAACGCCTGCGTCGGGCGGTGTCGGGCTGCAAACTGCCGCTGGACGGCGGCAGCTTTCGATTCACCATCAGTCTGGGGCTGGCACAGGTCGGCGGCGACGACGACGTGCTGCGGCTGATCGAGCGGGGGCAGACGGCGCTCGAGTCGGCCGTGCGCAGCGGGGGCAACGCCACGCACGTTCACAACGGAACGGCTTGCGAGCCCGCGCGAAAGGCTCCCGTGGCGGTGAGCTGACGTCGACGCCCCTTTGCGGAGCGCTTCGAGTCGCCCCCGTGCGTGCCTCCCTCGTCGGCATGTCCCTAGCGTTGCCCTGTGTCGGCAGCGCCGCCTCGGGCGTTCGTCTCCCTCAATCGCAATCTGGTCGCTCGGCATCGCGATCTGTCGCAGGTGGAATAGGCGGTGCGGACGGTGGCGACCGTCAGAAACTGTTCTGCCCAATGTGGCGCCATTTTTTTCTTTCCACATTGCCTCTTCTTCGCCAAAGCGCCCCGTTACTTGCTGTGACCTATGTTCGGATAAAGGGGTCCTTCGCGCTCGTAGCGAATACCGCTAGTGTCAAGCACTTCGGTGATTTGCATTGCGGACCTCCCGTAGGTCGCGATACACTTTCGCGCCGGAACAGTGCCCGCTTGCCCAACGGCGGGCGGCATGACAACGGTCGTCAAGCGGAGGGGGCGTGACCGCAACGTCACGCGAAAAGGTCGTCGATGTCCAGTCCCAAGAAGAATCTCCCGCGCCCCTTGCAGTTGCTCTTTGAGTACTCGGGGTTTTTGCTGTTGGGCACCGCGGCGGCCCTGCTGTGGGCCAACATCGACCCGGGGAGTGAAACTGCGCCGGGCACGTACTCGCGATTCATCCACTTCGAGCCGATTGCGGCGCTGACCGGCAAAGGCCACGACGTACACGAGGCCGGCCATGACGGCGCGCTCGCCGAAGGTGGGCACACGGACGTCGATCACGCCAATGGCGATACGGCAGAACCGGCCGACTCCACGGAGAAATCCGTCTCGACCGGGGAAATGGCGGCCGGTTCGCAGCCGGCCGATCAGGGCGACCAGGTCGTCGCGGCCGATGAATCGGCCGAGAGTGAACCTGTCGCTCACGCCGCTCACGGCCGCTGGACGCTTCACTTTCTGGTAACCGACCTGTTGATGGCCCTGTTCTTCGCCATCGCCGCCAAGGAAGTGTGGGAAGCCATGCTGCCAGGCGGCGCTCTGTCGAACCTCCGCAAGGCCGCCACGCCGCTGTTGGCGACGTTGGGCGGTGTCGTGGGGCCGGCCGCGATCTACGTCGTCGGGGCCCACTTATTCGATACGTCCGGTCACCTGAGCCGCGGATGGGCCATACCCTGCGCCACCGATATCGCGTTTAGCTACCTGGCGGCACGGCTCATTTTTGGCGCGGGACACCCGGCCATCGCCTTCCTGCTGCTGTTGGCCATCGCCGACGATGCCGCGGGTCTGGTCATCATCGCCGTGTTTTATCCCGACCCGTCAGTGCCGCTCAATCTATGGTGGTTGCTGCTCACGGTAGCCGCCATGGCCATGTGCGTCGGCATGCGTAAGATGCGCATTCAAAGCTTCTGGTGGTACTTGCTCATTCCCGGTGTGCTGAGCTGGATATCGTTCTACGAGGCCGGCATTCACTCGGCGCTGGGTCTGGTGCCCATCATTCCCTTCTTGCCGCACGCCAAGTCCGACCTGGGCATTTATGCCAAGGAGGAGCTCGGCCGGCACGACACGCTCAACGAATTCGAGCACTTCTGGAAGCGGCCCGTGGAACTAATTCTCGGGTTGTTCGCGCTGGTGAACGCCGGCGTGGTGTTTTCCAATGTGGGGCTGGGAACGTGGCTGGTTCTTGGTGGGTTGATCGTGGGCAAACCGGTGGGCATTACGCTGCTGACACTGTTTGCCGAAAAAGGGCTCCGACTCGAGCTACCGCCCGGCATGACCTACCGCCATGTCATCAGCCTGGGCATGGTGGCGGGCATCGGGTTCACCGTTGCGCTGTTTGTATCGACGGCGGCTTTCCCAGCCAGCAGTGGCGTGCCGGCCGCCACGATCGACTCCGTGAAGATGGGAGCCCTGGCGAGCTTCTCGGCCGCCATCGTGGCCTACGTCGGAGCTCGGCTGCTTGGTGTACGAGCGTCGAAGCCTGGCGGGCAGCGGGTCGTCTCCGAATCGACGAACATCGACCTCTACGGCGCCGACGATCGAGCGGCTCGACCTTGCTAGATGCAAGTAGGTCCTGCTTGCCGAGCGGGACCTTTGCTTCGCCTAACGGGTCAGCCGCGAAGCGGAGCGCGTCGAGCCTCTCGTTGTGTCGCGGTCTCCTGGCCGCAGCATGCCGCCGGAACCGCCACATGAATGTGGCGGCTATCGCCTCTCTCAAGCTGCCCGCGTGCGCGACGCTGTTGTGTCGCGGTCTCCTGACCGCAGCATGCCGGCGTAAGCGCCACATGAATACGGCGGCGATTCGCTTCTGCCTTTCCGCACGCGCGCAAAAAAAGCCCCCGGAAACAACGGGTCCCAGGGGGGCAAAGGACTCCGCACTTTTCCGGGAGCGATTGGACCATGCGAACGCCGGGTCTTCCTGACCGTAGCGTCGGCCCGAGTTGTTCCGCCGCCCAAGTGCCTTGCCACGTCGCGTATCGGCCTCCGTGCCGTATACGACATCGTGCGGTCCGCAGAAACGCGCCGTGACGCATTCCCCGTGCAGACTCGGGCACCAGGTGTCGCGCCGCCGCGGCGGCAGTCGAGTGGTGAATCCGAACGAAGCACGTGGCCGTTGCCGCAAGCTGCTTCGGCGTCGCATTGCACCAACTGTCCGCAACAGCGAGGCGGGAGAATAGGGAAAGGCCCGCGCGCGGTCAAGGCCGGTTTTCCTCGCGTTTTTTGCCGCTCGGGACGAGCGTTTTCGGGTGTCAGAACCGACCCGCGTTGCGGGCGAAGATGGCGCTGACGAGGACGCCTGCCCCGCAAGGGGGAAGGTGCTGGCGGTGGAGCGCGCCAATGCCGCGTCCCGACCCTACTGC
>CAYQAJ010000100.1:0-1326 GCA_964415245.1 uncultured Pirellulaceae bacterium | reverse complement strand
CCTACTGCCCAGCCTACTGCACGGTCGGTTCGCTTTCGTCCGCCGCGCTGGAAGCCGTTTCGGCTTCGGCCAGCATCACATTCCACTGGGCCCGCTGTTCGGGCGTCAGCTCGCGTTCGATCTCCATCCACGAGGCCTGAATCACGTGCAGGCCCAACTCCGACCACGTTTCCGGGTCGTTCGGTCGGCGCGATTCATACAGCGCCGTCACGGCGGCGGTCATCTGCTCGACGATTCCGCTGATCTTCTTTTGCTGATCCTTGGTTAGATGCAGCGTCTTGACCAGGTCGCCCGAATTCAATTGGTCGAGCCGAAGGAACTCGTTGGCCAACCGCGCTTCGGGCACGGCCGGTCGTGAGGCGGGCGACGCCTTGGCGACGGCCTTACCCTTGTCATCGTCCGCCGACTTATTCCACCAGGATGACACGTACGACATGGCCCAGGTCGAAGCCACCAGGCACGCCAGGAACACGGCCGCCAGCCGGCCCATGGCCCGCGCCCGCGAGGCCAGGTTATGCGGCGCCAGCGATCCCCAGTCTCCTTCCCGCTTCTGCTGCGGAGGCAGCTCCTTCGATCGTTCCAGTCCCAGGCGAAGCTCTCCGTCTTCCAATTCGGTCGAGTAGATGACGCGAGCCAGGCAGCGCCCGTCGATCGTCGCCAGCACGATGACCTGTCCCTGCTCGAAATCCAACGGGCCTTCGACGATCACGCCGAATCCCGTGGCCGACTTCTCGACTAACCGCGCGGACAGCTCTTCGGTACCGACGCGGACCAGGGCTGGTTGTTCGTTGGGTTGAACCGAACAACGGTACGCCGACCTGCGATCCTGGCTCATACGCACCTCGCGGTAGAAACGGGGCCGGCGCGGTAAATCGAGAAGGGGCCGACCCGTTCAACGATAGGTTATGGAGCCGCGTTTCGCACGACCTGCGCCATCGCCCCAGGCGGCCAGAGGGGACGGCGGCAAAGGTTTTTGGGCTGTGTCGGCACCGGCGATCCCCTCGGCTGCGGGAAAGCAACGTGGCGCATCGGTCGCGGGGCCAATTCAGGTTGCGGCCCTGCCGTCTTTGTGCGTCGTAGCACCGCTGCGCATCGCGGCGGTTGTGCGGGGGAGAGCGCATGCCGTTCGCCGGCCGGCTGGTCCGATTCCAAGCGACCAGGTCGCGGGGCTGGAAAAACACGAGGGCCAAAAACGGCCGATAACGGCGCTGAAAACGGACCTTAACGGCGGCGGCATGTCGCTGGCGTCATCGCCGCCGCAAAACGACATAGCCGCGCGTCGCTTCCGCCCGGGCGTGCCACTGGTTTCGCCAGTGTTACCCGGGC
>CAYQAJ010000099.1:6587-16674 GCA_964415245.1 uncultured Pirellulaceae bacterium | reverse complement strand
GGACTGGCTCATTTTGCGCAGTCCGCGGAGCAAAATGTGCCTGTCCCCTTCTCTGAGACGGTTTTTGGATAAGCTCTAAGTTGTCCGATTCAATCGTACGTTCCTTCCCCTCGCATCGCCCCCGCGACGCAACCTCATCGGAGTGCCCCCATGAGCGAAAACACTTTCAGTCGCCGGTTGCTGTTGGGAGCCGGCGCGCTGGCTCTGATGAACCAGGGCGCCAGAGCCGACGAAAAGTTCTCGCGCTTCATTCAGGCCGCGGGCGACTCGGCTGCTCCGACGATGCCCGAGATCAAGAACGTGCGCGATTTCGGCGCCACGGGCAACGGCACCACCGACGACACCGCGGCGATCCAGGCGGCCGTCGATTGGACCAGCAGCGCCAATCGCGGAACCATCTATTTCCCGATGGGCACGTACAAAACCACCTCGGCCATCACCTTCGAGCGGCCGAATCTCAACATTGTCTTTCGCGGGGAACCGGGAGCCACGATCGCCGGCGACTTCGACGACTTTCTGCTCAAGCGAAGCCCGAACAGCCCCATCAGCGGCGTTCACGCGATCGAAAATTTGCGCCTGCTGAACCCACATGCCAAGGGGAGGGGCGTCGCATTCCACAGTTGCGTCGGCGGCAAGATCGTCAATTGCCACATCTCGGCGTGGCGGGGCATTGAAACCTTCAACTCGCAGTCGGTGCTGGTCGACACGTGCTCGATCATTGCGCCGGGCGCCAGCGACTCCAGCGTCGGCATCATGGCCGGCAACGCCACGGCCGTCATCTCGACCGACGTCACCGGCTATCACCACGGCATCCGGCACCAAAACGTCGGGCTGATCGTCTACGGCGGGCGGTACGAAGTGAACGCCGTCGCCCTCATGATCGGCATGGACGAGAACGGCCGCACGTTCCAATCGTCCGGCTTCGATATCTCGGGTCTCTCGATGGAAGCGAACCAGACCGCCATTCAAATCCACGCCGGAGCCGCGGGCAAAATCTCCGGCCTGTCGATCGGCGGAGGCATCCCGCTCCAGTACGGACTGCGGCTGGCATCGGCGCAGGACGTCGTCGTGCAAGGCGTGTCGGTCGGCTGCTCAAAGGGCTTTTCCAAAGCGGGCATCGCCATCGAAAACGCCAAACGCACCGTGCTGATGGCGGTAAGCTCCAACTCGCCCACCGCGTGGCTATTGCCGGAAGACCAATCGCAGCTCAGCTTCATCCAATCGAATAAGGCGTAGGGAAAATACTGCGAGCCGCACGGAATACGAGCCACGTTCCCTGTTTCCCTTATGTGCCCTTGTCGAATGCAACTCTCGCGCCGAACTTTGCTCCCCAGTGAGCCATGATCCGCGCCTTTTTGCGCGGCATCGTGTGGGTTGCGGCGACGCCGACGACCTGCCCGAAGAACTGGCGTAGTAACCGTCGGCCGTCTTCGTCATCCGGCACGCCTCGGAGTTGAACCGTCACGGTGGCGAACTCATCGCTCTCGCGCACGATCTGGAAGAGGCGGTGCAAGTAGGCGGGCTCGCCATGCAGCATGACTTCGTCGTCGAGGAAGATGGAAATCGAGTCAGTGCAGATCAGCTTGAATTGTCCGACGAGCGCATCGGCGAGCGACAGATTCTGCCGCACAATGAGCGGACATTCCCCTGCCACGTTCGCCTGGCCGTCGGCCAACGATGCAACGGCCTCATCGACGCGCCGGCGATCGGGACCACGTTCGAGCAGAACGAGGCTGTAGCCGTCGACGTCCGGCGGCGCAAGCTTTCCAGGCGGGCACTTCCGCAACTCCGCCTCGGTCTGCGTGTCCAGCCAATTGGCCGAATCGGCCGAATCGGCCATGTCGATCGTCCTGTCTCGTCGCTCGGTGGATCGCGATACCGCATGTTACAGCGTTGGCGATTCGCGAGCTCGTTCCAACGGCCGGTTCACGAACTCGCCTTCGCCGCCGCGCATAGTTTAAGCAGCGACGCGCGCAGCTCGCGGAACTTCAGCGGCAAGGGGAGCGCCACGCGGTGCGGGGCCAGCTTGGCATCGCGGGCCCCTTCCAGGTTCTTGTCGTCGACCAGCAGAATGGCGGGAAAGTTCTGCGTCAGCTCGTCTTCGGCAAAGGTGTTGAACGCATCGATGGCCGCCTGCCCCAGGTCGCCCGTGCCGAACACCACGCAATCGGCCGCTTGCTCGCCCCGCTCGAAGCGCTGCAAGGCCCGATCGGGATCGCTGATCACCAGCACGCGGTATCCGAGATCCTTGAGACGGCTGCGGAGTGCGTTCTGGATTGGAATGGCCGATTCCACCAGCATCACCGTGCGGGAATCCCCTTCCAGGCTCTTGCGCACCGTGGCAGCCGACCGCTGCGGCTGCTTGTCCGACGGGGTCTCCTCGTCCGAGAGCGGCGCAAAGCCCGCGTCGACTTGATCCGCAGCGGTTTTGATGTCCTCCAACATCTCGCCGGGCGTCGAGTAGCGGCGGTCGGGGTTCAGGTCCATGGCCTTGTTGATGATGGCCACGACGCGGTGCGGCAGATTCGGCTCGAAATCGGTAACCGGGCGAACGTCATGGAATCGCGTAATGCTCAACCGCTGAATGCGGTCTTTGGTTTCGATCAGAGGCGGCCGGCCGGAGAGCATGTGGTACAGGATGCAGCCCGCGAAGTAGATGTCGCTGCGGCGATCGTCGCGGCGGACACCGGTGGCGCGTTCCAATCCGGCGTAGTCGATGCTGCGGGGATTGGAAATGGCGTCGAGGTTGGCGTCGGTCACCTTTCCCTCGAAGGCGGCCAGGCCGAAATCGACGAGCCGCGCGCGGCCGTGGCTGGAAATGAGGATGTTGGATAGTTTCATGTCGCGGTGTGTCATGCCGCGCCCGAAGGCGTAGTCGAGCCCCGCGGCGCAGTCGCCGATCAGCCGCAGCGATTCCTCGAGCCCCAGCTTTTTTCGCACTTTGAGAAAGTCGCGCAGGTTCCGCCCTTCGACGAAGTCCATCACCATGAAGTACGAGCCTTCCTCGGCCCGCACCTCGTACACCGGCACGATGTTGGGATGCCGCAGCGGCATCACCATCCGCGCCTCGCGCTGAAACCGCTCGGTCGTCGTAGGGTCGGCCAGGTAGCGGTGGCGGAGAACCTTGACTGCCACGACCTGGCCCGTATCGGTGTGCACGGCCCGATACACGCGGGCAAAGGTCCCCGATCCGACCAGGTACAGGGTCTTGTAGCTGCCGTAGAAGTAGCCCGCCCGCTTGCCCCCGATCAAGCGTTCGACCTGGAAATTGGTGAGCAGCTCCTTGCGCAGCAGGTGGCTGGTCAAATCGGACACCGACACGTAGCGGCTGCCCAATTCGCTCCAAATCGTTTCCAATTGCCGGGCATCGAGCAGATTGAGATCGTAAGCCCGTTGCGCGAACTGTTCGGCCGTCATTTCGGCCATGGGCGACGTGCCTCCTCACGAGCGGCCACACTGGCGCCCCCGGGAGACTGTTCCGGCGGGAAGGGTGGCGCGAGTGGGTGCCTCCATCCTATTCCAGGCTTCGGCAGGTCGCAACGATGTCGGGGCCCATCCCCAAACCGTCCGGGGCTGGCCGCTTATGCGCTTTGCTCGCAGCAAGATGCGCCCGAATGCCCCGCCGCAAATGGTTTTGGGGCAGGCTCAAAGAGAATCCTTAGGATTGATCGCCTTCTTGTTGACTTCGGTAGCTGTCGCGTTCGCGGCGGGTGGCTTCGAGGTCGAACAGGAGGTACTTCATGTCGAGCCGCAGTTGGCTGAGGGCTTCCTGCACGAGATTCAGGATTCGCCGCCTCCGCCGCGCTCCGTCGGCGACCCGATCGAAAACGGGCTCCAATCGGCGACGGTGGTCGTCGGGCAGGCTGTGAATCAGTTTTTCTAATTCCACGAAGTCCCGCGAAAGTTCCTCGGCGGTCGAAGCAGGGTGGCGCGGCTGTGACATGATGGGCAAGGTCTCCAGATGGGGCGTTGGCTGCACCTGATTCCCAGTGCAGCCGGCGCGCCGCGACGCCGACGCCGATCGGCCCACGCACCCCTAACCCCTTGACTCGCCACGTATTACCGCCGACCGTTCCAACCGGCGGCGCCAAAGCGGGGCGCATGCCAAACGCAACACGCCGACCTGGACCCCTAGCGCAAATCGTGGTACAAGCCCCGCTTACGTCGCTGTTGCGCTAACCGACCGCGCGTTCACTTTCGGCAACCGCGCCGAGCTGGCCGAACCTCGGCGAATCTCATGGGCCGTCGAATCAACGTGTCGCACACCCGGTTCACCCGGTGCAGGCGGCCCGACCGCCAGTTGCCACCGCTATTCTTCGCCGCGCTCCTGCTCCGAGCACGGCGTTTAGAGCTTATCCGAAAACCGTCGGGGACTGGCTCACTTTGCGGAGCCCGCTGGTCGTTATGCTGCTTTCGAAGGTCCCGGCGGAGCAAAATGTGCCTGTCCCCTTCTCTGGGACGGTTTTCGGATAAGCTCTTAGCACCGCTGGCGATTGCTCGGTTGCTGGGGCTGCTTCTCCTGGCGGTTCCGGGCTTCTCCGCCGCGCCACTCCACGCGCAACTTCGCGACTCGTTCGAGTCGCCGGAGCCGAGTTGGCGGCTCGTTCAGTCCGACTGCACGGCCCGCGTCGTCTCGCAGCGCCGCGTTCACGACGAGGCCCGCCATGGAGCCGCCGAGCAGGTGCAGTTCACAGCCGAGCGCGGCTCCTTCGCCTATCTGGCGTGCAGTGTTCCCCCGGCTGCCGTCATCGCCGAGCTGGCGCCCAGCCTGTGGGTCAAATGCGACCGCGCGGGCGTGCAGATGATGGCGCGGGTCGTGCTCCCCCGCACCGCCGATCCCAGCGGTCGCGGCCCCCTCACCACGCTGTTGGACGGGCAGATGTACAGCGACGTTGGCTCGTGGGAGAAGCTGGCCGTGCCCGACCTGGCCAAGTCGCTCGAGCGGCAGGTTCGCGTGCTGCGGACGCAGTTCGGGCCGCGGGTCGATGCCCGCGAGGCATACGTCGACATGCTCGTGCTCAACGCCTATGGCGGGCCGGGCGTGACCAACGTGTGGCTCGACGATCTTTCGATAGCCGGCCACGTTGCGGCGGCCCGTCACGACGAGCCCGTCGAAGACCCGCACATAGGCGAACGCAAAGCCGATTGGGCGCCACCGGACGCCGATGCAGCGCCGCGCAGCGATTGGGCGCCTTCCCGCAACAAGACGGTCGGCTATGAAGCCAGCGACGAGGGCGTGGCCATCAAGGGGTCGGTGCTGGTCGCCGAGGGAAGGCCGCTCATGGTTCGCTTGATCGAGCACAACGGCGAACCGCTCGATTGGCTTGCGGGTCTGGGGTTCAACGCGGTGTTGCTCGCGGATCTTCCCACGCGCGGCCAATTGGACGAGGCGCGGCGCTGCGGCATGTGGATCGTCGCGCCTCCGCCCGAGTTAGTCAGCGGCGAGACGATCGGCCGCGCCAACGCCCCCGTGCTCGCGTGGTACCTCGGTTCCAACCTGTCGCCCGCGGAATTGGACGAGACACGGCATCGCGGTCAGATCGTGCGCAAGGCCGACTCGTTTCTGCGTCGTCCGCTGGCGTGCGGCGCGTCGGCCGCTCGGCGCGACTACAGCCGCGTGTGCGACGTGCTGGTGCTCCGCGGCCCGGCGCCGGGCGGAAGCGCGGAGCTGGCCGACTTCGGCGCCTGGGTCGAACAGCGAGCGCGGTTGGCTCTGCCCGGCACGCCGATCTGGGTCGAAATCCCCACCCAGGTTTCGCCGGCGCAGCAGGCGCAGCGCGCGGCGCTGATGGGCCGTGCGGCTCATTCCGCTGCCTCCCTGGAACCGGACCAAATCCGCCTCTACAGCTACTACGCGATCGCGGCCGGCGCACGCGGATTGTGGTTTCGCTCCGCGTCGCGGCTCGATGGGCCAAGTGCCGACGCGCAGCTTCGCCGCCGCACCTTCGAGCTCGTCAACCACGAGATGGCCTTGATCGAGCCCTGGGCCGCCGGCGGCACGCCCCTCCCACCGACGGACGACGCCACGCGGCAATTGCACGTTCGCGTGCTGCAGACCGAGCGCTCGTGGCTCGTGCTGGCCATTCGCCGCGCCTCGGGGCAGCAATACGTCGTCGGCCCCAGTGAGCGCGACAACGTATCGCTTGATGTTCCGTCGGCTCCCCTCTCGGCCCAGGCCTTTCGGCTGTCGCGGGTCGAGGCGGTTCCCTTGGCCAACAATCGCCGCAGCGCCGCGGGTGTGCGGGTCTTGCTGCCGCGGATGCCGACAATCGCCGCCGCCGTGCTGACCGAAGACCCACTTGTCGTGCACCACCTGAACCGCACGCTGCGCGAACGCGGCGCCGCGACGGCTCGGCTCACGCACGAAATCGCCGGCCAGTGGCTCGACCTGACCGAAGCCGTGCATCGCGAGATCGAACCATTCGACCCAGGGTCCGCCCCGTCCGTCGCCGCCGCTTCCCGCCAACCGCTGTTGGAGCAAGCGCGGCAGCATCTAAGACAGGCCGAAGGGCTGCTTGGCTCGGGCGACCTGCCCTCAGCCCTCGACGCCGACACTCTCGCCATGGAGACAATCGCCACGGTGCGCCGCGGCGATTGGGAGCGAGTCGCCGCTGCCTTCCCTTCACCTGTGGCGAGTCCCTTGATTACGCACTACGACGCGCTGCCCGACCACTTCGCGCTCGCTCGGCGTTTGTCGGGCGCCCTCTGGAGCCGGAACCTATTGCCCGCCGGCGAAATGGAAGGGCTCGACCCGCTGCAACAAAGCGGCTGGATGCACGTCCGGCACCCCGACTCGGCCCTGGAAGCGAGCGTCGAAATTTCCCCACAAGCGGCCCACGCCGGACAGCGCGGCCTGGCCATGTCGTCGTGGCTGGCCGAGCAAACCATCGTGCCGGGCGTGGTGGAGATCGCCCCCGTTTCGATCGCCACGGCGCCGGTCAACGTGCGCGCGGGGCAAATCGTGCGCATTCACGGCTGGGCGAAACTCCCCGGTCCACTCGCCGGCACCAGCGACGGACTGCTGGTGATCGACTCGCTCGCGGGAATCGACATGGCCGAGCGAATCATTGGTTCCGACCAATGGCGCGAGTTCTCCCTCTACCGCGCCGCCGACCGCGATCAGCAAATGACGGTGCGCTTCATTCTCACCGGCGCCGGTCAGGCATTCCTCGACGACGTATCCATCGTGGTCCTCGACGATGCCAGCGGCGCGCCGTAATATGATTCATCAGCGCCTTTCTATGCGGTACCGCGAAAGGCTCGCACACCGAAGACGGTCAGCGCAAGGGTTCCCACCCACGTTGCGACCGTAATCGCGAATGTCAAAGGCGAGAACCACACCTCATACCCATTGATGCAAAAGTAGCGCGGGTCCGGGTCTTCTCCGTTGAGAATCATGTAACGAAACAGGCCGAATCCGTAGTGATGATGGAATCCGCCCAACGGACCGAACAGCAGCACTGTAGGTACGATCATCACCACGACAATGATTGCCCAAGCCACGAGCCGGCGCGACGTAAGTCTCATGGATTTCACCGTGGCCGGTGTTCCAGCTTTACTTCCCGTGCCGAGCGCCTTCGGCGCATGCCGGATTCAATCACGGCGGTGCGCACCGCCAGGATCGCCGCAAAGCCAACCGCGCTGACCAGCACGATCCACTCGCTGGACGGCAAAGCAAGATACGAGAGGAGAAAAAACGGAGCCGCCACCAGAACGACGATGCCCGTCGCCAGGTGATGCCGGTTCTTCTCGTGTCGCGGATCGGACTTGTTGAGCATGGCGCTTGCCTACGCGAACTACGCAATGGCTTGCGACTTGACCAGCTCGTGCAGATACTCCGGCGCAAAATCGGCTCCATTGGGCCACGCCAGCGTATGTCCTTCGATCGAGAATCGCGAGAAATAATCCACGTCGCGCAGCGGCTCAAACACGGGCCCGTCGAGCGATTGCGACAGATCGACCTCGCCCGACGTGCCGTCGTTAAACCCCAATTGAACGCGATGGCCCGCGATGTGCCGTGCCTCGACGACATGTAGGAACATTGGATTACTCTAATGGGTCGATTCGGTTCAGCGGCATCTCCTGCCGAGCAAACTCCCAGTTTTCCGCGAGCTCCTGCCCATGCAAATTATACCAGTCCAGGACTGCACCAAGTGCGCGCCGCGGAAACTTTCCCACCACGACGCCGCTGTTAATCTCCACCGTGACTTCATATTCGCCGTATTCGGCATGAAAGTGCGGCGGCGCATGATCCCGGTAATACATCCGGATCACGATACCCAGAAATCGACTGATTTCAGGCATGCCCTGCTCGCGCAGAATCGACAGCAGACTCCCCCCACACAATCCAACCGGCAGCGCAGCCCGTTGCGCAGTCGTTCAATCGGGTATCGCGATGTAGCGCAAGTTTCCCACGCGCTGCGACTCATTGCAAGCTGAATCGTATCAGGTGTACTGCTGCCATCCCGGCTGTTCTATCGTCGACACACGCAAGTGGCGCGATTAACCGACGAAAACCTACCGGCCTGTCGTGTCCGTCAGCCAGAGGCCTGCGACATCAGCCAGTCACGATACGTACGAATCCTGTCGACCGATTGCCGATTGCACGATACGGAACGCAGAAGGCAGAATAAGGGCTCGACACAAACGGCCAGCGCTCGGCCAGTCAGGCATTCTTTCGCAAAGGGACCGCAACCGTGCAACTCAGCCCGGATCTTTCTTTGTGGATTGTTGTCGGTGTGCTCGCTGTGCTTGCCGTGCTGGTTGTCGTAATCGGCTTGGCAGTCATTCTCTTCCTCCTTCGCCAGTTCCGCACGCGCAGGATGCCGGCCGAATCGGATTTGAGCATCGACGTTCTACGGCTCGACGCGAGCGGCCCCGGAGACAAGTCGCCGCGGCTGGAGTATTACGGTACGCCGGTTCGACTGGCCGTGCTCGTGCTGGCGCCGGCCGGGCGGAGTTCGGAATTGCCCCCCAAGGATGAAATGCGGACGACCATCGACCGCCTGATTCCGGGCCTGGCCGACGTGGTCGATGCCCACCAGCCGATCTTCCGCCGCTGGCCCGAGCAGCTCAGCTCGCAGGGATTCGCTCAAAAGTTTTTCGCCAACGTACGGCTGCCGGGCGACCGCGGCCGCGGCACTCCCTGGTGCGGCGTGGCAGGCAAGTTTGATGCCGGCCAGCAGCAGCTTCTGGTCGGGCTCGTCTGCTGCGCCGATAGGCCGAACGCGCTGAATCAGGTGATCGTGCAGCACGAAGGGCTGTGGCACGACGTGCTGAGGGTGAGGGGGAGTTGAGAGTCGAGAGTTGAGAGCGGCGAGTGCAGAGTGCAAAGTGCAGAATGCAGAATGGCCGGAGCGGAGAGCGGAGAGCCGAGAAGCGATCCATCCGCACGATGTGAACGGCTATCTATGATGCGCACTTCAGAGCAGCTTCGAACCGACGCGCTGGCCATTTGGCGGGCTGGGCTCGATGCCGTCGATAGTCGGCGGCTCGTCGAGCAGAGCGTGCGCGTCGAGGGCGATGAGCTGTTCGTCGGCAGCGAGCGCATCAAGCTCGACGCGATCGACCGCATTGTCGTCGTCGGCGCGGGCAAGGCCGGGGCCGGCATGGCGGCGGGCATCGAGGCCGCTCTGGGCGAGTCGCTCATGCGCGAGAAGCAGCTCGTCGGCTGGGTCAACGTGCCCGACGACTGCGTCGAGCCACTGCGGCACATCACCCTGCACGGCGCCCGACCGCCGGGCATCAACGAGCCGACTCCCGTCGGGATCTATGGCACCGAAAGGATCCTCAAACTGGTGGGATCGCTCGGCGAGCGCGATCTGTGCATCTGCCTGTTCTCGGGCGGTGGATCGGCGCTATTGGTTGCGCCGGCCGAGGGTGTCACGATCGACGACAAGCTGGCCGTCACGCGGCACCTGAGCGCGGCGGGAGCCGATATCGGTCAGCTCAACACGGTTCGCAAGCAACTCAGCCGCGTGAAAGCGGGCGGCTTGGCCCGCGCTTGCACGGCCGGAGTGCTGGTGAGCCTGATCATCTCCGACGTGCCGGGCGACCCGCTCGACACGATTGCGTCGGGACCGACCGT
>CAYQAJ010000099.1:0-6487 GCA_964415245.1 uncultured Pirellulaceae bacterium | reverse complement strand
TCGCGTGGTCAACCGCATCATCGGCAATAACGCCCGGGCCGTCGAAGCCGCGGGCGACGAAGCCCGACGCCGCGGCTACACGCCCAAATCGGTCGCCGCAACGCAGCTTGAAGGCGACGCCAACGAAGTGGGGCATCAGCTTGCCGAGTCGGCAATGCGCATGCGACGCGAGCCGGGGCCCGACTGTTTGATTTGGGGTGGCGAGCCCACCGTTCGGTTGGTCCCGTCGGATCAACGCGGAAAGGGCGGCCGCAATCAGCAACTTGCGCTAGCCGCTCTAACCTACCTGCAAGAGGTACCGTCGCCGAGTGAATCACAAGGCCCGCTAGCAGGCATGGTGCTGCTATCGGGCGGCACCGACGGCGAGGACGGCCCCACCGATGCGGCCGGCGCATGGGTCGATCAGTCGGTTGCCGATGCGGCGCGAGTGGCGGGCATGTCTCCCCACGACTATCTGGGTCGCAACGACGCCTACCACTTTTTCGAACCGCTCGATGCCTTGATCAAAACCGGTCCCACCCACACCAATGTGTGCGACGTGCGGGTGGCGGTGGTCGACCGAATCGAGAACGCCCTCCCACCGGACTAGCAAGTCTCCTGGTTAGCCGCGCTGCCGGCGTGTTGCGAGTGTGCGCACACCGCCGGTACGTGGGGCAGACATTCTTGTCTGCCAGCACACAGGCAGGCTGGAAGCCTGCCCCACGACCAATCATGGTAATTCGCTCCCAAATGCTCCCAAATCGCCGTAGACACACAAGCTTGCCATCGACTATCGTTCCGCCCCCCACTATTGCGCGCAACGTCCGCGCACGCCCTACTCGCAAGGGAGCGTCGGCATGCTGGCTCACGGCACCCGCACGGCCGCGGCAAGTCTGGCCGCAGTTTTTCTCATGGCAACTGCTGTTACCAACCTCGCCGCTGTCGCCTCGGCGCAGGACTTTCGCATCGAATCAAAGGTGTTCCTGGAGGGCCAGGAGCAGCCGGTTGCCGAGACGCTGACGCTCTTTTCCGACGGGGTGGTGTACGACTTTTTGCTCACGCAGCCGGAAGAGATTGCGGTTTTCGACCCGCGGCACGAGCGGCTTGTGTTGCTCGACGTGGAGCGGCGGCAGATGACCACGATTCGGATGAAGGAGCTGAGGGAGCTCAACGCGAATCTGAAGCAGGAGGAGGGGGGAGGAGCGCTGGCCGAATTCATCCACCCCAAGTTTGACGAGAGCTTCGACGCCGAGTCGGGCTGGCTCACGCTGGCCGGCAACCTGGTGACGTACCGTGCCCGCGGGAGCGAGGCCAAGGACGAGGAATCGTCGCGGCAGTACCAGCAATTCGCCGACTGGTATGCCCGGCTGAACGCCGTGCGGCCGGGCGGATTGCCCCCGTTTGGCCGTATCGAGCTGAACGCGGCCCTGGCGCGGCGGTCGCTCGTTCCGGAAGAAGTGGGGCTTTCGTTCGTCATCAAGGAATCGCTGCGGGAGAAAAAGGTCGAGCTGCGCAGCACGCACATCCCCATTTGGTACATTTCGCGCGGCGATCGGGAGCGGATCGAGAAGGCGAAGGATTACCTGGTCACGTACAAGCCGGTGAGCTTTCCCAAATTCTGCGCCGACACCCATCCGCCTGCGGAGGAATAACGATCGCGGAAGTCGGCGAACGCCGAGCGCGAGCCGTCGATTGCCGATCAGCCAGCTCAGCCGCGATCGCTGCTAGCAGGTCGGGACATGGCGCGTTGCGATTCGCCTTGACCGGCATCGGCAATTCGGGGACACTCCGCCGCCCAATCCCGGCCCGTTCAGGTGACAGGGCTCAACGTACACTCATTCGATTCCGAGTTGGGGAGACTCCTTCCATGAAGCGCGCGCTGGTCTCGTTGTTCGTGGCAGCCCTGAGCCTGGCGTGGGTCGGCTGCGGGAGCAATTCACAGTCGGCCCATGACGACAAGGGAGCGGACACATCGCACCCCGCGCACGACGGCCACGCGGCGCATGACGACGGCACCGGGGCAGGACACTCGCACGGTTCGACTGCGACGCGGCCCAAACCGGTCATCGCCAGTAACGCCACGCCGGAAACGGTGGTCGAGATCTTCCTGGATTCGGTACGAGAAGGCGACGACGAAACCGCCGCCGAGCTCTTGACCGACGTGGCACGAAGGGAGACCGAGAAGGCCGGCTTGGTGGTGCAAACACCCGGTACGCCCGGTGCCAGCTACGAAGTGGGGCAAGCCGAGTACCCGACCGCTGACCGAAGTGGCGCCCACGTGAAGAGCACGTGGAGCGAATTGGACGATTACGAAGACGTCATCACCTGGGAGGTGGTGTGGATTCTGCGTAAGCAGCCGCAGGGGTGGCGAATCGCCGGCATGGCGACGCAAACCGAAGAGGAGGGGCCGTACCAATTCCTCAACTTCGAGCAGCCCGAGGAGATGCTGAAGCTGCTTCAGGCGGCTGAGGCCGGCGGTGGCGGGAACGGCGAAGACTCGGTTGAAGGCGGGTCGCCGGCGGGCTCTTACGAGGGTGCGCGGGTCGGATCGGCGACCGATAGCACCAATGCGCGACGCTGAACCGTTCGGGCGGTTGCCGGAACAATTTGCGAAAATAGATTCCGAACAACTCGCTCCGCTGGGCGTGATTCGTGTCGCTCAGGAATAATATAAGGTCTTAAGCAGAAACAATTTGCAGGCATTCATGGCGGGTACTTCGCAGCGGGTCTGCGGGGTCCCCGCTTGTTTTTTGCGCTGTCCAATTGAAGGCACTCTGGTTTTGATCTATTGTTTACCGAACTTTCCACAAAACTTCCCTATTGGCACCGAACGACCTAATTTGCGTATTTTGTTGTGGTATGCTTGACAAGCAGTTCGACCGTGATAACCTACCAGCCTAAGCTGTGTTGTCGCTTTATATCTCACAACCCATAAATCTTAACGAACAACTGGCCCTGGGAGTTGCCTGGTGCTGGTTTGGAAAGCCGCTGCACCGATTGCCTGCCGTCGCGATCGGGTACCAGCACGAAACGAAGACGGCTTCACGGGTGTCGACTCGGTTACCGTAACCTGTTCGAGTTTTGGAGGATTCCGGGATGAATCGCATTGTGGTGTTTGGTGCCGCGATTTTCTTCGCGGTCGTTTGCCTCGCCCTTGTGGGCGGAGAGAAGAAGGCCGAGGCCGGTCATCGGTGCCACGGGTGCTCTGGCGCAGTGGCTTGCGATGGGGCGGTCGATTGCAACGGCGCCGATGCGTGCCACGGGGCATGCCACGGTCATAAGCGTTGCCATGGTCGCGAGCGCTGCCATGGTCGCGAGCGTTGCCATGGTCGCAAGCGCTGCCATGGCGGCGACAGCTGCCACGGCGGCGACAGTTGCCACGGCTGCGAAGGCGCGACGGAAGAAGGTGGAGACAACGGTGGCGCTGAAAACGGCGACGTTCCTCCCCCGCCCGAAGGCGGAGAGGCGTCCTACTATCAGCGAACGCCCTTGTTCTACCGCTTGGCGATCTTTCGTCGGTAGTCCGCTTGGCACCGGAGTCTTCTCCGCTGCCGATACGCCGGGCGCAGTGAAGCGCCCGGCTACGACTTGAGGTGATGAGACAGCGGCCGGTCCTTCTTTCGAGAGGGATCGGCCTTTTTTCATGCGCCCACGGAGGTCGCCTTACGTGCGGCCAAGCAACGCTACGCGGATAGGCCCGAGGTGTCCGAACGGCATGCCAGCCGGGCATCCCCTGGTTTTCGCCGCTACCAGTCTCGACGAACCCCATGTCGGCCCGCTATCGTGACGGCACTTGGCGAATCTGGGGGTTCACGTCGACCAGTTGTCAGCGTTGCCCTGCGGCGATGGAGTGTTCGTGCCAGGTGCCCCGCCCGGCGCGCGGCAAAGGGAAACCGAACTCATGCCAAATCAGCCAGCGTCAACCACCCCACCGCCGTCCGGCGAGAAGACCGGCGAGGTAGCGCGGAGCCTCGTGTCGCTGCTATTGGTGGTCCACCTGTCCTGCGTGGGAGTGGCGCTGGCCGCCAACCAATCCCCGTCGCCGCTGCAAGAGCGGCTGGTCGAGGTCCTGGCTCCCTACCTTCAGTTGCTGAATCTAGACCTCAACTTCACTCCCTACTACCTGACACACGAAACGTCCCTGGACACGGATCACCGCATCGAAGTGCTGCCCAGCGGCACTGACCTCGAAGCGGAGGGAAAGGACCGTGAGACCGAGGGTCCTGGCCCTCAATCGAATCGGACGGAGCCTGAACCCGACGCGAGCGACTCCGCCGCCCGGGAGGCCGATTCCGAAGCGGAGAAGAGCAAGCCTGGCACGGATGATGCTTGGTACGTGCTCCCGGATGTCGGAATTCGCGGCAGCGACCGCCGCCACCGCTACCAAAGGCTGGCCAAAATCATGGACCTGTACGCCGAACGCGAGGAGCGCAGTGGGCTGATCGCCGAACGGGTGGCCGTTTACGTTCTCCGCCAGCGGGGCGTTAAGCCCGCGCAAGTCCGATGCCGCCGCCTGGAGCTGCAAACGCCGGAATCGCTGCGCGAAGGTTCCACCGCCCCGCAAGATCCCTTCGATCCGTCGTACTTCCAAACGGTTTACGACGCGAAAGTGGTGTTTCTTACCAACGGGTCGATCATCATGAACCGCGTCGAGTCACGGGGCGAGGTTGCTCCACCGGGTACCTCGCAGGATTGACCGTATGGGCGCCTTGGCAAGTTACAAAAGCCGATTGGTCGACGGCATCGGAGGCGGCTGGCGCCGCTTCTGGTTTACGCCGTCCGACCCGCTCCCGCTGTGCGTGCTGCGCATTGCGGTGGGCCTGGTTGCCTTGTATTACGTGGCGTCGTTCACCTCCGATCTAGCGACGTGGTTCTCGGCCGATGGCTTACTTCCGCCGAACGTGGTGCGGACCCTCACGGGCGCCGACAATCCGAACCTGACCGGGCCGGCCGAGTATCGCTTTTCGTACTTGTACTATCTCGACTCGCCGGGGGAACTCTGGGCCGTGCACGTGGCGGGCCTGATCGTGCTGGGCGCTTTCATCGTCGGGCTGGCAAGCCGCGTTACGTCGGTGCTGTCGTTGGCAGTGGTCCTTTCCTACGTAAACCGCGCTCCCATGCTTACCGGGCCGTTGGAGCCGGTGCTGACGATGGCGCTGCTCTATCTGTGCCTGGCTCCCAGCGGAGCGTATCTTTCGCTCGATCGCCTGCTGCTGCGTACCCGCAAGGGTGCCAAGAAGCCGACCGCGCAGGTTCCGCAGCCCCAGTCCAGGCTTTCAACCGCGGCGACAGTCAGCTTGCGGCTGATGCAGGTACACCTCGCGGGATTCTACGCCATGATGGTATTGAACCAGCTCGGTGGCCTGGTCGACTTCCCGTACGCGGGCACGTGGTGGCGGGGCGAGGCCGTTTGGTGGCTGATTGCCCGGCCCGAATCGCGGCTGGTGGACCTCACGTTCTTGCACTCCGCGCCGTACCTGATCAACGCCTGGACGCACGCCATCGTGCTGTTTGAGCTGGCGTTTCCGCTGTTGGTGTGGAACCGGCTGGCACGCCCGCTTCTGCTGGCCCTGGCGGTGCCCATTTGGACATCGCTGGCCCTGGTCACGGGCGAAGTCAGCTTCTGCGCCATGATGTTGGTGGCCAATCTGGCGTTCGTCTCGCCCGAGGCCTTCCGCGGACTGGGAAACGGGCTGTTGAAGCGGGACCATTCCACCGCCGACGATGCGATTGCCCAACCCACGGCCCCGACGGCCCGCGCGTCGGCGAAATCTCGGTAACTGCCGATTCCTGTCGCCAGATTGCCACGCCGTCCGGGTACAACGCTCGGCCAGGAGCAGGATCGTTGGCGGGTATCGTGGTCGCGTTCTCTGTTGACCGGGCACGATTTGCTTGCATCGGGCTCCCCGCGGCGGGATGATGGAGACGCGTGTCTTCGGCCATTCATCGCGCGCAAGCCGCAGGAGTACTCATGCACGCTACATTCGATCGTCGCGAATTCCTCGGGCAGGTTGCGACCCTTTCCGCAGGCGCGGCGGCGGGCATCACCGCTGCCCAGTTGCCGATTGCCGCCCATGCCATCGACCCCATCGCCCGCAATGGCGAGCCCAATTTTCGTTTTAGCCTGGCGGCATACAGCTATCGCGACCTGCTCACCGGCGAGAACGCCTCGCTGACACTCGCCGACTTCATCAACGACTGCGCGAGCATGAATCTCGATGGCACCGAGCTCACGACCTATTACTTTCCCAAGGCGGTGACGGCCGACTACGTGCGGGCCCTCAAGCGGCAGTGTTTTCGGCTTGGACTCGACGTGTCGGGAACGGCGATCGGCAACGACTTCGGCCACGCCGACCCCGACACGCGGCGGCGCGAAATCGCGGCGACGAAGCGATGGATCGACCTGGCCGAGATTCTCGGGGCCCCGGTGATCCGTATCTTTGGCGGCCACGGCGACAAAGACTCCACCCCGGAGCAGACCCACGCGCTCATGGTGTCGGCCATCGAG
>CAYQAJ010000098.1:0-16713 GCA_964415245.1 uncultured Pirellulaceae bacterium | reverse complement strand
GTCCCGTGCCCGAGGCGCTCCTTTCCGCCTGCGCGGAATTGGCACCTCCCATTCGGCCGAAGACCATGCGGCCGGCGCTGGTCTGCAGTACGCTGGTAACGGCGATGCGCACGGTCTCGTGGATGTGGTCGCGTCCCCCCTCGATGACCACCATCGTGCCGTCGTCGAGGTAGCCGACCCCTTGCCCTTCTCCCTCGCCGGGCTTGAGGATCCGCACGTCCACTTCCTCGCCGGGAAGGAACACCGGCTTGAGGGCATTGGAGATGTCGTTGAGGTTGATCACGGCCACGTTGTGCAGCCGGGCGACCTTGTTGAGGTTATAGTCGCCCGTGACGATTTTGCCGTCGAGGTGCTTGGCCAACAGCACGAGCTTGGTGTCGACAGGTTGGCCCGCCATTTCCGGCAGCTCCAGGTCTTCGATCTTGAGATCGACGTTCGTATTGCCCCGCAGGCGGTTGAGCACGTCAAGCCCCCGCCTGCCGCGAGCTCGGCGCAGCTTGTCGTTGCTGTCGGCGATCGATTGCAGCTCCTGCAGCACGAATCGCGGCATGACGAGTTGATTGTCGAGCACGCCGGTTTCGACCACGTCGGCGATGCGGCCGTCGATCACCACGCTGGTATCGAGAATGTAGGGCTTGAGCCCTTTCACTTCCTTGGCGAACTCGATGTAGGGGATGATGAAGCGGAAGTCATCCTTAGTCTGCATCAGCAGGCTGACGCACACGTAGCACAGACCGACCGACACCACCAACTGCACCACCGCCCGCAGGTTCTGCCCCTCGGCGCTCTCGAACAGGGGGGTCAGGGCCAGCATCACCAAGTAGGAAAGAATCAGCCCCACCACCACGCCGAAGTAAAGGCTGGAGATGAGGTCGATCCGCTTGCGGGGAATGATCGCGTCGACGCCGACGATCACCAGGGCCCCCACCATTACCGAAACGAACGGCGCCCAGGGGACTTCGCGGTACTGCGGCATCAGCGACAGTCCGACGCCCGCCGCCACCAGCAGGAAGGCACAGCGAAGTATCCAGATGGCCATGGTGGTTGCCCGCGTGGGATCGCCATTGCCCGGCGCGGCCATGTCGCTAGCCGCCGCCGGCGCAGAGGCCCATTCTAACAAGGCGACTTGCGCTAGTCAGCACACTTTCCCCCCAAAATGTCGCTGGTATTGTTCATCGCAGTAGCGGTCGGTCATGCCGGCCAGGTAGTCGGCGGCGCTCCGCCGCGGCCCCACTCTTGCCGCACGTGCCTGAAACTTCTCGGGCATCAAGTCCGTTCGCTCCGCGTATAGTTCCAGCATGGCGCGGAGCCGCTGTTGGGCCTTGCGGCGGACCTCGATGAGCCGCGGATGGCGATACACGCGTTTCTTCAGGAAATCCTCGAGTTCGGCCTTCTGTTCGATCAGCCCGGCGCTGCCGCATACGGGCACGTCGGCCCGACGCGCCGCCTCGGCACTGTGCGGAGCGTTCTGGACAAGCACACTCATGGTGTGCGTCAGCACGTCGCTCACCTGTCGGTCGATCAGTTCGTGAACAACCGCCCGCCGCAGCACTTCGCCCTGCACGTCGCCGAATCGCTCGCGCACGCGTTGCAGGCACTCGCGGGCCAGCGCGATCGCTTCCAGCTCGCCGATCTCGACCAGCCCCAGCTCGATGGCGTCGTCGGTGTCGTGCGCATCGTAGGTGATGCTGTCGGCCGCCTCGACCACTTTCACTTCGAGCAAGTGCCCCGGCGCGGAATCCGGTGACGACGCGGTCGGCGACTCCGACGATGCATCGGCCCCTTTGCTGGCGCGCGTCTGTTGCCCTTCGAGCGTTTCCCAGGTGAGGTTGAGTCCGGGGAATTCGGGATACCGCAGCTCCAGCTCTTCGACGATCACCAGCGCCTGGCGGTTGTGGCTGAAGCCCCCTTCGTCGGCGAGGCACTCGTCGAGCGCGTCTTCACCCGCGTGGCCGAACGGCGGATGGCCGATGTCGTGCACCAGCGCCAGCGCCTCGATCAGGTCTTCGTTCAGCCGCAGTGCCCGGCCGAGGGTTCTCGCGATCGACGCCACTTCCTGCGTGTGGGTGAGCCGCGTGCGGTGGTAGTCCCCCATGTCGCCGGTGAACACCTGCATCTTTCCGTTCAGCCGGCGATAGGCGGCGCTGTGCAGGATGCGGTCGCGATCGCGCTGAAACGGCCCGCGATAAGGATGGGCCGGCTCGGGATACCGCCGCCCGCGCGAATCGGCACTGTGCATGGCATAAGGTGCCAAGAGCAAGGCTTCACGCTCGACGATGGTTTGCACGGTACTAACACGCTGCGAGGGCTAAAGAACGACAAGTTGCTGAATCCACGATACCGCGACGAACGAAAAACCGCCAATAGCCTCGGTCGGAAGGCCGAGGTTCGGCCCGGCCGGCGCGCACGCGGCAATTCAGAACGTCGGGCAATGGACGATATGGACGAAATGGACGGTATGGACGCTGGTGCCGCGCACACAAGTATCGCGAGCGCACGGCACGCGAGTGCTACCATGACGCTGGGCCACCGCCGCTCTCTGCTCTCACCCACGCGTCAGCTTGCGGAACCGCTCGGTCAAGTCGCGGGTGATTTTGCCGGGCTTGCCGTCGCCGATGGTGCGGCTGTCGAGTTTCACCACCGGCACGATCTCGGCCGCGCTTCCCGTCAAAAAGCACTCGTCGGCGATGTAGATATCGTGCCGCGTGAGCGGCGTCTCGCGCACCGGGTAGCCGGCCTCGCGGGCCAGGTCGATGACGGTGGCGCGGGTGATTCCTTCGAGAATACTGGCCTCGACCGGCGGCGTGAGCACTTCGCCCCCCAGCACGATGAAGATGTTGTCGCCCGTACACTCGGCCACTTCGCCCTGGTGGTTGAGCATGAGGGCCTCGATGCAGCCGGCCTGCAACCCCTCGATCTTGGCCAGGATGTTGTTCAGATAGTTGAGCGACTTAATGCGGGCGTTGAGTGCCGCGGGATGATTGCGAATTGTGCTGACGGTGACGATCTCCAGGCCGCTGTTGTAAAACTCCTCGGGGTAGAGCGTGATGCGGTCGGCGATGACGATCACCTGCGGGTCGCTGCAGCGGTTGGGGTCGAGCCCCAACGTGCCGGCGCCACGGGTGACGACCAACCGCACGTAGCCGTCGTCGATCTGGTTGGTCCGCACGGTATCGTTGACGGCGCGGGCCATTTCCGGGCGCGACATGGGAATCGTGAGCCAGATGGCCTTGGCCGAGTTCCACAGTCGATCCAAGTGCGCTTCGAGCCGGAACACCTTGCCACCGTAAACGCGCAAGCCCTCGAACACGCCGTCGCCGTACAACAGGCCGTGGTCGTAGACGCTGACCTTGGCGTCTTCCTTGTCGTACAGCGTGCCGTTGATGTAGACTTTGAGGGACATGGGGGTTTGGGAAGTCGATCGCAGCGCCGGACCCAACGGGAGTCGAACGTTTGCGGCGGCGCGAGTTTTCAGTTTTCAGTGTTCAGTCGGAAGACGCGGGCGCCGGCCTGAAAAAAACGCCGCCCGAGGAATGGCGGCACGCGCTCATCACGACTGCTCCCTCATCAGGCGTTTTCCACGCATCCCTCGACGAGCCGCACCACGGTGTCGGCCTGCTCGGCGATGGCCGTGTCGTGCGTCACCATGACTATAGTGAGGTTCTCCTGCTCGTTCAAGGAGCGGAGGATCGCCAGAATGTCCTGGCCCGTGCGGCGGTCGAGGTTGCCCGTCGGCTCGTCGGCCAACAGCACCAGCGGATCGGCGATCAGCGCGCGGGCGATTGCGGCTCGCTGCATCTCGCCCCCCGACATTTCGCGGGGCTTGTGCGTTAGCCGGTGGGAGAGCCCGACGCGGTCGAGCAATACGCGGGCCCGCTGGCGATAGCGACGTTGGTTCCACCAGTAGCGCGTCGCTCCCTCGGCAATCATCTGCGGCACGAGCACGTTCTCCAGCGCCGACAGCTCGGGCAACAGGTGATAGAACTGAAAGATCATGCCCAGGTAGCGGTTCCGCAGTACGTCGTGCGACGCCGCGGGCAGGTTGTCGATGCGATGCCCCTGGAAGTAGATTTCGCCCTCATCGGGCTTGTCGAGCGTGGCCAGCAGATGCAAGAGCGTGCTTTTGCCCGAACCGCTCTGCCCCACAATGGCGACGAACTGGCCGGGATGCACGGCGAAATCGACTCCCCGCAGCACGCGCACCACGTGGCTCCCCTTGCGGTAGCTCTTGTGAAGATTGTGAGCGCCGAGGATGGAGTATGTCCGTGGTCCGTTGTCAGTTGTCAGTTGTCCGTGGTCGGTTGTTGGTTGTGGGTTGTTGTTCGTTAGTTGTTGGTTGTCCGTTGTCCGTTGTCGGTCTTGCTGGCTTTCCGGTGCTGATAGCTGAGGGCTGATAGCTGACAGCTTTTGCTCATCCGTGGTCCGTGGTGGTCCGTGTTCGTCCGTGTTCGTCCGTGGTCCGAGTTCGGGCTCGGTGCGATCAGGGTCGAAATGAGGACCGGCGGTGCCGGCTAGACCCGTCCGCCGTGTATGCGTCGAGGTGTAGGGCGTGTCACTCATGCCGCTTTCGCTTCCTTGCTGGGGGCACTGGCCAAGATCACTCGTATCGCAGCGCTTCGACCGGGTGCAGCCGCGCGGCCCGCATAGCCGGCAGCACGCTGGCCATCACCGCAATCAGCACGGCGCCCGCCGCCACCCAGGCGACGGTCGCCGGCTCAACCACCGAGGGAATCGAATCGAAGTAGTAAACCGTGGGGTCGAACAGCGCCTGCCCGGTCAGCCGTTCGATCAACTTGGCGATCGTGTCGATGTAGATGGCAAACGGCAGTCCGATCGCCACGCCCGCGCCCGCTCCGACCAGCCCCAGCGAAATACCGTATCCCAGGAAGATGCTCATCACGCCGCGACTCGGGGCGCCCAGGGCTTTGAGCACGCCGATGTCGCGCGTCTTTTCCACCACGATCATGAAGAACGTGGCCAGGATGCCGAAGCCCGCCACCGCGATGATCAGAAACAGCAGGACGTTGAGAATCGTGGTTTCCAGTCGCACGGCCGCCAGCAATGGACCCTGCATTTCGCGCCATGTCTGGATGCGGTAGGGATACTGCTGCGGCGGGAACCGCTCGCGGAGCTTGTCGCGGACGGCATTGAGGTCGGCGCCGGGACGAAGCTTGATCTGGATCGAGGTCACGCCCGCCGTGCCCGAGAGCGGATCGACCATACCCCGCATCCGCTGCAAGTCGGCCAGCGGCACGAAGGCGAAGCTCGAGTCATATTCGCTCATTTTGCTTTCGTACATGTTGACGATCGTGAAGGGAGCGTCGACCGGCTTGGGCGGCATGCCCGCCGTGGGGAATGTGATCGTCACGTCGTCGCCGGGCCGGCACAGCCACTCTTCTTGCACGCTGCCATCGGGGCCGTGGTACTTTACGCTCCCCAGCGCAATGCCGACCACCACGCCGATGTACTGTTCGCGGGCCGGGTCGAATTCGTCGCCGGCGCTCGGCGGACGCACGGAGTCGAATGGGTTGACGGGCTGATCGGAAAGATCGGCCGCAGCGTCGGGAAAGCCTGTGTCAGGTACGTCGCGGACCGGACCACCGCCCTCGTTTCTGTGTGCGTCGCGAAACGAAGGGGGCAGTTCCGTCTGGTCGAGCGGGTGCACGCGCGGAATCGGCCGCAGCACGATATCCGATTCGCCGCTGGTTCTCTTTTCCGTCGAGCGGGGCGTCACCGCTGCCGCCGGCGTCTCCAGAGGCTCCGACTTGTAGAGATCCTCATAAGCCCGCTCGGCCGCTACCCGCAGTTGACGGTGCTGCCAGCCCGAGTCCGCCGGCAGCCGCTCGTCGTAGCCGCCGTCGTGCAGCTTGAAGTTGAGCCCGCGGCGGTCATCGGCGTGCAATAGGTGCTCGCTGAACGAGCCGACCTGACCGTACGTCTCGGGATCGATGCCGATGAGCATCACCTGCTGCGTGACGGTACGGCCGCGGTAGCGCATGCTGATCATCGCGGGCACGCGAACGATGCTGGTAATGGCTTCCAGATCGTCGCCGACGACGCGGCGCACTTCCCGCTCGTGCCATTGGCGATCGTACATGCTGTCGAGGCCGGCGCTTTCGACCACGATGTCGGAGAGAATGTTGTGCAGCCGCTTGTGCATTTCGCTGGAGAAGCCCTGCATGACGCTGTTGACCACGATCAGCGTCGCCACGCCCAGCGTTACGCTGATAATCGAGGCCAGGGCGATGTAGCGCGTGCGAAGATACCGCCAGCAGAGAAGAAGCTTGTACATGGCCAATCCTTTGGCACTCGCGGTGGGGCCACAATCCGTTGGGGGCAAGCGATCAATCGAATCGGCAAGGGTTTTCAGTGTTCAGTCGGCGGAGGTCAGTGGTCCGTTGTTCGTTGTCAGTTGTATGGGATGTAAACTCCGATCATCCTCGCGTCTCCCCGTCGGAGTTACGCTCTCTCCCACTCTCGACTCTCTCTTGCATTACCACACGCGCTAGAATGACGCGCGACCGTAGACCCGCAACGGACCACGGACAACTGACAACGGACACTCTCCTGCTCTACGTATTCTCCGGTCGCAAAAGTGGAAACAGGATCACTTCGCGGATCGACTGGGCACCCGTCAGCAGCATCACCAACCGATCGATTCCCAACCCCAGTCCGCCCGCCGGAGGCATGCCATGACGCAGCGCCCGAATGAAGTCGTGGTCCATGCGGGCCATCGAATCGTCGGCGGGCAATCCGGCCAACTGCGTGCGGAACAGCTCCTCCTGCAGGTCGGGATCGTTCAGCTCGGTATAGGCGTTGGCGATCTCCATACCCTGGATGAACAGCTCGAATCGCTCGGCCAGGTGGTCGCTCCCCGCCTTGCGCTTGGTCAGCGGGCAAATGCTGGCCGGGTAGTCGAGCACGAACACCGGACCCGTGAGCTGCGACTCGACCTTCTCCTCGAATACGAAGGTCTTCACGACATCGGGGTGCTTGGCCGTGGTATCGAAGCCCAGGCCCTCGGCGAACGCGGCCACCGCCTTTTCATCGCTGGGGTCGACGCCGGTGTATCGCTGAAACAACTCGTCGTACGTGGCGCGGGCAAACGGCGGCGTGAAGTCGATCTCGGCCTCGCCCCACGCCAGCCGGTACTGCGGTTGGCCGGGTGAAATCGCCTTCACCGCGTCGACGATAAGCTGCTCGGTCAGGTCCATCATGCTCTGGTAGTCGCCCAGCGCCTGGTACGCCTCGAGCATGGTGAACTCGGGGTTGTGCCGCGGGCTGATGCCTTCATTGCGGTAGACGCGGCCGAGCTCGTACACCCGCTCCATGCCCCCGACCATCAACCGCTTGAGGTGCAGTTCCAGCGCGATGCGGAGGAAGAGTTGGATGTCGAGCGCGTTATGGTGCGTGACAAACGGCCGCGCCGCCGCCCCGCCGGCGATTGCATGCAGCGTCGGCCCCTCGATTTCGCAAAAACCCTGCCGCGAGAGCGTTTCGCGAAACGATTGCACAATCTTGGTCCGCTTGAGGAACCGCTCCAGCACACCCTCGCCGTAAATCAGGTCGAGGTATCGCATCCGCTGCCGCAGCTCCGCGTCGACCAAGCCGTGGTGCTTCTCAGGGGGCGGCTCAATCGCCTTGCAAAGGAAGTGCAGCTTCGTGGCGAAGATCGTCAGCTCGCCCGTCTTGGTGCGGCGAAGCTGGCCGTCGACGCCTACCAGATCACCCAGGTCGAAGCACTGCGCGAGCTCCCAGTTCTCGGGGCCGACCTGCTTGCGGCCGATGAAGAGCTGAATGTCGCCCGTCCAGTCGCGCAAGTTCACGAACAGCAGCTTGCCGGTGGGGCGCTGCAGCATGATCCGGCCGGCGGCGCGAACATCGGGGCCGACCAGTTCGCCCGCTCCCTGCGCGGCCAGCCACTGCTGAAAGCTGGTGCCGGGATCGTCGGCCAATTGCGACCCGTCGAGAGCCGGCAGGTCGACCAGGTTGCCCGACTCGGCGCGGAACTGAATGCGTCCGCCAAAAGCGCGAATGTCGCCGATCAGCAAGCGGTCGTCGAACCGCTGGCCCCAGGGGTCGTGCCCCAATTCGACGATGCGGCGCAGCTTCTCGCGCCGCGCCGCCTCATGAAGGCCGCCGCCGTCCTGCGCGCCGTGGTTCGATGCCATGGTGGGAGCCGTTTGCACGCTGGTCTCGCCGCAGGTACGTGCTGACCCAAAAAACGTTCAGAGAAGGGGACCGGTGGCCGCGCTGTGGCGGGCAAGCACCCAATCCCAAATCTCAAATCCCACGACAATGGACTTGCAGATTGGGCAATTCCCCGTACTCTCTTCTTTGGATCAGCACTAAACCCAAGAAAGGCAACATTTTAGTGAACCCCCAGCGAGGGTCAATGTCAGTCGGCGGCTTAGCAGCATCGACAGCAGCGCAAGCAGAAGGTTCACGCGACGCAAGTCGCACGCGGGGAGAATCATCGGACGTTGCGTATTGCGGTCGAGAGACCCGACACAACTCCCGCTGCCAGCCGAATCGCCGCTACCGCCGGACCGTGTTGAGAGAAGAGGCGCCGGCCATACTTGAGGCGGAGCGAGGCGGCGTGCCCAAGGAAATGTGAGGCGGTGTACCCGAGGCGACGTGGGGCTGCGTGCTCCGGTTGCCCTCGCTGATCGCCACGCCGATCCAGCCGTCCTCGATCACGAACTGGTTGATACCCAGATCGCGAAAACGGGAGTCGCTGATGATCGAATCGGGCACCAGCCGCAGCGCGGTGCGTTTGGAGAGCACCTTGGTGAAAATACCCCGCAGGGCGATCTGGTCGCGGAAACCGAGCCGCTCGCCCACCAACTCCACATAACCGTCGCGGACGAGCCGCGCGTCGAGCCCCGCGGTTTCGGGGTAGTAATAGCCGCGGACCTCAAAGTTGCGCCACTTGCCGCCCCGCCCCTGCGACAGTTCCGCCACGCGAATCGAAAGCTGTAGCTTTCCGTCGTCGCAGCGGACGTGAATCGCGTCGTGTTGGGCGAACTCAATGGTGATGTTCTCGGGCATGTCCTCGGGAATCTCGACATCGGGGTGACCCGCCCTGGCCGATAGCTCGTGGTACAGGTCGTCGAGGAGGACGCGGCGGCCGTCGAGATCCAGTTGATCCAACAGATTGTTGAACACCGACTCGTGAATCTGCGCGCTGATGAGGCTGATGCCGGGAGCCAGGGGCCGCGGCGTCAGGGCGGCAAGCTGCTCGTCGGAGGCCAAACGCGAGCGGACGATGATCCGCTGCGACGTGGTCTGCATGTCGACGACCTCGGGAGCCAGATCGAGCCGTCGCAGCGGATCCATGACCTGCCGCTGGAACTGTTGCTCCGCCTTGGCCACGCGACGGTGCACTTCTTCGTCGAGCCGCTGCCGGGCTCGCTCCGCGACCCTGTCTTGGACTTCCCGCCGGGCTTGGGAAGAAACCTGGTCGTGTTGCTTCATGGCGATCATACGCGCCAGATGACCGAATAGGGGCAGGTTGTCATAGTCGGTCGATAGGTCGGTCATTTGCGTTTCGCTCTCGGCCCGCGCCTCGGAGCGCCACACCCGCACGCCCTTGCCGTCGACCTGCACGAGTTTTCGAGCATGGAACTGCGAAAGGCCGTCGTTATAGACGGTCGCGGCGCCCTTGTACGCCTCGGTCTCGGAGGCCACGACTCCCTTGGCCTCCAATCCGACGCGGATGCGGTTGCGGTCGGGTAGCAAGCGGAGGAACAGCCGCGTGTGATTCTCGCTCACGCCGTAGACGTCGGCGCCGGCGATATAGTCCTCCACGTCCTCGAGAGTCACCGCCGGCTGCGGGATCAGCCGGTTCAGCAACCCCTCGCTCACGGCGATCCGCAAGTTGGCGTTGCGATAATGCTGCTCGACGGAGCGCGATAACTGCACCGCGGTTTCGTCGGGCGACCAGCGCAGTATCGAGACCGCTTGCACCGCGTCGCGCCCCGCCTGCGTCGCCCCGCTCATTTCGTATTGCTCCAGGGCACTCAGCAGCGCGGGTACGTTGATTGGTTCGTTGGCCCAGTTGCGCAAGGCGCGATTCAGTCGCTCGAAAGCGGGCTGGTCCAGAAACGCTTCCTGCTCGTCGGTCAAGCTGGTCGATTCGAGCCGTCCGAGCACACGACGCGCCGTCTCGCGCCGCTCGGCGATGAGCGTCGTGGCCTCGGTCGAAACGTCGAGGGTGGGTAGGCCATTGTCGTCGATGGTCGCTCGTGCTCCGCTCGTCGCGCGGGGGTTATCGCCCGGGTTCGAACGACCGCCTTGCGCCGCATCGCCCCCCGCCAGGCGGTGCAGGTCGCTCAAAAGCAAATACTTCCGCCAGCCGCGGCTGCTGGGGAATTGCCGAAGTAAGGATTCAATCTCCTCTAACGCAGCCCGCGTCTCCTGGGCGTCCGGCGATGCCAATTCAAGGCTAACTGTGTTGGCAGCGGCCAGCGCTTGCGCCTTCGACCACACCGCGATGCGGCGCTCCAGGGCATACTCAAGCCGCTGCAGCGTCACGCGCACCGCGTCGTCGAGGCAGGTAGATGCCAGGCGGCCCGCGTCGGGTGCCAGCTTTTGCAGGCGATCGAGCACGTCCCCAGCCTCAGGCGACTCCAACGTGGGGACTTCGGCCAGCCGATCCAATTCATCGAGCACCGTGAGTGCCCAATCGTGGCAGTGCGCCGATTCGGCGGCCGCCTCCAACTGGTCGACCAAGGTCTCGGGGAAGGGCCAGCAGGAGTCGGTCTGGTGAATACGGCGCGGGAGTGGCGAGGTCGACTCATTCGTCCCGTCGGAGACTTGTAGCGTGGCGGGTGTGCCGGTGGTGAAGTCCCCCTCCTGGGTGTTGTCGTCGATCGCCGGTTCATCGTCCCCCTGGTCGTCGCTTTCGAGATTCCCGTCGGCGTCATCGTTCGATCCGGCCCGGGATGGATCCGACGATGCGCCACTGGGGTGATCGACGAGCGTATCGGGGAAGGAAGGCACGTCGGACATTCGATTCTGCGATGCGGCGTCGTGCGGAAATGCGATCGATACCTCTCCGACCCGCGGCGCTGTCATCGGCGGCGCTCCCCTCGGCGACACGGCCACGTCCATGCCCTTGAGCAACGCCTGCCGCGCGTTGGACGCAGTGCGCTGGTCGGTGGCTTGTGGCGCGGCGGGTGGATTGACGCGGGTTCGCGACGAGCGCACGTCGGGCGACGCCGAGCCCCGTCGGGATGCGGATCCTTGGCCGGCCGACGTGCCCTGCGACGCAGCATCCAGAACCTTGGATGCGGAGTCTTCAAGCGAGACGTGATGCGCGGCTGGGCGCTCCCAGTTGCGCATCGCCACCACGCTGATCACGAATAGACAAACGACGATGCACACAAAGGGCCAGGTCGGGACAAGCCCGCCGGTCGCCTTTTGCCGCTGAGGGGCCGGACGCGTCATAGGGATGGAAGGACGAGGGTGAGGAAGGCCGGGGCGGGAGGGAGCAGGCGGAGGGCGGCACGCTGGTTGAGCCGCGCACCAGTACTAGTAGAATCGGTATGGAAAGCGAGATAAGTAGAATCGGAATGTTCAATCGCACCGGTCCACCCCCCCGATAGCCCGGTTTGGCCCGGCGCCCCTGCGACTTCGGGAGACCGGGAAGTCTCCGGCGACTTTGCCGATCCCGGCGACCCTGCGAATCGCGGCCAGTTCGCCGTGTCCCCGCGTCGCCGTATCTCCGCATCGCCGCGTCCCCGCGTCGCCGCGTCGCCGTGTCGCTGTGTCGCTGTGTCGCCGTGTCCGCGTGTCATCCCTGTTTCGAAAGGGACTCGGCGGACACCCGCTACGAGTCCACCAACACGGTATCGTCGTGCTCGTAGGCCGGGGCGCAGCAGCAGAGAAACTTGAGCGTTCCGCTGCCCGTATTGGCGATCTGGTGCACGGCGCCGGGGGGAATGGCGACGGCGTCGCCCGCCGCGACGTTGCGACTCTCTTCACCGAGGCGCATTTGGCCCGCGCCTTGGAGAATGTAATAGATTTCCTCCGTGCGCTCATGGTAGTGCGGCGTGGTGGCGGCGCCGGCGGGGAGTCGCGCTTCGGCCAGGCTCTGCTGGCGAATGCACGAATTGCGATGTGCCAACAGCTCGCGAATCTGCGAGCCGTCCTTCGTGACGAAGGGAGTCACGTCGTCGATGTTCTTCACGTCCATGGCAAACACTTTCTAGTCTGCGGCTCGGTAAACCGCGACAATCGCCGGGGCGTAGCGGCGCACGTCCCACTCGTCCGCGCGAGGCAACAACTCCAGATCGAACGTCTGCTCGGCTTCGACAACAAGGATGCTTCCTGCCGGCGCGGCTTCGATCAGCCCTTCCAACAGCGCCAGCGTATCGGCCTGCCGCTCGCGGTAGAAGCTGTAAGGCGGGGAACAGAATACGAGCCACGGTTCGGCAGGCAAACTCCCTTGCCGCCGCACCCAGCGGAATGCGTCCGCCGTCACCACGCGGTACCGCTCCCCGAGCCCGAAGCGAGCAATGTTCTGCTCGATGCCGCGAGCCGTCGGCACGTGCCGTTCGATGAACGTGACCCGCGCCGCGCCGCGGCTCATCGCCTCCAGTCCCAGGGCTCCCGTGCCGGCAAACAGGTCGATCGCGTGCAGCCCCACGACAGCCGGTCCGATCAGGTTGAACACCGCTTCCCGCGTGCGATCCTTCATGGGTCGCGTTTCGAAGCGGCCGTTGTACTCGATCAGGCGCCCGCGCATGTGGCCGCCCACAATTCGGAGCCGCCCCCCACGCGGCGATCCATCGACAGGGTGCCGGGCACTGTCTTCGGCCGTTGGCCGAGAGCCCCCTTTCGCCGGACGTCTGGATTTCCGCTTACTTGGGCGTCTGGGTGCCATCGTTCGCGTTACCTCATACCCCGAGCGCGAACCCGCCGTGCCGCGAGTTCGTACGAACACAAGAACAGTTGCCTACCCACCGCCGGCCTTTTCCCTTTCCGCAGCCTTTTCTATGCTGAAAGGAGCGCCCGCCGCGCCGGAGGCAGCCATGCCTCTCGCGCCGGCGTTCAACTTATCAGACCCACCGCATTGCAACACGGGGTGACCGCATCCGCGATGAATACAAACTTTCGACTCGTGCGACGGTTCGATCTTTTGGTGAACGTTTCGCGCGGCTGCGTACTGACCGTTGCCGCGTTGCTGGCGCTGGCCGCCATGGTATTCGTACTCTGCGCCGCCAACAGCCGCGGCGCCCAGCCCCCTACGACTCAGCCGGACCAAGCGCAAGGCCAAGATCCAGATCAGGAACCGCCCGAGTCGTCCGCGGCCGAGGCGTATGCCGTCAAGCTCCAAGCGTGGAAGGACCTGCTCACGCAGCTTCGCGATCTAAAGGAACAGGCTGCCACCGGCGGCGCTACCGACGCCTTGCGAGCCGAATGGAAGGCGCTCATCGACCGTGCCAACGCCTTGCTCCCCGAGTTGCGCGCGGCAGCCATCAAGGCCTACGTCGAGGCCCCGGACGTCGACCGGCAGCTCACGCGGTTCCTCGTCAGCATGCTGGCCGACGACGTGGCCCGCGACGAGTACGAGCAGGCACAACCGCTGGCCCAGGTGCTAGTCGACAACGAGTGCGGCGTGGGGCAGACGTATCGCCTGGCCGGCGTAACGGCCTTCGCCCTGCACCACTTCGAACAGGCCAAGGAGCTGCTCGACAAGGCCAAGACGCTCGGTTTGCTCTCGAAAACGGAAACCAACTATCTCGAAAGCTGCGACGACTACGTGAACTTCTGGAAAGAGGAGCAGGAGCTTCGTGAGAAGGAAGCCGACGCGAATCTGCCCCGCGTCCGCCTCGCCACCACCCAAGGCGACATCGTGCTCGAACTCTTCGAGGATCAGGCACCCCAGACCGTGGGCAACTTCGTCAGCCTCGTGGAAGCGGGCTTCTATGACGACGTCACTTTCCACCGCGTCCTAGCGGGATTCATGGCTCAGGGAGGATGCCCCGAGGGAACCGGACTGGGTGGACCCGGCTACCACATCTTCGGCGAGGCCGACCGCGACGACGCCCGAAAGCACTTCCGCGGCAGCCTGAGCATGGCGCACTCGGGCGACCCCGACAGCGGCGGTTCGCAGTTCTTCATTACGTTCATTCCCCGGCCCACGCTCAACGGCAAGCATACGGTTTTCGGCCGCGTGATCGAGGGGATGGACGTGCTGGCGAAACTTCAGCGCCGCGACCCGCAGGCGCTCCCTCCGCTCCCCGAGCCGGACAAAATCGTGAAGGCCGAAGTGATTCGCAAGCGCGATCACGAGTACGCGCCGACAAAGGTGAACGAGTGAGCGCGTAAGCGCGTAACTTACGAGGGCACGTCACTCGAAGAACGTCGGTTCGCGCACGACAAGACTCGGCGCGATTTTGCCCGCTAGCTCTTCCGCGTCGAGCGCAAAGAACGGGCTGATTTCCACCGCCACGCCCGGCTCCACCCGTGCGCCCGCCCGTTCGAGCCACCAGCGGTGTCTGGCCACCATCAGTGCTTGCGCAGTCTCGGGCGTATCAGCCGCCGCTCCGCTGGCGTTTTTGACCGGCGCGAACGCCTCCGCTCGATCGACTTCGACCGCCAGCGCCCCCTGTGCATGCGGCATCAAATCGAAGATGAACCGCTCGAACTTGAGGGCGTTGGGCGATTCGGGCTCGACCCCGCGGCCCGCGCCATCGACATAGGGTGTCTTCTTCACCGCGCGGTGGAATGGAAGCACGTCTTCTCGCTCGGCCATGCGCCTAAGAAACGCTACATCAAAGACGTGTACCGCCGTGTTGCCGGCCCACAAATCGAGCGAGCCGGCAGCGGCGGTGCGGCGTGCCGCTTCGTCGGGCAGGTCGGAATACTCGATAATCTGCATGCGGCCCTCCACTTCGACCACGTTGCCCACCCGCTCGGTGGGGCCCGTTTTCTCAACGACTAGCGTGGTCATTTCGGACTCGGCCAGCAGGTGGCAGCCGATTACCTCGGCGTCGCAAACCGGCGCGAGCGGATTATCGACCTGGCAATAGAACAGCAGTGAAAGCCCGCGACGCACGGCCTGTTGTAGTCCGCCGCTCTTTTCGAGGGCGGCCAGCATGCCGCCATGCCCGTCGGGGCCGCGGCATAGATCACTCTTGCCGGCAAGCAGGATGCGCCCCGTTTTCGCGTCGACGGCCGGCATCGTCCCCTGGCAGAAGACGACCAGATCGTCGGGCGGCAACCCAAACCGGTCGTTCTCGTTGAAGTACTCGATGGTCGGCTCGTGCGTGGCGGGACTGGTCATCAAAAACAGCGGAATCGCCGAACCGCTCCGCCGCGCGACGGCCCGCAATTGATCGACTAACACTTGAAACAGCGTTCGCTCGGAGACCGGCCCGATGGGGAGCATCCCTTTGGGCATCGTCGCCCCCAGCCGGGTTCCCTGCCCCCCGGCCACCAGAATCACTCCCACCTCGCCGCCGCGCAGCGCTTCTTCGCCGCGCCGCTGCGCTTCCAGACGTGAAAGAACGACGCCCGAGCCGTCCAGCCGCAGCGCCTTGGGCGGCTGGGCGCGAAGCGCCTGCTCGGCAGCCGATCGTTGCGCGTCGCCGCCGCGAATCAGTCGGTCGAGAAGCGCAAGGTCGATCTCGTCGATCTCGGCCACCAGTTGCTTGCGCGCTCGGTCGTCCAGTTCGCCCCAGAAGGCGAGCAGATGCTCCTGCCCGAATGGGGCCAGCCGCGCATGCAGTCGCTCGTGCATTGTCGCCGACATACTCGGGGATCAACCATTCATTGCGTGTAACCGCGAAGTGCCGGGCGGCTTGTCATAACAGCCAGCCCTGCACCCAGGCGTACAAGAGAAGGCATAATAGAGGAAACAGCACGAAGATCGCGCCGTACGTGAAAACGGTCGTCCAAGTGCGGCGGGGCCATCGGGCCATAACAACACCGTTTCGCGATCTGGTACGCGCGGCGACGTTCCGCGACTCACGCGCCCCCCCCGAACTTCGGGTTACGATCCTGCGTTGCGCCGCATTTGTCGTCCACAATCCACCCTGTTACCATAGCCGCACGGTCCTGGAACGCCAACGGAGCTATTGCGCCAACACGGCCTGCGCGCCGGATCATTCCTCGAAACAGGCGACAACGCCCATGCGATATGCGGCTTGCTTTCTTCTTCTCGCGGTCGTCTGTCGCTCCACAGCGGCCGCCGACGCCGAAACCCCGCTGCACGGCGGCACGGTCGTTCGCCTGGCGACGGTCGAGGAGGGTGCGGCGATCCTGGGCACCAGCGACCGCTTCACTTCGGTGCTGAGCCCGTTCGATGTGCAGTCGCGGTTGGGTACCGACGAGCCGGTGACCGAGAACGACCTCTTGCGTATGGCCGCCGCGCAAGTTCTGCCCTGGGAAGACGAGCACCACGAGCGCATCACCGCCGCCCTGGCCGCGATCAAGCCGCGTCTCGAAAGAGTCGGCCGAGTATTTCCCGACGTGGTGCCGCTCATTCGCACGACCGGCAAGGAAGAAGGCGGCGCCGCCTACTGCCGCGGCGGCGCGATCATCCTGCCCGACGCCGTGCTGGCCCGCTCGCCGCGTCAACTCGAGCGACTGCTGGAGCACGAGTTGTTCCACATCCTCAGCCGTCACAACCCCGAGCTGCGCACTCGGCTGTACGCGATTCTTGGCTTTCGTCCGTGTGGCGAGATCGAGCCGCCCGCTTCG
>CAYQAJ010000097.1:0-16799 GCA_964415245.1 uncultured Pirellulaceae bacterium | reverse complement strand
AGTCGACTTCGCCGTGCTGGATGATCGGGTTGTACCAGTCGGCGATGTACAGCGCCCCGTCGGGGCCCATCTTCACGTCGATGGGGCGAAAGGCAACGTGCGACGATTTGATGACTTCGACTTCCTGCCGCGAGCTATAGCCTGAGCCGTCCTCGCTCACCACGAACCGGCACACGCGGTTGGCGCGAAAGTCGTTGGTGATCATGTTGCCTTGCCAATCGTCGGGCATGTGGCGGCCGCTGACGATTTCCAGGCTGCAGTGCTTGGGACTGCCGGGGTTCAGGCCGGCGACAATTCGCGTGGCCCCGGGAGCGGTGGCGAACACGGCGCCGGGAAACACGTAGTTAATCCCCTCGCCGTACGCGCCATCGGTGGCAAACGATTGCCCCCAGCGGTCGAAGTGATGCCCCCACGGGTTGACGAACCCTTCGCAGAAAATCTCCAGCCGCATCGACTCGGGTCGGAACTGCCAGATGCCGCCGCCGTTCAGATGCCGCACGCCGTACGGCGTTTCGATGTGGCTGTGGATGTAGATCGACTGGTTCATGTACAGCATGCCGTCGTTGCCCCACCGCAGGGCGTGCAGCAGGTGGTGCGTGTCTTCGGTGCCGAAACCCGAGAGCACCACGCGGCGGCGATCGGCCTTTCCGTCGCCGTCGGTGTCGGACAGGTGGATCAGCTCGGTGCTGTTGGCCACGTAGGCGCCGCCGTCGCCCGGCACCACGCCGGTGGGAATCAACAGGCCGTCGGCAAACACGGTCGAGCGGTCGGCCTTGCCGTCGAAGTCGCTGTCCTCCAGCACGATGATCTTGTCGTTGGCCTCCTGGCCCGGCTTGATGTGCGGGTACACCTCGCTGCTGGCGATCCACAGGCGGCCCTGGGCATCGAAGTTCATTTGGATCGGCTTGGCCAGCAGCGGGTCGGCCGCGAACAGATTCACTTCGAACCCGTCGGCCACGATGAACGACGCGCGCTCGATCTCAGGATCCGGGTCGGGAATGTTCTTGAGATCGCGTTGGGCGCGGGCCGGCGAGAAACAGACCAAAACGATGGCACACGCAATTGCCGTCACAGACGCTTTCCGCCCTGCCAAATGCAGGCGACGATTTCGCATTGTCGTATCTGGGCGTTGCGGCACTTCAGTCGCTCCCCAATCGTTGAATTACTTTCCAATGCGGCGCGAAAGCACCCAGTGGCGTTCCAAGGGCACCTTGAGCTGCTCGATCTGGTGCTCCTTCTCCTCGATCAGCGGATCGAACCGCGGAATCTCGACCGCGTTGTTTCCCTGCTCGTGCTTGCGGAACAGAAACAGGTACGTTTCGTTCTCTGGCCGATAGCGGTGAAAGTACAGCTCGTTCTTCGCGCGAATGGCACGTCGCAGCTTTTCGGTCTGCTCGAAGGCCGGGCCCGACGCAATGCGCACACCCGCCGCCCACTCGCGATGGTCGGCGACGGCGACCGGCTCGTCGTCGATGCGCAGCTCGTACGAGCCGGGTTCGAGGCCCGCGATGCGCAACGTCGGCAGGGGTGCGAGGTCGAGCGCGCCTTCCGGCGAAAACCGCGGTGGCGTTGGAAACGGCAGCCGATCGTCGCGAGCCGTGAACTGCACGCGCCCCTTTTGCACTTCGACATCGAAGAGCAGCGTTCCCCGGGCGTCGTACGTTCCCCGGTCCGCGGCGATATCGACCCGCCATGCGCCGGACCGAAGCGACAACGTTTCGGCCACCGCCGCCGCCGTGCGCCAATAACCGTACGGACTCAGTTGCACGCCGTCGTCGGTCAGCCGATCGATGGCCGCCGGCGAGCCTTGCGAACTGCGGACCGAATCGAACACCGCCGCGAGGTCGATGTAGTGGTGACCGCGCTCGGCAGCCACCTGACGCATCGCCTCGGCGTATTGTGCGGCGTCGCGGTTGTAGAGCGTTGGGTCGGGCAGGGGAGGACCCAGGTTCTCGTGTCCTGGCGGACCCACGAGCGCGATCGGTGCGCCGGTCGCTTCCAGCGCATCGAGCAGCCCTTCGAGTTGCTTTTGAAATTCCGCCAGACCAAGATGACCCGCGAATGCCTCGTTGGCGCCGTAAGCCACCACAATCACGTCGGGCTCCGCGAACCGCACATCCGTCAATAGCCGCTGCATGCCGTCGGCCGGCGAACCGAACACGGCCCGCGCAATCCCCCCGACTGTGTCGCCACTCCAGCCGAGATTGCGAAAAGTGATGCGGCGGTCGCGCCAGCCGGCAGTCAGCAGCGTTTCGAGGTAGTTGTCGACCTGCATCCGCTCGATGAACGTGGCTCCCAGCAGCACCACGCGATCGCCGTCGCGGATGGCAAACGGCCCTTCGCGCCGCTGGCGGGGCGCGGCGACCTCTTGCTCGACCGCTTCAGCGATCGCTACCACTTCGGCCGACTCGACCCATGGCGCGGTGGTTGCCACGAGCAGCAGGACCACGGCAGGTAGCACTGGGAAGACCACACGAGGGCGCCTCGCAACAACATCGGCCGATACGTTCACGCGGTGCTCTCCCATGATCGAGCAGGTGGGAATCGACGGTGGGTGCGCCGCCGGCGAGTCAAAGAGTCCCACATGGGCGGCGGTCCGGCACGCTGGCCGGGTGGAAGGTTCAATTGTGGCAGTCCGGGGCCTTGCGTTCAACGCGCGAGAATGAAATGGGCAGTTGTCGCTAATTCCCCGTGCCGCCAATTCTCGAAGTCGGCAATCTCCAGCACCGGCGAGGTCGGCCGGAATCTTGCCCCTGTGCCTTGACCGGTCCATAATGCTAAACGAACGACGACGGGCAGCCGAGCGGGAACGATGGGGCGAGCGACCCGGCCCGCCTTGTCCGGCCGGCGCGCTCGATCGAGCATCAAGGGAGGGACCCGTATCATGAAGCGATTATTGATTGCCCTGGCGGTGTTTGCCGCATTAGGCGCGATGGCTGACGTCGCCAGTGCTCGGCCGCGGCTCTTCGGCCGAGCGCAGCGCCATAAGGAGTATCCCGAAGATTCGGCCTACGGTTACACCAGCCCCTATTACTCGAAGCCGTACCATTTGAACCACAACAGCTTCTACTACCGCGACCGGTTCGACCGCTGGCAGTACTACCACGGACCCGGCATGTATTACGACCGAAACAGTCCGTTCCAAGGGAGCATCTACTCCGCCGTCCGCGGCTGGTAACGCGCGGCGCGTCGTTCCCGCACGAGCGGACATGCTGAAGGGGATTGGGGATTGGGGATTGGGAGCGCGTGCGAGGCTCGCGGTTAGCCGCGACGCGCTGCGGAGCGCGGGCACGGGTCTTCGGGCGAAATCGTCAACTCCGCGCTAACGTGTATTCATGCGATCATTGAGAGTCGAGAGATTATTCCATGCCCGAATCGTCACCCGCGGCGCCCGTCGCTCTCTCTCGCCGACAAGTGCTTAAGGCCGGTGCGATCGGCGCCTTGAGCATGGCGGGCATCGCGCTCGGATGTAGCACGCGCGCCGACGACGGCGACGAAGAACCGGCCGCGAAGTACATCGACGCCCATAGCCACATTTGGTCGCCGGACGTCGAGCAGTTTCCGCTGGCCGAGGGGAAGACGGCCAAGGACCTTGATCCCCCCAGCTTCACCGACGAAGAGCTGCTCAAGATCGCGCGGCCCGAGGGCGTCGGCCGCGTCGTGCTGATCCAGCACCACATCTACCACGGGTGGGATAACACGTACCTCATCGACGCCGCCGAGCGCCGCAAAGGAATCTTCTCGGTGGTGGGCATGGTCGACGACACCCGCCCCGACCCCGACCGCGTGATGCGCGAGCTCAAGCCGCGGCAGGTGCACGGCTTTCGCATCACCTCGTGGATTCGCAAAGAAAAGTGGCTCGATGGCCCGGGCATGGCCGCCATGTGGAAGTGCGGCGCCGAGACGAGCCAAGCCATGTGCTGTCTGATCGACGCGGCGGACCTGGCGGGCGTCGCCGCGATGTGCGAACGGTATCCCGACACCACGGTGGTCATCGACCACTTCGCGCGGGTCGGCGTCGATGGCGAGATTCGCGACCACGACGTAGATGCCCTGTGCGCGCTGGCCCGCCACAAGCGCACCCATCTAAAACTGTCGGCGTACTACGCGCTGGGCAAAAAGAAGGCGCCGTATCTCGACCTGGTGCCGATGATCCGCCGCGCGCTTGACGCCTTCGGAGTCGAGCGGTGCATGTGGGCCAGCGACTCGCCGTATCAGGTGGTGAACGGCCACACCTACCACGACTCGATCGCCCTCATCCGCGACCGCCTCGACGGCCTGAGCGACGGCGACCGCGACTGGCTGCTCCGCCGGACGGCCGAAAGCGTGTTCTTTGCGTAGCGTGCCATTCGCACACAATCTCATAGCGCTGCTTACTACTGTTGGCCCTGCGGAACATAGTAGCCCACGCCGGAAGGCGTGGGTCATTTGGTGCGACGCGGCGTTGATCGCTGCCCGCACTAGCGAGAACGGGGATTGAGGGATCGCATAATGAAGGAACATGAATTCACCCTGGTATTGACCGCGGATCCGACCGACGACGATGCCGACCGAATGTACGGGCAATTCGACGACGGTACGATATCCACCATTGCAGGTGTCCCGCAGATTCATTTCCATCGCGAAGCCGCGTCGCTGGAAGAAGCGATTCGATCGGCCATCGGCGACGTGCGATCGGTGGGATTCGATGTCGCCCGCGTCGAGATGGAACCGAGCGCCGTCGCGAAGGTGCCGTGACTCTGGCGCGTAGTGCAGCGACTGGCGCCGCAGAGACCGGTTATTGGCCAGTCTCGCCGTGCAGATCAGTGGCCCCGAACCTGCGGCGTATTTCCTCGCTGGAAACTCCGCCTTCGGCCTTCACGCGGGCGCGCGAGCGCTCGATCAGTTCGAGGAACGAGCGATTGGTGCCGAGTGAGACAGTTTCCAGGTCTGCATTCTCGATCGGCACCAGAGCAGCGATTGGCCGCCCCTGGCTGGTGACGATGATCGGCCCGCTTTCGATATTCGCGGCATACTGCGCCAAGGTATCGGTAGCGTCGGTCTTTTCTACGACCTTCATAATGCGAGCTCCTGACCGCCGATGATCACGCGGTTGCGGTCTTAGATGCCGACTGCCAATACGGTTACAAGTTGCTCGGGTTCCTCAGCCACATCATACGTATACGCGAAGGTCGCCGATCCGAAGTTCCCACGGCGCAATCGGATTGGGCCGCATCGGCTTGCGGTTTCGCGTTTCGACGGACGGCTGATGAACAAGTTGGCGATCGACGGCATCGAAAACGATCGAACACTGGCGAGCCGTCAGGACCCGTAGATGCTCGCCTGTCTCCGGCGAATACTCGACTCGGTATGCCAATTCGACGTTGCCCTTCGTTCCGCGCCGCGACGGCCAGTGTCATTTCGATCTCGCGGCGAATTCCTTCCGGTAGGGGTCGGCATCTTGCAACCGCCGAGAAATCGGTCTCAGCCACGACGCTCACAGATTCAGTCCAAGCTGCCGCTTCACCTCGGCGAGCGGGATAGTCTGCGATTGCTTGGCTCGCTGCTCGAGCAGCGCCATAAGCCTGGCATTTTGGCGAGTGCGAGCGATCTCCTCGTCGAACTCATCGACGACCGTGATCATGAACTCGGTGCCGTCAGCGGCTCGCACCAGAATGTCCTCGTTGCGGGCTTGTTGGAGAAGCGCATTGACGTCCGTGGCCTGAGGCGGAACAGAGACGGTCTTCATACGGCCTCATGGAGCAGCGGCTTGGATCATTTTGAGGCGCTATCGAATCAGCGCGTCGAGTTTCTCTTCCTGGCCCGGCTTCAACGGCACGTCCCAGGCAGCCGCCCACTCGACGCTGACCAGCGCGCTCGATAACTGTTGATCGCCGATTTCAAGGTCGGTGTATTTCTTCAAACGATCGGCGCGTTTGCCCATGCCGCGATCGCCTTTGCCTGCGTAGAACGCCAGCGCGGTTTCCAGGTATATGTCCATGAGCTGGCCTATCGTGAGCTCCGCGTTCTCTTTGTCCCACGTGGGTTTTTTGCCGGCCAGGGTATCAATACGGTCCAGGGCTTGTTTGAGAATCTCGATTTTGCGCAGCGACCGTGCGGCAGTCGGGTCGAGAGCGTAGCTCCCCATCAATACGGTGCCCGCCGTTTTCAGCATCGTCACCTCTTCGGGCTCAGTCTTCCAAAATACTGGGTCGGGTTTCTGGTCCGCCCTGGGAGGTTTGAGTTCGTCGGCAACGCCCGCTGACGCAACCACCGCGACGAGCAAGTTGAAAGCAATTGCACTGGACTTCATGGCATCGGCCTCGTCGGGCACTTTTCGATTGCGATGGAACGAGCACGCTCAGCAGTGGCGGATGCGCCGGGAACTCGGAACCTCTTGCCGGCCAGGGCAGAAGGCCGCGTCGTATGCGTACGCAGGGCGCTACGGTAACCTGACGTTAGCCGTTTCGGAGTCAACTGTCACGCCAATTCCGGCGTGAGGCGTCCTTATCGGGTGCAGGTTTCACGCCGCGCACTCGGCTTTCAGCATGCTCTTGACCAGTTGCGTGGCTTCCTGGGCGCAGCCCCAGGAAAGCGTGAAGCCCGAGCCGCCATGGCCATAGTTGTGAACGATGCGATGGGCCGGTTCGCGCTCCAGGCGGACGTTCCGCTCGCGGCACGGGCAAGGCCGACCGTTCATGATCGTCTCCGCTTATCTGCCTGTCACGGATATGGCGGAGACGGGAACCGCGCTTTTGATCGTCGCGGAATCGTATGGCGAGCGGACCCGCCGGGGTATCGCGAAACCGCAAGCGCCGATGGCCGCCCCAGGCGTGGTGAACCGCAGGCGAGGAATCTCGTACTACGAGCGGCCATCGGGCGCGGCAGCTATTTTCGCCAGCGGTGCAGAAGGCCGTGCACGGTGAGAACGCCGCCGGTGCACAACAGCGCCCAGCCAAGCCACTCGGGGGGCGTGACGATGCGTCGCGGTGCGGTCGTGTCGATCACGATCTGCCGCACGGCGCCCTTGGGCGTTTCGGGGGGCGGGCCGGTCCAGCTTGCCAGCACGCGGGTGGTCGAAGCGCTGAGCACGAACGAATCGACGGCGCGCAGAATGCCCCCCATGAGCAGGAGCAGCACACCCGCGTAGATGCAGAGCTGGCTGGTGTCGATTTTGCTGGCGTGCATGGGCGACGGTGGGCTTGGGGTGACAGAAGCATTTATCGGCTGCCGACAAATACACCTGCCCTCATTTCCCATCCAAACACCCGGTTGTACCGGTACACCCGGTACTGCGGCGCACGGCGGGAGTCGGGGACGACGGCGGCTCGCGCGGGAAAGCTTGCCACATTGTCATAGCCGCGAGCGCGTGCCACTTCGGCAAGAGCGTCATTTCCCGGCGTTTCGCCAAAGATTCCCTCGCTTCGCCGGTCGCGCGAATTGGCAGCAAGGGTCGCCCGATTCTCCCACGGCCCTTCGATTGCCTAATGCCCGTAAACGGCAGACTCCGATACCCGATTACCGGCCGACGAGAGCCCCGCGGCGGGAGCGTAAGCGCCCGCACCGCGGCGACAACAATTCAAGAGCGCCGCATCCATGCGGCGACCAAGCCAAGGAGATTCCGCATGCAACGCCCTTGTCCTGCCTGGGCCCTTGCTTGTGCTTTTCTACTCTCGATGGCGGCGCCCGGTTCGACGACGTACGGCGAAATTCTGCCCGCCGTGGCACTCCCGCTCTCCTGGTCCGAATACGCTTGCCCGCTGGCATCGGGGCTGCCGCCAAGTTGCCCGTACGAACAGAATTGGGCGACTTACCACTGGCCGGCCCACCGCCCGACGGAGCCCGCCTATGACTATCGTTCCATTTACGATCCCGTTTACGACCAGGCGGTGTACGGATCGATCGCACGCGGCGAAGTGAGCGATTCGGCGGACAGCGGGGCGTCGAGCCATCCGTTCGTTTGGTCCGACGTGGCGAGACGTGCCTGTTCGAAGTGGGGCTCGCAATTCATCTTCGCGCGTGCCGACGTAGTGCGGGCAGCAGTGGACTGGCTGGCCGAACACACAAGCACGCGAGTATGCCCCAATCCGCTGGGCGCGGTGACGTGGCTTGCGCACGTAGCGTCCCCTTCCGCGATCTCCAATCCAAGCGGCATCGAGTCACGCGGCGCCGCCGACGTATGGGCTTCGTCGGATGATTGCGACCGGACTGCGACGGTGGCGGACGATGACGCCGCGTGGCACCAAGAAGATGGGCCCAGCGAAGTCGTGGTCGCGGCGCCGAGTCGATCGCAACCGCCAATTCGATCGCAACCGCCGAGTCGCAGCGTACACGGACCTTCGTGTGTTTCGCCGGAAGCCGCCCATTCGATGCCGTTCGTCTACGACGAGTGTCCCTGGCAGCATTTCGGCTGCTGGGACGGCGAGACGCCGCCGTTGCGTCAGTCGCCGCTTTCGGGCGAAACGCCATTTGCGCGGGGGGCGTCGCTTGCGGGCACGGCTGCGATCTCTTCGGCCGCCGTGCGCTCGGTCGCACGGGCAATCTCGCCCCGCGACCTGCTCATGGCTGCCGCAGTCTCGTTGCGCGAAACGGGATACGCTTTGCAGGAGGCGTCGGACGTGCTTCTCCGCCTCTCCGGCACGACCGACCGGCCGGCGCGGGCCCGCGCGGCAAGTGCCACAAGGATTGAAAGGTAGAATGCCCTCCTTCCTGTCTCGTCGCCTGCCCCAATCCTCCCAACTGCTTCCCGCTGCGCCGACCTCTCGATCGGTCGGAATAATCGCGCGGTGAGAACGGTTGCTCTTTGACGAAGATACTATTGGCCACGACGAAGATACTATTGGCCACCCGGCCCGCGCCATTGCGTGCCGGGGCCGAATCCTGGCCCGATTAGGGGCATCGGGCCTAAGGGATTGACAACCCACCGGTTAGCTGGGCCGCTCGCGGCGTCGCCTGACCAACGAATGGGTCGAGCCGCTCGTCGGCGGGTGCGGGCGGAATACGTCGGTCATGAGGCCGCTGCCCATATTGGGGGGCATTCCCCCCGGCAGAAACGCCTAATTCCCGGGCTCCGTCCGCCCTCCCGCTGGCGCCGGACAAACTCGGGACAAACCCCCACGCGCACACCCCCGACAAGGGGAGGATCCGGCCGCCGCTCGGCGAGTTTGCGGGGTGGGAAGGCTGCCGATTTCAGGCCATCTGGCCCGAACGGGGGGTTTTTTGGTGGCGTCAACTCGGCTGTCAGAATACAATGAACGAACGTGGCGCAACCACTGCGCGAGGAACAGCGCATGCGCCGGCGGGTCACCTGGCAAGGCAGGGCTTTCGACGCGGAACAGAGAAAGCCCTTTCCCATTTGATTCTGTGCTTGGAGTTTCCACCATGTCGCAACGCGTTCTGTGCGTTTACGCGCTTCTGACGGCCTTCTTCCTTGCGTCGTCGACGGTCACGCAGGGTGCCACGCCCGCCGATTCCACCAGCGGCCAAGCGCGCTTGATGACCTACCAGAAACCGTCAGGCGAAACCTGCTTCGCTCTCAGCCTGATGCCCGACGTGCCGGCGCAAGCCGACGGACCTTGCCGAGTGCTTGTGCTGATCGACACGTCGGCGAGCCAAACCGGCCTGTACCGCGACGACGCGCTGTCGGCTTTGCAATCGTTGCTCGATTCGCTGCGCGAGGAGGATCGCGTGATGCTTGCGGCGGTCGATCTCGAAGCGATCGCGATGAGCGATGGGTTCGTGGCGCCAAAGGGCGACGCGATGGACGCGGCCATTCGCAAGCTCCAGCGCCGCGCTCCGTTGGGCGCCACCGACATGACCAAGGTGCTCCAGTGCGCGATCGATAATTTTTCCGGCGAGCCGACCGCCGCGCGTGCGGTCGTTTACATCGGCGACGGCGTGAGCAACGCGCGGCTGATTGACGCGCAACGTTGCTCGGAGTTGGTCGGGCAACTTGTCGCCCGCCGCGTGCCGCTTTCCAGTTACGCCATCGGACCGCAGCGAAACGTGTACCTTCTGGCCGTGTTGGCGAATCACACGGGCGGAATGTTGTACGTCGATTCCGACGATACGGGTTCCGCACAGAAGGCCGGCCAGACGCTCGCGCAGATTGCGCGGGGCACGGTCGTGTGGCTCACCTCGGTCACGCTGCCCGACGCCATGAGCGAAACGTTCCCGGCGGTGATGCCCCCGCTGCGCGGCGACCGCGACACCATCCTCGTGGGCACTTTGGAAAAGACCGGCACGCACGAGATTGCCATCCAGGGCGAGGTAGGCGGCAAAGCCGTTGCCCTGTCGTGGAAAGTATCGGCTGAGAAATCGAACGACGACGTGGCCTTTCTCCCTCGCCTCATCGACATGGCGCGCAAGGATGGCGGAGTCGGCCTGGCCACCGTCGGCTCGGCCGGTTTGCGCGAATCGGGGCGCGTACTGCTCGACGAGTCGCGCACGCTCGGCCAACTGGGCGGACAGGCACTCGCTTCGGGCGATCGCCGGTCGGCGCGTACGCTGGCCGAAGCCGCCCTGAAGAGCGATCCGGGCAATCCTCACGCGCAGGCGGTCATTTCGGTTGCTGAAGAGGACGAGGAAGTGAAGGTCGACGCCACGCCGTGCGGCGACGATGACCTGCGGCTCGTTGGCCCCGACGATGAGGAGCCCGGCAGCCTTCTTAAAGCGTTTGAAGAGCGAGAGGGCGAATTCTTAGACAAAGTGGAAGAGAACCAGCGGCTGATCAGCCAGAAGATCCAGGCCGACGTCGAAAGCAGCCTCAACCAGGCCCGCCAGAACACCGACGCCGAGAAGGCCGCGCAGAGCTTGAAGCTGTTGCTGGAGCAGGTGGAGCGCGCGCCCGAGCTCGACCCCGACGTCCGCGCCCAGTTGCGCGACCGAATCGTCTCGGCCGCCCGCGAGGCGCAGCGTCGCGCCACCGAATGGACTGCCAGAGAAGCGATGCTTCGGGAGATCGAATCGGCGGCGCTGGAGCGTCAGCGGCTGGTCGAAGACACGACCCGGCGTGCCGAGAAGATCAAAGGCCTGATGCAGAAGTTTCGGTCGTTAATGGACGAAGGCCGCTATGCCGAGGCCGAGTCGTACGTCGCCATGGAGGTGCGTGAGCTGGATCCACAGAACACCGCGGCCGAGGCGGCCGTGTACACGGCGCGATTCACTGAAAACGTGGCCAAGACGGCGCTATTGCGCGAACAGCGACACAAGAAATTCGTCGACGCTCTGTACCAGACAGAGATGTCGCACATTCCATTCCCCGATGAGCCGCCGATCCTCTATCCCGACCCCGAAGTGTGGCGCGAGTTGACGATCCGCCGCAAGAAGTATGCCTCGGTCGACCTGGCCCGCAGCGGCGATGCCGAGCAGCGCATCTACGCCGCGCTCGATCAGGATACCAGCCTCGACTTCATTGAGACTCCGTTCACCGATGTGATCGACTACCTCGAGCGGACGCACGAGATTCCGATCGAGATCGATGCCACGGCCATGACGGAATTGGCGATCGATACCAGTACGCCGATCAACCGAACGATCAAGGGTGTTTCGCTACGATCGGCGCTGCGGCTGATGCTGAAAGACCTGGGCCTGACCTACGTGATCCAGGACGAAGTGCTGCTCATTACCTCGCCCGAGACGGCCGAAACCAACCTGATCACCAAGGTCTACCCGGTGGGCGACCTGGTGATCCCCGTGGGCAATACGTCAGGTAACGCGTTCGGCCTGGGGGGTGGCATGGGCATGGGCATGGGTGGCCTGGGCGGTGGCGGCGGCTTTGGCGGCGGCTTGGGCGGTGGCGGCTTTGGCGGCGGCTTGGGTGGCGGTGGCCTCGGCGGCGGCTTCATGGCCGTTGACGATGAGTTGATCCTCTCGACCGAGAACAAAGAGGCCCCCGCCGCGGCGGCAACCGCTCCGGCGGCCTCGGACGAGGGCACCGCAGCCGACGAACCTCGCGTTGAGAAACCAAAGGCTCGCGCTGCTCGTGCGAAGCGCATCGTTCCCCACCGCGAAGCGGACGAATCGGCCGCCGACGCCTGGGATCGCCACTTCGCCTCGCACCCCGACGAGGATCCCGCCGCGGTCCGTCAAACGGCCCGCGAGCTAATGAACGAAGAGGACTTTGAAGGTGTGGTGGCCCTGATCCAGGGAGCCCTGCGCCACAGTCAGCCCCAACCCTGGATGTTTGAGGGAATGGGACTGGCTATGCAGGCCAGCCACTACCCCTCGAGCGAGATCGAGCGGGCCCTCATGTCGGCCGTCGACTTCAGCGGCAGCGCGGAAGATATCATGTACGTGGCGCTGTACATGTCGCGCATCGGGCTGGACGAGCGAGCGCTTCAGTTGTTCCGCGACGTGGCCAAAGCCAATCCCACTCGTCCCGAGCCCTACGTGCAGGGTCTGGCGATCTCGCAGCGTCTCGACGATCTGGACGGCATCCGCTGGGCCTGTCTGGGCATTCTCAGGCAAGCCTGGCCCAAGGAGCACCGCGCGATCGGAGAAAACGCTCTTCGCGTGGCCAAGGTAACTCTGGAAAGGCTGAAGAGCGAGAACCGAACTGCCGAAGCCCGCCAGTTCAACCAGGAACTGGGCGAGGCCCTGGTGCGCGACTGTATCGTAAAGATCACCTGGACCGGCAATGCCGATGTCGACCTGTTGATTAAGGAACCCTCGGGCTCGGTCTGCTCGTTCCGCACGCCTCGAACCACCTCGGGGGGCGTGCTCTTGGCCGATTCGTACTCCGATCTGGGCAACAGTTCGCCCGATGGGTTTTCCGAAACCTACGTTTGCCCCGAGGGCTTTAGCGGCCAGTACCGCATTTTGCTGAAGCGCGTTTGGGGCAAGGTGACGGCGGGCAAGGTGACGGTCGACGTGTACACCAACTACGGAACCGACAAGGAGAAGAAACTGCGCAAGCAGGTTGAGCTGGGAACGGAAGACGCCCTCGGCACGTTTATCTTGGCTGGTGGCCGACGTACGGAACCGCTCGCCGAAGAGCAGGTGGCGCAGGCCGCTCGCACGCATATCGCCATCGGCAACACCATTCTGGCCCAGCAGCTCAACATGCTGGAGAATTCCGACGCGGCACTGGCCTACGCCGTTGCGCAGAGCCGCGCCGTACGAGATGGGCGGATATTGGTTCCGGGGCTCCGCGGTGCAGTCGGTTTCCGTCCCGAGATTACCTTGCTCCCCGAGGGAGCCAGCTTGAGCGTGACGTCCGCGGTTATTTCGGCCGACCGCCGCTACGTGCGCATCACGCCGCAACCGTTCTTCTCGTCGATCGGCCAGGTGCGCACGTTCAACTTTGCCACCGGTGCCGGCGGCATCCAAGACATCGACCTCACCGACACTTGATCTCCGGCAAACGCACGTCCACGTGCGATTGCTCACTCCCGACTGAGCGAAGCGCCTACGGCAGCGGCGACTCGCCCCGTTCGTCTTTGCGCAGCGCATCACGCTCGATTTTACGCAGCGCATCGGCGAAGTTGCCCGACTCTTCCGCCGGGCGCAGCTCCACGACCGCCGCGCGCACCGTGAGCTGTCCGCGGTCCTCCGCATCCGCGCCCACTTCGGGCAAGATGTAGAGCAATTCCAGCCGCACCACCTGTTGGTCCGGCTCATGGCGCTGGTTCCACTGCCGGCAGAGATACTCGGCCAGCAGTTGGCGGACCAGCTCTTTGCTGGCTGACCGATTGTCGGTAGGGACCAGATTGCGATACAGCTTGCGCCAACGGTGATTGGGGAACAGCCTCGCCGGGCGGTCGGGCTTCGATTCGTCCACCGGGGCGCCGCCACGCAAAAGGTCGATGTCGTCCGCCTCCACGTCGCGCAGCGTGGCCCGCGCCACGTACCACCCGTTGTTGCCGGACGGATTGGCGAACATGTTCCACTTCTGCCTCACGGCCGTGGCGTTGCCGATCCATCGCAATCGTTCGGGCATCAGCCATTTGGCCGCCGTACGTTTGCCCGCCAGTGACGACGCGTTCCAGGCGACCACGTACACGAGAAAGAACAGGCACACGGCCTCGGCCAGTATGGAAAACACGGTGCCCGCCATTTCCCACCGCCGCGAGCCGTTTGCCCCTGCTGCTACCGTTATCGCTTCCGCTATCGCCGCCGCTGGCGATTCGGCTGCAACTTCCGCTTCCACTGGTGGCTCCGGTACCCTCGGAACGAGGTACCTCGCAATACGCCGAATCAGCCGGTTATCGAATACGCTCGCCGGCAAGAATGCGATCAGCCCTGCCAGCGAAACGTACGAAAATAGCCCCACTGTCATGCACATCTCGATACCCACGTGCATCAGCGCCAGCGCCACGACAACGGGCAGCCGCGCGTATCGCCCCACCCACGGGAGCAAGAGCAGCAGCGGGCCAACGATCTCCAGCCAGGGAACCGCCACGCCAAGCCCTTGCACGAGCCATGGCTGCGTCAGCACGACGTCGGCCATCGGCCGGGCGTAAGGCTCGTACGAAAGAGAGCGGATCATGGCGTCGCCGTCGCGCCACGAGTCCTCCTGCAGCTTATACAACCCGGTCGCCGTGTACATCACGCAAATCTGAATCAGCAGGGCGGCCGTGGCGATCGAGACGACGGTTGGCGACATGGCGCCCGCTTCCTGGGCGCCCGCGCCCGGAATGCCCGCCGCTGAGCGGCGTCTCGCACGGCGCAGCGCGTCGAGCGACCAGGTGCGCCCCAGCGGTAGAAACATGCACCAGAACAGCAGCATCCGCAGCAGCACGTCGCCGCCGTTGAGCAACAGCGGGCTGCGGTTGTGCAGCGATACCAACAGCACCCACGACGCAATCGTCGCCACGCGGGTGCGGTAGCCCACCAGCATCATCCCGGCGAAGATGGCCGCGGCTGCAAACAGCAGCGCTTGAAAGTCGACCGACCCGCTCAACAGGTGCAGCGACCACCGCCATTCGTCGCCGGTACGGCTGAAGTACTCGCGTGCGTCGGCGACGGAAAAAAACCCCGCGTCGGTATACATCGCGACCAGATCGTGCGAGCGGATCGTCAAATCGACAAGCAGAATCACAGCCAGCGCCACGCGAAACAGTGCCAGCGCACGCGTATCGATTCCCAGCCACTGCGCCAGGAACGAGGGGCTGCGACGTTGCTCAGAAGGGGCCGCGATCCTGTTCATACGCATCGTTGGGACTCGCCGAATTGCTACCTGCAATTATGCGTTAAGAATTGCCGCCTCGCCGGCTCGAACTGCACCGGGCCCCAGGTTTGCGCGCGACGAAATGCGGAATGCATCGACACCGGCGCTCGCTACGCCCGCACCAGGCCGGGCACCGCGTCCAGATACCAATCGTCCACTTGCCCTGCCTGAAGCCGCTCGATCGCAATCGCCCCCATCACGGCATTGTCGGTACACAGCTCGGGCGGAGCGATGGTTAAAGCCACGCCCGCGGCGTCGGCTTCCTGCTTCAGGCGCTCGCGCAGCCGCCGGTTGGCGGCTACTCCTCCCCCCACGCACAGCGTCGATAGGCCGCACCGCGCTACCGCCGCCATCGCCTTGGCCACCAGGCAATCGACCACCGCCTCCTGGAAACTGGCCGCCAGATCGGCCACCTGCCGATCCGTGAGCTCCACCGCGGCGGGGTCGCCCGGTCCCGCACCCGTGATGGCGTACCGCACCGCCGTCTTCAGCCCGCTGAAGCTGAAGTCCAGCCGCTCCCGGTCGCCCAGAAACGAGCGGGGAAAGCGGTGCGCCCGCGGGTCGCCGCTGGCGGCTGCCCGCGACACCGCCGGCCCGCCGGGATAGGGCAAACGCAGCATCGCCGCCACTTTGTCGAACGCCTCGCCCGCCGCGTCGTCGATCGTTCCCCCCAGGTAGTGGAAGTCGAACGGCGACTGGCAGCGATACAGGCTGGTGTGCCCGCCGCTGACGATCAGCCCCACGCAGGGAAACACACCCGGTCCTGCCGCCATGCGGCATGCGTAGATGTGAGCGTGCAGATGATTGACCGCGACGAGCGGGACACCCAGTGCCAGGCTCAGCGCTTTGGCTGCCGAAAGGCCCACCAACAGCGAACCCGCCAGTCCGGGCGTGGTGGCCACCGCCACGGCCCCCACGTCATCGAGCGCTACGCCCGCTCGCTGGAGCGTCTCGTGGATCACCGGAAGAATCCGCTCGACGTGCGCCCGCGCCGCCAGCTCCGGCACGACGCCGTGGAATCGCTCGTGCAGCTTGTCCTGCGAGGCGACGACCGCCGCCAGCACCTCCAGCTTGTCGGTGACCAGGGCCGCGGCCGTCTCGTCGCAGGTCGTTTCGAGCGTGAGGACGATCATGCTTACGCGGCGTGTGGATGGCCGGGAGGGCTACTTTCCGGTTAGCCGCAATCCGCCTCTGGCGACGAGCGCGATCTGCTCCCGGTTAGCCGCGATCCGCTCCCGGTTAGCCGCGACGCGCAGCGGAGCGCGTCGGGAACGGTGCCAATCCCGCAACCCCGCGAATCGCGCACGTCACTTGCTCGCGTCGGCTGCCTTGTCCGCTTCCGCCGGTTTCTCCTCCTCCGTGGGTTTCTTCTCCTCGGAGGGCGGCGAAAGCTCTTGCGTCAGGTACTCGAGCGCCTTGGCCAGAGCCCGATCGTCGTAGGTCGGCGGGGCATCGTCTTCGGGCGCGGGCGTTTCGCGGCGCACCACGTCGCGGTACCGGCGGAAGAGGAGATACTGGCCGACCTCCTCGTCCGACATCTTAACCTCAAAGCCTTCGTCGGGCCGAACGCCCCATTCATCCGAGCCTTCGGCCGCGTGCCGATCGATATTCTTGCCGCTGGGCCGTCGGTAACCGGCGGTGGTCAGCTTCA
>CAYQAJ010000096.1:15018-17020 GCA_964415245.1 uncultured Pirellulaceae bacterium | reverse complement strand
TCGCCCGAAAACGTTTGCTGCACGCAGCTTGAACACTGCGCAAGTGCCATTCGTGACAGCCACCTTTGACCGGAACGGCCCGCAGGGTGCTGCGCATCAAAGGTGGCTGTCACCTTTTTCGCGACCCGACCGCGCCATTGCCGTGGCGGTGGTGCTGTGCGTGGCTGCGTCGGTCGGGAGTAGCTTGTGGGTTTATCCGCACAGTCTGTCGTATTTCAACGAGCTCGTCGGCGGGCCACGTTATGGTTACCTGCACCTCAACAACAGCAACATCGATTGGGACCAGGACCTGCTGTACCTCAAGCGGTGGTACGACAAACATCCGGAGGCACGGCCTTTGGGCGTCGTTCTATTTCGCGGGAGAGCGACGCCCAGCCTGGCGGGCATCGATGTGGTCAAAGTGCCGCTCGCGCCCGGCGCCAAAACGCCCTATCCGCTTTCGCCCGAGGAGCTCGGCCCCAGGCCGGGCTGGTACGCGGTGAGCGTCAACTGGCTGGTGGCGCGCGACGGCGAGTACGAGTACTTCCGTGAGTTGAAGCCGGTCGGCCGGGCCGGGTACTCGATCTACATCTATCACCTGACGCTCGACGACGCCAACGCCTTGCGCCGCCAGTACGGTCTGCCTGAGCTACCGCCTGACACGGAGACGCGGTGAGACAGCGACGCGGGGGCTGGGGATTGGGGATTTCGGATTGCGGATTGGCCGGCGGCAGCGGGCTCTGGTAATCTGCAATCCTCAATCTGCAATCCGCAAACTGCAATCCGCAATCGTCGGCCGTGGCTAGAGCCACGTCTCGAACCACTTGTAGATGGCCGCTTCGGCTTCGGGGGGAACGCTGTGGCCCTTTTTGTGGTTGAGCATGGCCAGTAGCGGTGGGTCGCCGTAGAGGCGATAGACTTCGAGGGCGCGATCGATAAAGGGCCAGCTTCGGTCGCCGTCGGCCGAGTCGCCGCCTATCAGCAAGAACGGACGGGGAGCGGCCAGGGCCAATAGCTCGTGGTGTTCGTGGTCGAAGCCTTCGCGGTCGACGTCGCCGCCCAGATACCAGGGGTCGTTCCAGTTCGAGAAGCGGATGCCGACGCCCCCTTCGCTGCTGACGGTGACTTTCACCCGCTCGTCGAACGCCGCCAGGTAGAGCGTTTCCTTGGCGCCCAGCGAATGGCCGACGGAGCCGATTCGCTCGGCGTCGACCTCTTCCATGGCCGCCAGAATGTCGACGGCCACCAGCGCATCGTGCAGCATCTTGGCCATGCCCTTGCACTGCGGTTTGCGCTCCAGGAACCTGCTCGCCTCGCCTCGGGCGTCGATGCGGTCGTTGTCGGGCCACAGATAATTGCGGGGCGAAATGGTTACGCAGCCACGCCGCGCGAGCTTGAGGCCGAAAAACTTTTCGGGGGCGCCCTTCACGCCGGCCGGCTGATGGATGGAGTGGTCGACGGTGGAGTGCAGCGCCACGACGCCGGGCACCTTTTCTTCGCGCTTCGCCGGCTTGATGACATACGCTTCGGTCGGATGGCCGGGTTCCGGCTCGTAGCGCACAAGCTGGCGGATGACGGCCACGCCCCAATCGTCGGCGGGCAGCTTCTCTTCGGAGAGGACTTCGATCTTTGGCGGATGCGAGCGATCGACGCCGATGTCGCCCAGCACTTCGAGCCACCAGGCGCGAATCGCGCTGCGGCGCTCTTTCCACTCGTCGAGCGTGGTGATGCGAGTGCCGTCGGGCTTCACCAGGAGCGATGGCAACTTCGGCGCGTCGGGGGGAAGCTCCGCGGGGGGGCGCTGCAGCGCTTCGAGCCAGTCAGGTTCGTCGGCCGCGTGCATGAAACCGCTCCCAGAGAAAGTCGCGAAACCGCAAGCGAGAGACGACGTCGCGAGGAAAGTGCGGCGCGTGAGTTGCGATTTGCGACTCATGATCGGAGACCTTCGGTCGGTGCGGTGTGTTGCGATTTGCGACTCATGATCGGAGACCTTCGGTCGGTCCGGTGTCGCGGTCGGGAGACC
>CAYQAJ010000096.1:0-14918 GCA_964415245.1 uncultured Pirellulaceae bacterium | reverse complement strand
GGGCGGGCCAAGCTTCCGGCGTCGCGACCTTCGTCTTTCAAGAGCTGCGTCTGGTCGGCAAGGAAGGCGACCGCGGCCATGCGCTCGTCGTCCTCGGGCTCGCGCGAGAGCGCCCGGCGGAAGACGAGCCGCACCTGTTCGTTCGCATCGTTTGGCGAGCCGGCCAGCACCGCACCGGCCAGCTTACGCGCGGCGGTGAGCGAGAAGTCGGAGTTGACCATGAGCAGCGACTGCACGGCCGTGGTCGAGCGATTGCGTCTCGGGCAGCTTGCGTTGGCGTCGGGTCGGTCGAAGACCTCGAGAATGGGCAGCCGCAGGTTGCGCCGCGCAAACACATAGATGCTCCGCCGGTCGTGCTCGGCGGGATCGGGCGTCACCTTCCAATGATCGGCCAGCACGGTTTCGAGCAACTCCTTGGGCAGCGGCGGCATTATGCCGGGCCCCCCCATGCGCGTGTTGAGCGCTCCGGCCGCCGCGAGCATGGCATCGCGCACCGCTTCGCCTTCCAGCCGCTGTCGGGGAAAACGGCCCAGAGACCGATTGGCCGGATCGGCTTCGAGCAGGTGTGCCATGTGCGCTTGCGACTCGGCCAGGTCGTCGTCGGACAGCCCCGTGCGATTGACCCGGCTCGCTCTTCGGTACGCGGCCGAAGCGACAATCCGCCCGTGCAACCGCTTCAGACTCCAGCCGCGGTTCACCAGGTCGCTGGCCAGCCAGTCGAGTAACTCTGGGTGCGATGGCTCCTCGCCCGCGATGCCGAAGTCGCTGGTTGTGCGGCACAGCCCCGCGCCGAAATGATGCTGCCACACGCGGTTGGCCATAACGCGCGACGTGAGCGGATGATCGTCCTCAATCAGCCAGTTCGCCAGCGCCGTGCGGCGGCGGGTCGTTGCAGCGCCTTCGGGCGGCGGCGGAACCTGGTCGCCGTGCACGTTGAGGATGCGCGGAAAGGCGGGCTTCACCTCGGCGCCCGGCCGGCGCCAATCGCCCCGCACGAGCAGGTGGCCTGGTTTCGTGGCGGCCGAATCCTCGTGTAGCACGAACACCGACTTGTTCGCCTCGACCTGCACCGCCGGCTCGAAGATGGTGCGTAGACGATAGAAATCGGCCTGGCTCACGGGATCGTACTTGTGATCGTGACACTGCGCGCAGCCGACCTGCAGCGCCATGAACACCGAGCCGACGGTTGCCGTCATCTCGGTGAGCAGGTTTTGCCGCCGCTCCTCCTGCGAGTTGATGTCGGGCATGTCGGGCCCGGAAAGGCAAAAGGCCGTGGCGATAGCCGACTGCGGATCGTCGGGCGCGACCTCGTCGCCGGCAAGCTGCAATGCGACGAATCGATCGTAGGGCAGATCGGCGTTGAGCGCGTCGATTACCCAGTCGCGGTATCGCCACGCTTCGGGGCGGAGCTTATCGTGCTCGAAACCGTCGGTCTCGGCGAACCGCGCCAGGTCGAGCCAGTGCTGACCCCACCGTTGGCCGTAGTGGGGCGAAGCGAGCAGCCGGTCGACCAATCGTTCGTAGGCGTCGGGCGAGTCGTCGGCGACGAATGCGTCGACCTCGTCCGGCGTGGGGGGCAGTCCCACCAAATCGAACGACAGGCGGCGGATCAGCGTGACGCGATCGGCTTCGGGCAGCGGCTCCAGGTCGCGCTTCGCCAGACGCTCGGCAATGAAGCAGTCGATCGCGCCGCGCGCATCCTTCAGGTCGGCCGGCATGGGAACGGCCGGTCGCGCCAGCGGCGTAAACGACCAATGCTCTCGGTCGGTGTCGTAGATTTCCAACTCGTCGGCGGAGGCTTCGTCGAATAACGCCTCGTGTTGGATGGTGTCGTCGGCCCGGGTCGTAGCGCGGTCGGAGCGCGAAACCGCGAGCGACACGGCTACCGTCGCGACAAGACATGCGACAAGCGCTCTCGACAGTTTGCGCGGTGCGGTCATGGCGGGATCACGCTTACGCCAGGATGTCGTCGACCACGTGGGCTTCGTCGGGCCCGGTGAGCCGTTCTTCCAGGCCGTTGTGCAATACGCTCAAGGCCTGATAGTCGAGCCCCAGCAGGTGCAGGATGGTGGCGTGCAGGTCGCGCACGTGCACCTTGTTCTCGGCGGCGCGGAGGCCCACGTCGTCGGTCGCACCGTAGGCGAGTCCACCTTTCACGCCGCCGCCGGCCAGCCACACGGTGTAACCCCAGGGGTTGTGATCGCGTCCCTTGCCCGACTCGCTCATCGGCATGCGGCCGAACTCGCCCCCCCAGACGACCAGCGTCTCGTCCAAGAGGCCGCGACGCTTCAAATCGGTCAGCAGCCCGGCGATCGGTTTGTCGGTCCGCTGGCAGAGCTGGCCGTGATTCGACTCCACGTCGTTATGGGCGTCCCAGCCGTTAGTGTCGCCCGAGTAAAGCTGCACGAAGCGGACGCCGTTTTCGATCATGCGTCGAGCCAGCAGGCAGCGCTGTCCAAACTCGCGGGTCGATTGCTGGTCGACGCCGTACAGAGCGAGGGTCTCGGGCGTTTCGCGCGTGGTATCGACCAGCTCGGGTGCGGCGGCCTGCATGCGGAAGGCGAGCTCGTACGCGGCGATGCGGGCCGAGAGCTCGTCGTCGCCGTCGCGGTCGTGTAAATGCCGGCGATTGAGCTTCTGCAAAAAGTCGATGGTCGCTCGCTGCTGACCCTGCGAGATGAGCGAGGGAGGCGCGAGGTCGAGAATCGGCGTGGTGCCGGCCCGCATCGTCACCCCTTGGTAGGCGACCGGCAGGATGCCGCATCCCCAGGCGGGCGGCCCCCCTTTCAGTCCGCCGCCGGGATCGGGCAGCACGACGAACGCGGGCATGTCCTGGTTTTCGCTTCCCAAGCCGTACGCCACCCAGCTCCCCATGCTCGGTTTGCCCATGAGGATGCTGCCCGTGTTCATCTGATAGACCGACTGCGGGTGGTTCACGCTGTCGCCGTGTACGCTGCGAATCACGCACAGCTCGTCGGCACAGTCGGCCAGGTACGGCAGGAAGTCGCTGATCGGCAGACCCGATTTGCCGCGGGGGCGAAACGGCCGCACGGGGCCCAACAGCGGATTCTGCGCCACCTGGCGGCGCGTCATCACCATGCCGAAGCTCTCGGGGAGCGGCTGACCCGCGAGTTTGGCGAGCTGGGGCTTGGGGTCGAACAGATCGACCTGGCTCGGCCCGCCGTGCATGAACAACCAGATGACACGCTTCGCCCGCGGCGCGAAGTGCGGCGGGCGGACGGCGTACGGATTGGCGAGCCGCGACGACCCCTCGGCGGCGCCGGCCGAGTCCGCCACGAGCGAGGCCAGCGCCAGCATGCCGATTCCGCCACCGGCGGTGGCCAGAAAGCGGCGGCGATCGAGGTGGCAGCGTTTGGTCGATTGGCTGCGGACGCGGTCGATTTCAGCCCACGGGTTCATGACCGCCGATTATAGCAAACCGGCGACGGACAGTCGCCCGTTTTTCGGGCAAAAGAGGGAGAAAACGCGCGATGTGGACTCAGGCCGACATTTCCAGCGAAATGTTTCTCTCGGCCGCCTCTCGCGCTAAATCGTTCATAGTCCGTGCAACGTTTTCTTCAGCCCCGCCGCGGAAGGCCAGGAAAATCAAGGCCAGCTCGATGTTCCCCTTCTTGTCTCGCACCATGATGTAATTGTGAAGGTCTTGCAGGATCCCCGAAATCCCCTTTACGCGACAGCCAACAATCTCGTTGGTTTCTAACGACCGATAGACCGTAATGTGGTCGTTGAGCTTCTCGGAGTAGTCAGCGTCCTGCTTGAAGTGAACGGTCAAAGCATCGGCTGCTTCGCTCACGTAACAGTAGGGGGCGAACTCCGTGGCAGGCGGATTGTCGCTTAGGAATTGTCGGATTTCTTCTTCTGTCGCCATATCAGCTCTCCGGTGATGCCGTCCGGACGATCGCCCTCGTGCTCTTGTTGGATTTCGGATACCGGCCTCCACGCCCATTCGTCGATCGTTCCGTCGTTCAACACGAACACGCAAAAGGCCATCCCTTTCGGGGCCGGTGTCTGGATCGTGAGTGATTTGTAGTCGTACTTGGGAAAACCATGGTAAACGTAACAATCATCCTTGCCCGGTCGAGACCAGCCTTTGCGTAGGGCTGCCGTGCCTCCCTGAAGGACATCGCCTACGAGAAAAATGCGCCCCAGGGCCTTCTCGTTACCCTTGCGCTGGTGCTGGCGATACAGCCATTCGGGAATGCCGACTTGCCAAACATCGCCGGGATTCGCTGGATTGATCGCGGTAAACGTAAGAATCCAGCGAGTTTGCATTGCGAATGCCTACCTCATACTAGATAGCGGGGTGAGTGAGCGTCAATGCGGGTCTCTGCGGAAACCACACAAGTCGAGGTCGCGTATCGCACCATTTGTCCCGGAATCGAGCAACCGTCCATCGAAACTTCACGAGCCGCGTCGCTGGCGCATCCGCCGGCTGTACTCTTCCAGAATGCGGCGTTCGCGGTTGGTGAGGCTCTCTTCCCCTTCGCGGTGCACCTTGTCGAGCAGGCGGTCGGCCTGTTCGTCGATCGAGGGGCCGCTGCGCGGCGTGTCTTCATGATGTACGCGGAGCCGCGGCGAGCGCTTCATTGCCCGGCGAAGCGAATCGAAACGTAGAAACCCGGGCACCCCCCGGCCCAGATTCCAGCCGAGGCGCCAGTAGAGAAAGGCGAACGCAGCCCCGACCAGATGCACGTCGGCGGCCACGCCCGATTGCCCGCGCAGTCGAAAGATGTCCATGACGATGATGAACACGCCCAGAACCCAGGCCGGCATGGGAATTACGAAAAACAGCAGGATGGTCTGCCGGGGAAAGTGGAAGATGAACAACATCAAAACGGCCGTGACCGCACCCGAGGCACCCAGCAGGTAGTACTGCTCCCGTGCCGCGACGTCGTAGAAGAAGTACATTCGCGCCGCCCAGATCACGCCGCCCAGCACGATCGCCACCAGATAAAACCGCAGCAGTTCCCACCGGCCGTAGATCGGCTCCACGAATCGGCCGAACATCCACAGCACGAACATGTTGCCTGCGATGTGGAAGATGTCGCCCGTGCTGTGCACGAATCCGTACGTCAAGAACTCCCACCATCGCCAGGGAGCAAGCAGTGCATCGGGCTTGAGGGAGAGCCAACGCGTCAGCAGGCTCACATCCCCTTCCCGAGGAAAGAACAGTCCGGCGAGGAAAATCGCCGCGTTGACGAGCACCAGCGCGATAACGATTGACTGCGGCCCGCGCAGGTGCCAGCCCCGCGAGCCGGACTCGTCGCGGTAGTAATCGCGGTCGTAAATGCCCATGGGCTAATTGGCGGATGGGGCGGCTGGGAAAATGCGTCGCCGAACGTCGGCCAACGTCCGCCGGACGGGCGGTCGCCAGGGGGCAGATCGTCGGTCTCAAGACATCGTACGGCGAATGACCTGAAAAGGGGAGAGCAACACCAGAATGACGAAGCTCGAATGTCGAATGACGAAGGAAAGACCGACGCGCCCGAGGACAATTCGACTGCCCCCGAGACACGGGGACGCGGCGACGATAGCCGTCGCATTCATGCGGCGCTTGCGCGCAGGAGCGATGCCCCAGGGCGTGGACGCAGCGATGTAGAAACGGCGCTACTGGGCGCCCGCGGCTTCGGCCGGTACGCGGCTGTTGATCTCGTCGGCCCACTGCTTCTGGAGCCGCGCGATTTCCTCGCCCAGTTGCCTGGTCAGGCGGTAGGCCTCGTTGATGGCGGCCTTTTTTGCTTCCCACTCTTGTTCGAGCGACTGGCGGTGGGCGGTGAGCGTCTGCTGTTCCTTGCGGAAGTTGTCGAGGTCGGCCGTGAGGTTGGCGCGTTCCCGCGTGCGGTAGGCGATCTGCTTGTCCTTGTTGGCCTTGGCCTCCTGGACCGTGGCCGTTTCACGCTGCACGAGCGCGATGGCCTCGTCGAGCGCTTCCTGGCGTCGCTCGAGCGAGGCAAATAGGTTCGGGTAATCGTGCAGCGGCCGCACGTAGTATTCATCCACCTTTTCGCAAATGCCCTGGCTGATCAAGTCGTTGGCCGTGAATTGATCAAACTGCCATTCCTTGCCGGGCTCGAAGTCGGTTGGCGTCCCCTGTTGCAAGTTGTTGGCGATGGCCTGACCGAGGAGGTCGAAGCTGCCTGCGTCCAACGGCGGAGCGCCCGGGTCGGCGTCGACCTTCATCGAATGCGCCCGCAGGAACTTGACGCGAAACCAGACTCGCTCGGGGGGAGGATCGAACGCCGGGTCGGCGGCCTTCAGGTCCCGCATGAGCCGGCCGTCGCGCTGGTACTCGGCGATCATCTGGTTGAACGTGTCGACGGGAATCCGCAAGCGGCTCGGCGGCGGGTTCAGCGCCCGAAACTCCGCCTCGGGCAGACCGCCATACATCAACAAGCTGCGCAGTCGCTGCTCTTCCGTGCGGCCGAAGAGGTATTCGATGTTGGCTTGGCGTTTCTCCGTGTCCGGCGGAGAATCGGAGAAGACCATGTGGCCGTCCCGCGGCGGCAGCTCATACAGGACGTACGTTGTGGCGGCGTCGCGGGTATTGATGGCGTTCAACTGGTCCGCGTCCGGGCGGGGATAGCCCACGGTCACCGTGACTGTCGTCTCGGTGGCCGCGGTGACCTGGAACGGGCCGACGTACTCCACCGGCACCTTCCATCCGTCGGGCGTGAGCGCTTCGCGAAAGACGAAAAGAATCGCCCCGGGTTCAAAGACATTCGGCGGTGGCTCTGATTCGTCATCGGTGCCCGCTGCCGGAGGCTCCGCGCCCGCCACGGGCGGCTCGGTGCCGACGACAGGAGGTTCCCCGCCGTCCGCAGGGGGAGCCGTGACCGGTAGCGTGAAGTCGATCGATCCGCCTTGCGCGTCGGTGATCGTGCAGTTGGGCCACTTCCTCCCGCGGTCCAACAGCAGTCGCTGTTCCTCGGCCAGCGCGCCGCGGAGCGAGTCGCTGCTTGGCGTGTCGACTTCCAGCGAGGGACCGAATTCGAGTTTCCGCCCTTCTTCCTTGGCCTCGGTCACCTTCTTGGTCAGATCGGCATGCACCTCTTTCCAGGCGAGGTGCGTCTTGAGGCTGGCGGCGGCATACCAGGTGAAGAACATCGCCGCGACAAGCACCCAAAACAGCATGAACGAGTGAAAAAACTTCCACGACTTGGAGCCGAGGAAGAGGAACACGCCGTGAATGATCGCCAGCAGGACGGCGCCGATGATCAGAATCAAGCCGTTGGTGGTCATACCGCCGCTCGTCTCTCGCGTGATCGGGTGGCTCGTGAAAGTTCCGGCGCTACGACACGCCTGCCCGCCGGTGCCCCTTGCCGCTGGCGCTCTCTTGTTGACGCGCCTCTCGCATGGCCATGCTGCGCCACAGTGAACTTTCCCTCGACGCGCATGGGGCCGTTTCGCGCGGGCCAGGTTCTCCGGATGTCGCGGTCGATCGAACCGAACTCCCCTTGCCGCTGCCATCGGCGCACGAAGGGAAACGCCGGTTCGGCACCATTAGCCGATGATAAGCTGGGCGGATTGGGGTGTCAACTCTCGTCGGCCGCAACCTCCCGCCTGCCTTATCGTTACGCCGGACTCGGCCAGGGCGCCCCTACAACCGACACTATCGTTCAAGTCGGCACCCGTTCGATTCCGAATGTTTTAGCACCGAACGGTTCACAACGCGAATCAATGGCCGGCCCGAGGGCGCCGGCGTGGGTGGCGGCCATCGGGCGAGCTGAGGCCGTCGGACTGCGGATCTCTAATCTCCGAAGTCCGGCCTGAAGACTCCGACATTCTGACTTGCGACCTTCGCGTTCCGACCGCCGACTTCCGATTTCCGACGTTCGTATTCTGGTGACGAGCTGACGTTTGAGAAACAACGTGACGCCGCTGGTGGGCAGATGAGCTTTGCAAATTGCGATGACGATGGCACGACGCCGTCACACCATCAGATAAACATTTCGGGTTCGCGCTGGGCCGATGCTCCCTGGTTGAGCCTGGCTCAGCTCTCGGCCCGCTGCGCGCGTCAGCTTCGTGGGTTGCTCGCGAGGTGCGTGGAGCGGTGCGGCTTGAGCGACGGCGAATTTCTGCTCTTGTGGTTGTGCAGCACCGCCAGCGAGCAAGGCGTCGCACAGCGCGAGCTGGCCGAGGGTGTCGCCGCTTCGCCCGCACAGGCCAGCGGACTGGTCGAGCGTCTCCGGCAGCGGGGACTGATCGCCGCCAGTCGGCGAACCGGCGATCGACGCAAGAACTACTGGCGTCTGACGCCGGAGGGAGAACGACTCCTGGCCGAGGCGATGGTTCACGTCGCACCGCAGTCCAGTCGCCTTGAGGCGCGGCTGACTTTCGATCAGCAGCGGCTGCTAGGGAAGCTGCTGGAGAACCTGGCGCAATGTGGGCGGGGCACATCGCCGCGCGCCGGCGGAGAAACCGCAAGCGGGCAATCCGCCCACGGAAGTAACAGGGTAGGCGAAACCGCCAGCGGGCAATCCGCACACGGAAGTAACGCGCTGGGCGAAACCGCAGGCGAGCAATCCACCCACGGAAGTAACGCGCTGGGCGAATCCGCAGGCGGCGAAACGACGGTCGGCGAAGCCGCTGGCACGCATAATGCAATCAGCGGCAGCACGGGACGAATGGCACGCGCGGCGGTTTTGCTGTTTTGCGTGGTGGGGCTGATGGCCTCCGGTTGTTCGCGTGCGTTCTACCGCCGCCAGGCCGACGTCGACGCCTACACGCTGATCGAAGAAAAGGCCAACCATCCCCATTGGGACCTGCCGGACTATTCGATCGACGTCGATCCCGCCTCGCGGATGTTCGACCCGTTCAACCCCGACTGTCCCCCCATGCCCATGGACGATCCCGCGGCGCACGAGTACATGCACCGCATCGACGGCAAGCGGGCCTGGCCGCGGTGGCACGCCAACGGCGAAACGCCGTTCGTCGACAACCCGCTGTGGCGGGCTTGCCTGACGACGGACGAGGACGGGGCCGTGGTGCTCGACCAGAACGCCGCGGTGCGGCTGGCCCTTTTGAATTCGACCGATTACCAGAGCCAGTTGGAAACGCTGTACCTTTCGGCGCTCGACGTGAGCTCCGAAAGGTTCCAGTTCGACACGCAGTATTTCGGCGGGTACGCGGCCGACTACACGACGACGGGGCCCGACCGACCCGGCGGCCCGACCAGCTCGCTCGCGTTGAGTCTGTTCAGCTCGCGCGGCAACAGCATCAACATGCACCGGCTGTTTGCGTCGGGCGCCGAGTTGGCGGTGGGGCTTGCCAACTCGCTCATCTGGCAGTACTCGGGCACCGACACGCACACGGCGCTGACGATCGTCGATTTCACGTTGCTGCAGCCCCTTTTGCGGCAGGCGGGCCGCGATCGCGTACTGGAAACGCTCACCATTGCCGAACGCGCCTTACTGTACAACGTGCGGGCGATGGAGCGCTACCGCCGCGGTTTCTATCTGACGATTGTCACGGGGGGAGGCGGTTCCATATCGGGCCCCAGCCGGCGCGGCGGCGTGTTCGGCGCCTCGGGACTGGGCGGCTTCACCGGCGTCGGCGGCGGGGGGTTCGGCCGAGTCGGCGGCGGTGCCGGCGGTGCCGGCGGCGCGGGCGCGGGCGCCGGCCAGGCCGGCGGTTTCATCGGACTGTTGCAAGTGCAGCAGAACATTCGCAACCAGGAGGCCAACATCACCGGCCTGCGCATCAACCTTACTCAGCTTCGCGAGAGCCTCAAGGAAAGCCTGACTCGCATTCCCGATACGCCCGACGAGGTGTTGCGCGAGCGGCTGCAAATCTCCCAGGCGCGGCAGGCCCTGTACAACGCACAAAGCCGCCTGCTCAATTCGCAGGCCGATTACCAGTCGGATCTCGACGCCTTCAAGGTCCGCTTAGGACTGCCGCCCGACATTTGCCTGAAAATCAAGGATCCCATCCTCGATCAGTTCAACATTATCGACGACCAGATTGTTCCCCGGCAGAGCGAGATCACCAAGCTGCGCGACGAAGTGGGCCTGATCAACGAAGCCATCTTGGCGGGAGTCGTGGTGACGGAGGTCGACGGTCGCCAGCAAGCCACGCTCGCCTGGAGCGACGAGCTCGACGAGAACCTGCGACGACTGCGCTCCATCAGCCAGCGCATCGACGATCTGCTCCAGCTCTTACTTGAAGAAAACCTCGCACGCGCCGGGCAGGACATCGACAACCTTGAGCGGCAACTGCCCAAGCGCCGCCAAGCGCTCACGCAGCTACGATCGAAGTACCTCGACGAGCTGGAATCGAACCGGCAGTACAAGCTGGATATTGAGTGCCAGAACCGGCTCCCCGCCGACGTCGACCCGGCCGTATTCGACACCACGAGGCTGGAGAACCTGGTGCCGCAGCTTCGAGGAGAACGCGAGCGGGTCGCCGAAACGCTCGGGTCGTACGGAGAACCGCTCGAAGCGCTCAAGGCGTATCTCGACGCGATCCTGGCCGCGCAGGAAAAGCCCGAGCCCCGCCAGCTCTACGACGACCTCGAATCGATGGTGATCTTCGCCATTCCCGGCCTGCTTTCGCGGCTGGAAACCGACGTGCTCGATATGTCGCTGCTGCAGGCCCGGGCACGAACCGACAGCGTGCTCTTGCCGGTCGTCGACCTGACACCTCCCACCGCGCTGGAAATCGCCCGACGCTATCGACGCGACTGGATGAACGCCCGGGGCGCTTTGGTCGACGCCTGGCGGCTTATCGAGTTTAACGCCGACAATCTGGAAGGGTCGCTCGACCTGGTGGTCAGCGGCGACATCCGCAACACGGGCGACAACCCGATCCGGCTGCAATCGACGGCGGGGCAGCTTCGCCTGGGCTTTCAATTCGATGCGCCCATTACGCGCCTGCAAGAGCGCAACACCTATCGCCAGTCGCTCATTGAGTACCAGGATGCGAAGCGCAGCTACTACCGGTTCGTAGACCAGATTCTGCAGGGTCTGCGGGGAACCTTGCGCACCCTCGACGTCAACTCGCTCAACTTCGAGCAGCAGCGCATCGCCGTGCTGGGAGCCATCGAGCAGATCGTCCTCAACGACGAAATCCAGACCATCAACGAACAGCGGGGGCAAACTTCCGGCGTCACGGCCGCCCGCGACGTCGTGTCCGCCTTGGCCGACCTGCAGGACGCTCAGAACAACTTCCTCAGCGTGTGGGTGAACTACGAAGTCGTGCGGCGCGGACTGGACCTGGACCTGGGCACCATGCAGCTCGATAGCGAGGGGCTGTGGATCGATCCGGGCCCCATCGGACCCGATTACGGCAAGCTGCCCGACGGCAGCTACCCGGAGTGTCCCGGGGAACTTCACTGGTTCGAGATACTCGATGCGGCGGGCGGCGTTCGGATGCGAGTACAGGGTGACGAAAGTACCGAGATGTTGCCCGACGGAGAGGTGTCGCCCGACGGAAAAGTGTCGCCCGACGCAGAGACGTTACCCGAGGGAACCGACGGAGCGGAGGCGCAGCCCGAGGCAGGTGCGGCGCCTCGCCGACGGAACGGTGTTTTTCGTGCCCCACCCGGCCATCTGCCCGACGACGACGTTCCTTACGACCCCGCCGTGCGTGGACCCGAGATACGTCCTGCGGATTCCGAGGAGAGGTCGGACGGGCCCGTACTACTGCAGCGGGGGTTGCGCGGCTCGCCTCAGGGTGCGAGTCTGCCGCTGCCTCCACCGCCGCTACCTGGGATACGCTAGCGCCGGCCAACGCGACCAGGTGTTATCCTGCTCACGTTTGCGAAACCATCCCTCTCTCGCGGGGTTAGGTGAGGTTGGGGGTTCTTTCGCGGCACCTGTTTGCCAAAATCGCCGCGCGCAGGCGATCGACTAAGGCAGACGTTGCACACGCGGGACTCGACGTGTCCGCAATCTCGACCGCGCAGATTTGTGCGGATCGTGCCGCTCCGGCGCCCCCGCGTTGCGTTTTTTCCGTCGTTTTGAGCCGTGACAGCGGACCCCAAGCCGCGTAGAATCAACTGAATAGCGGCCGTGTCAGGCAGTATGACCCCACTTGCATCGGCACGGCTCGGTGCCGGCACGCCGGCATCGTGAACTGTGCAAGGCCGCCGCCGAGCGGCGCATGCCCGCGGTCGATTCTTCGCCCTCCCCAGGCCGCCGATCCCCACGGCCCGCCGATCCCCACGGCCCGCCGATCGACCGGGAGCCATTGAGAAAGCAAAGGATTCTCTGATGCACAACCCCAAAAGACCCAGCCGTCGACCCAACCGAAAGCCGAGCGCGGGCTCGACCACTTTCGCGGTCGTGGCCATTGTGGTGGTGGTGGCGGTCGTGCTGGCCGCGGGGTGGTTCATTTGGCGCGGCACCAGGGCCAAGGCGGTCGAGCCGGTCATTCTGACCGAGGTGGTTCTTGCCCCCTATGAGTACATCGTGCTGGAGCAGGGGGAGGTCGAAAGCTCGAGCAACGTCGAGATTCGCTGCGAAGTTAAGTCGCGCGGCGGCGGTGGCAGCGGAGGCGGCACCGCAATCCTGGAAGTCGTTTCCGAGGGGACGGTCGTCAAGGCGGCCGAACTGCTGGTTCCGCGCATACTGCCCCTGCCACTGATTCTGACGGGGGCCGTCGTGAAACCGGCCGACGTGTTGGTTCGGCTTGACTCGACGGCTCTCGACCAGGAGCTTCTGCAACAGCAGATCACCTGCAATTCCAGCGCAGCGCTAGTAACGCAGTCGAAGAACACCTACGAAACCGCGGTCAAGTCCAAGAACGAGTACCTGGAAAGCACCTTCAAGCTCGACGAGCAGGCCATACTCAACGAGATATTCGATGCCCAAGACGCGCTGAAAAAGGCCGAGCTCGACCTGGCCTCCTCCAAGCGGCTCCTGGCCAAGGGCCTGCTCACGGAATTGCAGTTGGAAGGCCAGCAGTTCGCTGCCGACAAGGCCCGCAATATGCTGGACGCCGCCAATCTCAAGCTCAAAGGCCTGCGTGAATTCACCAAAGAAAAGATGCTCACCGATCTGGAAAACCAGATTATCAGCGCCAAGGCCAAGTGGGACGCCGAGCAAAGCAGCCACGAGCTCGACATGAAAAACCTGGCCGAGATCCAGGACCAGATCGCCAAGTGCACCATCGTGGCTCCCCAGGCGGGAACCGTGGTGTACGCGAACGACTACGACCGCCGCGGAAATGCCGATTTTGTCGTCGAGCCGGGCGCCGTGCTTCGCGAACGGCAGGTCGTCATTCGGCTGCCCGATAAGTCGAAGATGCAGATCAAGGCCCGCATCAACGAATCGCGCATCTCTTTGATCAAGCCTGGAATGCCGGTCGCCATTCGGCTCGATGCGGTCAAAGGCCAGACGCTCACGGGCGAAGTCACCAAGGTGAATCAGTACGCCGAACCGGGCGGCTGGAGCAGCGGCAACGTGAAAGAGTACGCGGCCTTTATCAAGATCATCGACCCGCCCGCCGTCATCCGTCCCGGCATGAACGCCGAGGTGCGGATTTACGTCGAGCGCCGACCCGAGGCGCTGCAGATCCCGGTGCAAGCCATTTACGAACACCGCGGACATACCTTCTGCCTGGTCAAGAACGGCGAAGACTTCGAGACTCGAAAGATCGTATTCGACTCGACCAACGACAAAACCATTGCTATTAACGAGGAGGCCTCCGAAAGCCTGCCCGAAGGGACCGAGGTCGTCATGAACCCGCGGCAGCACACGGACAAGTTTGATTTCTCAGGCTACGTCGGCCTGTTTGAGACGACACCCGAGCAGATCGCCGAGGTGAAGCGCGAGGACTTCTCGGGCACGTCGGTGGCGAAAAGCAACGACGCGCCGGGCGCGGACGGTGGTACGCCGGGCGGCCGCCAGCGCGGAGCGCGAGGCGGACAAGGTGAAGGACAAGGCGGACAAGGTGCAGGCGGTGGTCAGTTCAACCCGGCGCAAATCGCGCAGCGGATCATGGAAAGCCTCGACACGGACGGCGACGGCGTGCTGTCGAGCGACGAGCTGGCGGCCATCGACGATGCAGACCGCCGCGACCGCATGATGCAGGCCGACACCAACGGTGACGGCAGCGTCGACCGGGCCGAGTTGATGGCCTCGTTCGCGCGAATGTCACGCGAGGGGGGCGGCCCCGGCGGCCGCCCGCGACCCTCCGGAGGCGGCGAATGACTCTGGCCGCCCGGATCGAGAACCTGCGCAAGGACTACGTCCTCAAGGGCGAAACCGTCCGCGCCCTGCAGGGAGTCTCTTTCGACATACCCGAGGGCGATTACGTCGCCATCATGGGGCCTTCCGGCTCCGGCAAGAGCACCCTGCTCAATCTACTGGGTTGCCTGGACCGGCCGACGGCGGGCTCCTACTTCCTGGGCGACGACGACGTGTCGCGGATGAACGACAACGCGCTGTCGAACATCCGCGCCTCGCGCATCGGCTTCGTCTTTCAGTCGTACAACCTGATTCCCCAGTTGACCGTGGTCGAGAACATCGAAGTGCCGCTCTATTACCAGGGGCGCCTGTCGAGCCGCGCTCGCAGGCAGTCCCTCGATCTGGCCGAAATGGTCGGACTGGGTGACCGCACGCGGCATCGCCCCACGCAGCTTTCCGGCGGTCAGCAGCAACGAGTGGCCATCGCCCGCAGCCTGGTGAACGATCCCTATTTCATTCTGGCCGACGAGCCGACCGGCAACCTCGACACGCAAACCGCGGAAGAAATCTTGTCGTTGTTCGACAAGCTGAACAAGCACGGCAAGACAATCATCATGGTGACGCACGAAGTCGAGGTAGCCGCCCACACCAGGCGCACCATCCGGCTGCGCGACGGGCTGATCCAGATCGACACGCGGAACGCGCCGCGATCGGAACAGCCCGTCACGAGCGTCGACGCGGCGGAAAGCAACTGAGAAACAAGTTTTCAGT
>CAYQAJ010000095.1:0-17209 GCA_964415245.1 uncultured Pirellulaceae bacterium | reverse complement strand
GCGGCGGCGCGCTTGCGTGTGGTGCGTTTGCCGCGGCCCTTCATCAGGTACTTGTTCAGCCACCGCAGCATTTCGCCCAGGCGGTGGAGGCGGAGGTCGGGGGGGCCCGAGCGGCTCATGCCGTGGCTGGTGGTGGGGGGGTAGCGGACGAAGCGGGTCGGCACGCCCAGCAGTTTCAGCGCCGTGAACACCTGCTCGGCCTGTTCCACGTTGCACCGCAGGTCGCCCTCGCTGTGGATGATGAGCGTGGGGGTCTTGGCGTTGCCGAGGTACGCGATGGGGCTTTGCGCCCAGCGGGCTTCGGGGCGGTCCCAGAAGTTGCCGGGGAAATAAATATCGGGCTCGATCGGGCCGTCGCTCGTGCCCGACATGCTCACCAGGTTGCTCACGCAGCGGTCGGTGATGGCGGCGGCGTACTCGCGGGAGTGGCCGATGGCCCAGTTGGTCATGTATCCACCGTAGCTTCCGCCCATGACGGCGACGCGGTCGGGATCGACGTGGGGCTGGCTCTTGATGAACCGGGTGACGGCCTGGATGTCGAGCCAGTCGGCGGTGCCCCACTTGCCGCGGATGGCGGCGCAGTGGTCGCGGCCGTATCCCTTGCTGCCGCGCGGGTTGGAGTAGAACACGGCGTAGCCCGCCGCGGCCAGCACCTGGAACTCGTGAAAGAATCCGGAGCCGTACTGGGCGTGCGGGCCGCCGTGGATTTCGAGCGCGGCCGGCAGTTTTTGATCGCGCCCGTTGTGCGAAGGGGGCATGAGCGACCACACTTGCACGCGGTGGCCATCTTCGGCGGTGACCCAGTTCGCTCTTGGCTCGGCAACGAGGCGCTCGGCAAGCAGCGGGCCGTTGAGATCGGTGAGGCGCGAAAAAGGTGTCAGGAACCTTTGATGCGCAGCACCCTCCGGGCCGTTTCGGTCAAAGGTTCCTGACACCTTTTTCGCGCCGGTGTTGAGCACTGCTACTTCGGCGGGTCGCGTCGGCCTGGCGACGGTGGCGGCGAGCAACCGACCGTCTTTCGAGAGATTGCCGAGCGCGCAGTCGAGCGGCCCCTCGGTATGGAACTCGATCTTCCCGCCCTTCACGGCGATCGATGCGATGTGCATTTCCCCCTGCCAGCCGATGCGGGTGAACAGACGGCGCGAGTCGGGCGTGAATTCGAGCACGGGAGCGAACTCGGCCTCGGCCGTATCGGCGACGGTCACGGCCAATAGACAGTGGTCGCTGCCGCGGGTGAGACAGCGCAGCGTGCCGTCGTCGACGCTGTATACGTAAAGTTCCAGATTCTCGACGCTGTACGCGCCGTCTTTCCCCTCGCGCCCGGCGTAGGCGATCGTACGGCCGTCAGGCGACCAGCGGACGCACGTTTTCGGGCCGGCGGGCAGGCCGGGGACCGGCGTGATGTCGCCGGATTTCACGTCGATCCGCACGAGCTCGTCTTTCCAAGGTCGAACGAGCGCGAGCCGATCGCGATTGGTGGCGACGACGAGCTCGCTACCGTCGGGCGAGAAGTCGAAGTCGAACGAGCCGAGCGTATCGCGGCGATAGAGCAGGCGGTGGTCGCCCGATGCGGCGTCGACCAGGTACAGGCAAAACCGCTGGGCGCCGAAGTATCCGTCGCCGTCCAGGCGATACCACCAATCGTCGAGTACGCGGGCCGGAGTGCTGGCGCCGATTTCCTCGCGCTTCTTCTTGGCCGCCTCGGTGAACGATTCGTTCTGCGGGCGGAAGCTGACGGCCAGACACGTACCGTCGGGCGACCACAAAATGCGGCCGATGCTCCCCTCGGGAAACCGCGTGAGCGGCTGCGCTTCGCCCCCCTGCGCGGCGATCGTGTAGACTTGCGGATGGTGTTTCACGCGTCCCGAGACGAACGCGATCCGCGACCCGTCGGGCGACCACCGCGGTTGGCCATCTTTTCCGCCAGTGGTGAATTGGCGTGGAGCGCCGCCGGCGGTATCGACGAGCCACAGGTTGGTCTCGTATTCGCTCTTCTTTTTTGCCGACGCTCCCTTGACGACGAAAACCACTTGCTGGCTGTCGGGCGAGATGCGCGGGTCGGCGACGACCGCCAGGCGCAGAAGATCGTCGGGGGTGATAGGCGAAGGGGATGCGGTTTTAGGGGTCGAGCGGGAACGGTTCTTCGATCGATCGGGCATGGGTGCAGGTCTCAGGCAGTTTGGGGAAAGGCATGAATCGCAGGCGGGCCGCGCAGGTCGGCGACACATCGCGGCACAAAAGGTTCGCGCACCGTCGTAGGTCCCGCTTGCCGAGCGGGACCTGGGCACACGACGCGTGGCGGCACATCCAGGTCCCGCCCGGCAGACGGGACCTACTTGGCGCGGCACGGTCGGGAGACCATGCCGCAACGAAGTCGGGAGACCATTCCGCAACGAGCGCAACCATGCCGCAACGGTCGGGTCAGCGCTCGACGTCCAGCACGATCAATGTACCGTCGTTGTAGGCCGCTGCCAGCCTGCTGCCGTCGGGAGAAAGGGCCAGGGCGGTCACGCGCGACGTGCTTTTTTTGTAGAAGGTCGTCAATTCGCGTGCGCCGTCGGTCTTCCACAGAATCAGGTCGCCGCCGTAATCGCGGGGCGTTCCTTGGAACACCATGTAATTGGCTTCGCCTGCGGTCATCCCCCCGGTGACCAGGAAGCGGCCGTCGTGCGACAGGGCGGCCAAGCCAGTCCCCCAGTGATGTCCGCGGATTTGTTGCGGCGACTGGTCGGTCTCGACGTCCCACAGAATGGCCGACGCGCCCACGCCGGTGCCCACCGAGAGGGCCTGCTTCCCGTCGGGCAGGAACTGCATCATTTCCGGCTGACTGAACGCGAAATCAGGCGATGACACGAAGCGGCGGATTTCGGCCCCCCGCTGCACGTCGACGAGCACCAACTCCTCGCCGCTGAGGCCCAGGAGCGCCAACCGACCGTCGGGCGAAAGGGCCATTGCCTGAATTGAACCGCGCCACGTGGATTCCTCGGCAGGATCGCCGGCAACGTCCCAGCGGCAAATGTGCTCACCAGTGTCGGCGTCCCATGCCCAGAGAGTATTGTCGTCGAACACAGCCGCGACGCGACCGCCGCGCGGCGACAGATTGGCGCCATGCGGGTAGACGCTTTCCCACGAAGTCGAGGGCAACGTTCTGATAGCGCCGTTTTGCAGGTCGACCTCCGCTACTTCGAGGAATCCGGAGTCGGAACGTCGCACGGCGCGCAGCACGTCGCCGTCGACGACGAACGATCCCCAATGAGGGAAGCCGTCGATCCGACGTCTCTCCCTGCCGCTCTCGGCATCCCACACGTAGAGCGCGTTGCCGAACCCGACGAGCAGTTCGCCGTCGGAGGTAAAGGCCAGTTGGTCGATTGTGCCGGGGCCGGCGCTTGCAGCTCCGTATCCCATGTCACCGCCGTCGGGCTGTTCTTCAAGGGCGTTCGGGCCGCCTTCGATTCGCCATTGTTCGCTCAGAGTCGCCGCGGGCTGATTCACGACGGCGATGACGATCGACAGCGCGACGATCGCCGCGACGAACAACAGGAATACCGACGAGACACAAATACCGCCGATCGCCAGCCCGCGCCCCGTGAGCATCCCGTGCGAGCGGCGGATGCGGCGCAGCGCCAACACGCCCAGCACGAGCGACACGATTTGCGGAATGAGCAGACAGCCCAGAAACGCCAGCACGAGACTCATCAGAGCCATGATCGAGAGTTGCGGCGTCGGTGCGACGGGCGGCGATGCGGTCGGCTGCGCAATGTCCGTCGACGCGGCGCCGGTCGTTGCTGCCAGAGCGGTGCCGCCGTTGCCTGCTGGAGTGACCACGGTCGGGCGCGCGGGCGCAAGTGGCATTCGCCGTGCCCATGCGCGCACCGACGCGAGGTTCAAGAACACCAATAGCAGTACGCCGTACGCCGGGGCCACGGCGGGAACGGCGGCGATAAAGCGCACTTCCGTGGGGCCGCCGCCGTACCCGACGTTGCCTCGCTGGGCCGCCTCGTAACTGGCCATTCCGCTAACGGCTACCGTTGCCACGCACGAGAGAAGTGGCGCGGCGAACGCCAAGGCGACAAACACAAAGGAGAGCGTGCGTCCCCAGCGCTGACGCAGCAGCAGGCCGACGCCGGAAACGAACAGCAACCCGCCCACAAGTGCGAACCCCCAGATGACACCCCTCAGGATATTGGTGCTGGCCGCCCCCGCGCCGAACCGCTCGATCGTGTTGATGCTGTCGCCCACCACCAACAGATTCAGCAGAAATAACCCCGGGCCCAGGGCCATGCTCAGGCAACCGAAAATCGCGAGCCACTTGGGCGCTTGAGCGGGGGGGCCCACGCTCGGTGGTGCACTCCGTTCGCCTCCGGCGGCTATGGGTGGCTGCGTGGAGCGATCCGGCGCCTGCGCAAAAGGCGACGTCCCTGCCGCCCCACTTGGCGCATCTGGTTGCTGCTCCGCCGTCCGCGCCGGTGCATGCGGCGGCACGGTTCGTGCCGCTTGGCTCGCAGCACCGGGCGCGACAGTTGCATCTGCCGAGCTGGATGCGGCCGATGGCAGTGCCTTTCCGCATCGCCCACAGAATCGGGCATGAGGAGGATTGTCGCGCTGGCAATGAACACAAGTCGTCATTGGATCGCCTGAGAAAGAATCATCAAGGTCGAGGGCAACGGCAAAAGTATCGCGCCCATGTCCGCCGTGCGTTGCACGTCGATTCTCGTGCGCGACGCTCGTGCCCGCCCGGTCAATCGCGCAAGCTATTCACCTTGCCGGGCCGATGTGGATCGGACTGCAGCACGCGCTCGTGCTCCTGCAGAAACTGCCGCGAGCGCTCGACCTTCCGCTGAAGGTGCCGCTGTGCTTCGTAGTTGCCGGCCAGCGCGGCGCTGAGGTCTTCGACGGCCGGCTGGATGTAGTACTTGTTCATCCGCCAGTCGTTGATCTCATTGCCTAATCCCATGCCGACGGCCGCGGGGGGATAAAAGATGGCCATGATTTCGACGGCGGTTACCACGCGCTCGGCCCGCACCTGGTCGTCGGGGCGTTGGGACTCGCCCTCGCGCATTTGTTGCGTCATGAGCTTGAAGGCGGCGTTGTAGACTTTGAGCGTATGTTCCATCCAGGGGCGAGCCGGGTCGTCGAGGGGCAATTGATTGACGCCCACCTTGAGCAGCTCGCACACGGAGTCGAGCGATTTGCCCACGCGCTCCGAGTCCTGTTTCGCCTGGAGCGCCTGCGATTCCGAGTCGTACGCCGAGATCAGCGATTCGGCATCCTTGGTGGCTCGCACCAGCTCGGCCTCGACCTGCCGGATGGCTTCGACGGTTTTCTTATCGAACGCCTTTTCGTAGCGGGGCATCTTCGAGAGCCGCTCCGCCACGTTGCCGATCTGCGCCATGCTGAGGGCGTTGGCCAGGTCGTTTTGGGCCAGCTCGCGGCGCAGGGCCAGCATTTCATCCTGGTAGCGAAGCAAGTCCCCCTGCCAGCCACGCACCTCGGCGAGCTTGTCTTCCAGCTTCTCGATCAGTCCCTCGAGCCGCTGTTTCTCCTTGCGCGCCAGCCGGCGGTCGGATTCGGAGAAGTACAAATCGGGGTCGACGACGTCGCCCAGCACCAGCGCGTCGTCGGCCGGTTGTTCGCCCTCGCCCGCGGTGACGTCGACGTCGGGGAGCCGACTCCACGCCAGGTGAGTGGAATCGAACGAGCGGAACGCGGCGGGCGTGTCGACGCCGGTCACGCGCCGCGATTCGTACTGTTCGAGCGTTTTGGCCAACACTCCGGAGCGCACCTTGTCGGCCAGGGCATCGGCGCCGTAGTCGCCCGTGCGGCTGGGAATCACGTACGCCCGACCCTGAAACGAGGGGCCCGTCTCGCTGAGCGCCCGCCCCGGAGCAAGCGGAACGGCGCGAACGTTGTCGGGAATCTTCCCGTACGATGCCTGCCCATCCCCCGCTGGCCCGTCGGTTACCTGTCCGGGTGCGTAGTAGGAAAAGGTGCGCTCGCCCGACGAGGCGGACGACGCGGCGCGTCGCGCTCCCGCCAGGCTCGCCGACAACGAGCCGGCCGCCGCTATGCCTGAATCGATGCGGCCGTTGATGTCGGCTGCCATCGAATCGAGCTGCTCTTGCATGCGGGCACGTTCGGAGTCGGCGAGTCGGTAGTCGCGCTCCTTCTCGCTGGCGGCGATTCGCAGCTCTAAGAGTCGGGCGTCGTTGTAGATCTGGTCCAGCCGGCGGTCGAGGATCGCTTTGCGGCTGTTATTCTCGTTGGCGCGGCCGCCGAGGTCGTCGTTCCGGCGGTTGATTCGACCGCGCCATGCCTCTCGTTCGTTGTACCATCGCAGCAGGCGGCGGTACTCGGCGTCGTTCATGCTTCCCGCGGCTTCGTAGGCGGCGAGGTCGCGTCGGTATGAGACACCGTCACGATCGTATTCGGCCACGTCGGCGTTGTAGAGATCCCATTCCGCCTCGACGGCAGCGACCTTGGCATTGTGCGCCTTCACCTCGGCGTCGATGCGGCGTTTGTCGTCTTCGTTCTTGCGCTGTTGCGAATTGTATTGGTTTTGCGCCGTCTCCCACTCGATGCGGAGCCGCTGCACGCGCGACTGGTAGCTGCGGACCTGGCTTTCGAGCGACTGGTAGTCGCTAATGGCGCGGTCGATTTCCAACTTGCGGTTTTGCAAGTCGAACAAGGCCGAGCTGATGTCGCTCCACGTTCCGCCGTCGAGGGCGTCCTGCACGGAGTTGGCGTCGCTTTGGGCCTGGTTGATGGCCGTTTGCAAGCGAAACGAATCGGGCGCCTCCGCCGCGGCGGCTTGCGCTAGGACGGTCGCGCAGAGAGCGGCGGCAATCAAGGTCGGGGGAAGCAATCGCGTCATGATTGGGCTCATGGTGGAGAATCGGCAAACGGGAAGAATCAGCCTCCGCGATGATCGCGGAACAAGTCGCATTTCAGCAGCAGCAGACGGCGGCTATTGTGGTCGAGCATCAGCAAGTCGCCCGCGTGGGGATAGATCGGTCCACCGGCCCCCAGCACCAACGGGAGCACGGCCCCTTCGCTGAGCATGTATACAGCCTCGTCGGTGGCGAAGACCAACAATCCGCCGGCGTCGTGCAGACCGACTAGATCGGGCCCATCGGGCAGTTCGACGAGCGTCGTGCGATCGACCGCGTCGCCCTCTCGTGACGAGCCGTCGAACCGCAGCCGCTCGATACGGCGCCCCATGGCGGCGACAATTCCCTCGGGCGCCGCGCCCAGCGCGGTAACGTGCTGGTCCGCGGGCAGGAGGCGCCGAAGCCGGCCCTGTTCGATTGTAAATAGCCCGCCCGCCGACTGTCCACCGAATAGAAACACGCGGCCATCAGCCGGCCGGGCCCAGACTTGCATGGTGGGATCGCCGAGGCTGTCGCCGGTGACGAGCCCGCCGTTGCTCACACTGGCGAGTTGGCCCTGTCGCGTAATCAGCAGCAGTCCCTCGCTTCCCAGCGCGGCAGCGCGCAGCGGCGGGCCCGCCGCGTGCAGGCGTTTTCCGCTTGCCAGGTCATGCGCGGCTGCGTCGGCTATGACAACGGCTCCGCCTTGGCGCGCCGCCAGGTTTTGGATCGCGCGGCCGGCCAGATCGCCCGGTTGCGGTAGTATCACGACGCGCACCTCGGGATGCGTCGTCAGCTCACTGGGCGCCTGCGCCGCGGGAGCAAGTAGCGGCGCACTGGCAACTGCGAAAAGCTGCGAGCGGCCGCCGCTGGCCAGTTCCCTGGTGAGGAGCGGTTTGCCAGGGCTTCCGCGCTCCGACAGCGGTGGCAACCGAAACTCGGCTACCTTGGCGTCATCGAGGATCACGAACTGGGCGGGCAGCACGGTCTGGCGAGTTGCATTGCCCGCGTCGGATCCCATTGTCTCTTCCCACTCGTAGGCGGTGGCGGCGCCGACCGTGTACAGCGACGTCGCCTCGGGCGGTGTTTTGACCGACAGCGAGTCGATGTTGGCCTCCTGGCCGGGTACGCGGGCGATGATCGACAATTCGTTTTCGGCGAGGCAGGGCACCATGCGAATGCTGCACGCAGGGAGCCGAAACTGCCAGCGGATCGGGCCCTCAGCGACTTCCAATTGAAGCGGTTCATCGTAAGGGTTGGCCACTGCCAGCCAGCACCCCGAGTCGGCTGGCACGATGCGCCCGGCGTCGTATACCTGGATTTCGGCGTTGCGATCGAGCGGGCGGCCTCTGTCGCTCCCCCGCTTGGTCCATCGCAGCGTGTCGGTGCTCTCGTCGAACCACAGCGGAGTCGGTGCCGGCACGCCCACTTTCGTATGGACCCGTCGGGCGTCGACCTGGGTGCCCACTTCGAGGGGTTCGCCCGCCGCCGAATACAAGTGTACGCATCCCGGCTCGAGCACAAACGTGGCCGATTCGGGCGTCGCGGGCGTGTCCGACATTCCCTGGGGCGTGAGGTGAATCGTGTAGGTGCCCGCCGGGAGTATCAGGTCGCGATCCTCGACCGTGCGCATGTTCCCGTCGTGCTCGAGCGCTACCTGCCACAGTCCCTGCGGGGCGCCCCAGATAATTAGCCGTGCGCTGGCTGGCTGCCACCAGCTCCACGTCATCCACGTGACCGGTCCGCCCAGGCACAACACCGCGATCAGCGCCGCCACCATCAGGCATGTGCCGCGTCGGCGACGTGGAGCACTCGGTGACTCGGCGGCCTGCGGTGTCTCCCACGGCGCGCCGCTCGGGACGCGCTGGTGGGAAGACGCGGCTGATACCCGATGGGCCGTAACGGGCGCATCGCCGAGCGATGCACCGCACGCAATACAGAATTGGTCGGCGACGCCGGACAGCGAGCCGCAATTCGGACACGGGCGTGGAGCGGCGATCTCGGCTTCTGTCGGGACCATGGCGATCGCTTATTGTACGTGCCAGGCTTGCTACATTCGCGAAGGCCGCACTATGCGGGCCGACTCACAGAGAACGTACCTTGTGCCCATGGAACGCGGGAAGCTGCAAGTGGCACGCAAAACGCGCCGCCAGTGTACAGCCGGTCCGGTGTTGCAGCAGCCATACGGCATTCAACCGATGGCAACTACCCGAATTCCTCCCGTCCCTATCGTAACGCGCCGTCGGCACGAAGTGGCCTGGCGCCACCAAGCCATAAAAGGACGCTGTTAGGGATGGTGCCGGTCGCGCCGGATGGGCTGGTTTTCAAGAGCCCATTTCAAAACCGTCTCGGAGAAGGGGGACAGGCACAATTTGCTCCGCGGACTGCGCAAGATGAGCCAGTCCCCGACGGTATTGGGTGCTGGCCATTACGCCGTGCAAGCTGCGATGGCCCGGAATTGACGGGGCACCTACAATGACACTGCGGCGCCGGCTCCGCCGCGAAGGGGCTGCGCCGCCCGGACTCTGCGCCGCGATCAGGATATCCCGAAGATGGCCTCCGCCGTGAACCGTGGAAGGACCGAGCTGCGTTACCTGTTGCCGCTGATCGCCGCGGTTCCGCTGTTGGCTGGCTGCGGTTGCACTATTTCTTCCGGCGAGGGCGCGGCATCCGGGCACTCCAAGGTCATACCGCGGGACGGCGTCGACGCCGCGTCAGATGGCGCGGCGACAGGAGACTATGCCGTGCATAAATCGAACGCCGAATGGAAAGAGATGCTCACGCCCACGCAGTATTACGTGACCCGCGAGAAAGGGACCGAACGGGCATTCAGCGGCGAATACTGGAACAGCAAGAAAGAGGGCATGTACGAGTGCGTCTGCTGCGGTGCGCCGCTGTTCAGCTCCGAAACCAAGTTCGATTCGGGCACCGGCTGGCCGAGCTTCTGGGAACCGGCCCATTCCGAGAACGTGCACACCGAGGACGACTACAAGTTCTTCATGCGTCGCACCGAAGTGCTGTGCAGCCGCTGCGGCGCGCATTTGGGCCACGTGTTCAACGATGGTCCGCAGCCGACGGGAATGCGCTATTGTCTGAATTCGGCGGCGCTGAAGCTCAACGAAGAGGGGGCCGATTCGGAGGCGTCTTCCTCAGCCGATTCTGAAGCGGGGGAGTGACAGTCGGAGCACACCATGCCAACCGCCGCGGGCAGAAAGCGGCCTTGGTCATGGGGACTTGGTCATCGGTGCGTTTCAATAAGCGCCTTTTCCGCCGCGCGCCGGGGGCGTGCGCGGTTTGAAAACTCCTGACGTGGCGCCGCTGGAGGTGCCTCGCGGGGCGCCTTCCGCCGGACCAAGATCCTCCGCCGTTGCGCCGCGGCCGAGCTGCACCGTGCGCACTTCACCGCGGTAGCCCATGTACGTAAGCAGCTTTGCCACGGGCATCGACTCGATACCGAACCGCTCGGCCTCATCCAGAATGAGGGTGTAGGCGTCGCGCAGCCCCTGGCTCGTTTTCTCGGTGGGCCGCTCGCCCAGAATGATGTAGTCGGTCTGCACCGAGATGGTGCCGGTGCGCTTCCCCTCCTCGTCGACTTCCGCGTCGATTACGCCGCCGCTGGCCGCGATCAGATTGAGCACGAGCTGCCGATCGCTCTTGCGGTCGCCATCGGCGTCGATCACGCCCACGACGGCAAAATGCACGGGGCGACCGGGCTCGAACGTCGGCGAGTGAATCAGGTCGCCCGGCAGAATGGGGTCGTTCAGCGTCTCGTCGGTAATGCGGGCTTCGGACAGGTGGCGGTCGATCACGCGGACGATTTCGATACTGCCCTTGGGCTTGGCATCCTGCAGGCGGGTTTCGTCGCGGTTGATGACGCTGAAGGTGGTCTGGCGGCGGACGCCGTCGGCCAGCCCCAGGTTGATCCATACCACGTCGGAAGCGTGATTGACCCAGGAGACGCGTCCATCGGGAGCCTCGTACGAAGGGTTTTTCACGCGTTCGAGCTTGGCGGCCTGTTCGGCGACGACGTTGTTGGCGATGGACAACTCGTTTTTGAGACCCTGTACCTGGCGGGCGGCCGCTTCCACGTCTGCCTTGGCCTGATTGTTGAGATCGTTGACCTGAGTGATGAGCTCCTGCTGTTTCGCGAGGAATCGGGCGCGGTCGGCTTCGTAGGCGGTCCGCAGATCGTTCGAAGTTTTGACGGCGTCGTCCCTCGCCTTCTCGGCGTTCGCGACGTTGGTCGCGGCGATTTGCAATTCGTTGTCGGTGTCCTGCCGCAGTTTGTTTTCCCGTGCCTCGACCGCCGCCACCGCATCGTTCCGCTTGTAGATGGTTTCGATCAGGTTCTGGGGCAGGGCGGTGTAGTTCAGGCTTTCCTCGGGAAGTCCCGCGCCGTAGGCGGCCATGTCCTTCTGGTACTGGTCTTCAATGGCCTTGACTTCCGTCCAGATATCGCCGCCGCCTGCTTCGAGCTTCTTGCGTTCGCCGTCGAGCTCGACGTCGTTGAGCTTCGTCTGGCCCAGCGTGTGCTTCACCAATTCGTAGCCCGCCGCGTAGTTATTGCGGGTCTTTTCGGCTGCGGCCTTGGTGGTGTTGGCGGAAGCCACCTGCGCCACGTAGCCGTTTTCGCCGCTGATCTTGTAGTACAAGACGAATGTGGTGATGGCCAGCACCACCGTTACCATCACGAACAGAATCAGCGCGATCTGTAAACCTTGACTTTCGCGCGATGCCATGGGGCGGACTCCTGGGGCGCGGGTTGCGACGTGAATTCGAATTGCAGCGCGGCGATCAGCGAGGTGGCGCGGGCGCCGACCTTGCGACTTCGCATGGCCGCTACGGTGAATGTTCCGAGGGGATGCTCGGGTGTTGGCCCCGCGCAGACTCGATAAACCGCGACCGGCCAACAACCTACAACGATTCTAAACAGAGCGGGGGCTGGTGTCAAACATTCCGGACCGTGTGGGACAGGGTGACGATTAATCGGAAGATTACGGGGATTGCCCATCGAAACCGGTAAACAGGAACGCCGAAAGCACACAGCGGAAAGACGACAGCCGAAGACGGCCTGCTGTCAGCCGGAAACGGCGGCGCACCCGCTGGGCTGGTTCCTTGACGCTCCGTCGGCCAACGGCCTACGATGGGTCGCGGTCGTGGCCCCGCTCTCGATCCGCTTCTCATACGATCCGCTTCTCATGGGCAACGGGAACGTCACTTTTCCTGGGCGCTGTGCCACACGCCTCGTTTTGGTCGGGCAGGGCAGTGTCGCGCGGACCCCATGCCGGTAATCATTTGTTCATGGCCAAAAAGAGCCGCCAGCGGACTTTGCAGGGCTTCGACGACGACGATGCGGCGACGCGCGGCGATGAGTCGGCACCTGCCGCACGGCATCGGTCGACCGGCTGTGGGGCAGACGTTCCGTCGACCGGCCGTGGGGCAGACATTCCTGTCTGCCAAGGGGACCAGGTCAGTTCGTCGGATGCACCGTCGTCGAGCGCTGGCGCAAGGTCGAGCGCTGGCGCAAGGTCGAGCACGCCTGCGTCCCCGAGCCTGGCCGGACGTGTAGTTTATGTCGTCGATGCGCACTCGCTCATCTATCAGGTCTTTCACGCCTTGCCGGAAATGACCAGCCCCACTGGCCGGCCGGTGGGGGCGGTGCACGGCTTCGTTCGCGATCTGCTGGAAATCCTCCAGAAGAAGCAGCCCGACTATTTGTTCTGCGCTTTCGACCATCCGAGCCCTACGTTTCGGCACGAGCAATACGAGGCCTACAAAGAGCAGCGCGAGGCGATGCCGATCGACTTGCAGCTTCAAATGAAGTCGATTCGCCGGATGATGGAGGCGCTGCAGATTCCCGTGCTCGAATGCCCCGGCTACGAGGCCGACGATATTCTGGCGACGCTGGCCCATCGCGTCGAGCGCGCCGGCGGCGAATGCTACCTGGTCACGGGCGACAAGGATTGCCGCCAGCTCATCACCGATCGCGTAAAGCTCTACAACATCCGCAAGGACCAGGTGTTCGACGCCGAGTCGCTGGAGCGCGAGTGGGGCATCGAGCCGCGGCAAGTGGTCGATTTTCAGTCCCTGGTGGGCGATCCAGTCGACAACGTCCCCGGCGTGCCGCTGATTGGCCCCAAGATCGCGGCAGACCTGCTGACCAAGTACGACACGCTCGAAGGCGTGCTCGACCATGCCGGCGATATCAGCGGCAAGAAGCGGCGGGAAAACCTGCTGGCCGGCCGCCAGCAGGCGCTCATGAGCCGCGAGTTGGTGCGGCTTGTCGACAACGTGCCGGTTCCATTCGAATGGGAAGAAGGCCGCACGGGGCGACCTGTGCAACCGGCGGCGATCGAGCTGTGCCGCGAGTTCGGCTTTCGGGCTCTCACCGAGCGGTTGGCCGGCTTAACGGAGGGGAGCGCGCCATCGACTTGGCAATCCGACTATCGCACCGTCGCCTCGCTCGACGAGTTGAAGCGGCTGGCCGGCGAAATGGCGAAGCAGCCGCGGCTGTCCATCGACACCGAAACCACTTCGACCAGCCCGCGACTGGCCGAAATCGTGGGCTGCTCGTTCGCGTGGAAAGAGGGAGAGGCGTACTACGTGCCGCTGCGTTCTCCGCCGGGCGAGCCGCAAGTCGATGCCACCGAGGCGCTAGAGGTTCTGCGGCCCGTGCTGGAAAGCACCTCACCCAAAAAGGTCGGCCAGAACCTCAAATACGACATCGTGGTGTTCCGTGGCGCGGGCATCGACGTGCAGGGAATCGAATTCGACACCATGGTGGCCGACTACCTGCTCGATCCCGGCCAGCGCAATCACAGCCTGGACGACATCGCAGTGCGATACCTGAACCACACCATGATCCCGATCACCGATCTGATCGGGACCGGCAATCAGCAGCGGCGCATGGATGAAGTGCCGGTCGAGAAGGTGACTGAATACGCCGCCGAAGACGCCGACGTGCCGCTACGGCTGGTGTCGCTGTTGGAAACTCGACTACGCGACGAGGGACTGTACCGCCTATTCGCCGAGCTCGAAATGCCGCTGATCGAGGTGCTGGCCGAGATGGAGTTCAACGGCATCCGGATCGACGCTCCCCTGTTGGCCGAGCTGAGCGAGCGGTTCGGTCAGCGCTTGCAGGATCTGGAGCAAGAGATTCACAAGCTGGCTGGTGGGCCGTTTAACATCGAGTCGCGCCTGCAGCTTTCGACGGTGTTGTTCGAGAAACTCGGCCTGCCGATCGTCAAACGTACCAAGACCGGCCCCAGCACCGATGCCGACGTGCTGGCCGAGTTGGCCAAGCTGCACGACCTGCCGGCCAAGATCGTCGAGTACCGCCAGTTCGCCAAGCTGAAGAGCACCTACGTCGACGCGCTGCCCCAACTGATCCACCCCGAAACGGGGCGCGTGCACACTTCGCTCAGGCAGGATGTTGCCGCCACGGGCCGGCTCAGCTCGACCGAGCCCAATCTGCAGAACATTCCCATTCGGACCGAAGTGGGGCGTGAAATTCGCTCCGCCTTCCTGCCCGGCGAGAAGGGTTGGCGACTTCTCTCCGCCGACTACTCCCAGATCGAGCTCCGCGTGCTGGCCCATTTCTCGGGCGACGCGGCGCTGCAGAAAGCGTTCGCTGAAGACCGCGATGTACACGCACAAGTGGCGGCCGAGGTGTACGGGGTATCGCTCGACGACGTGACGCCGGCGATGCGCCGCAGCGCGAAGGCGGTCAACTTCGGCGTCATTTACGGACAGAGCCCCTTCGGCCTGGCTCGCGCGATCAACATCGATCAAGAGGAAGCGGCGCAGTTCATCGACGCGTACTTCGCGCGGTACGTGGGGGTCGACCGCTTCCTGAACCACGTGCTGGAACAGTGCCGCGATAAGGGCTATGTTACTACCGTGTCGGGTCGACGCCGCACCGTGCACGGCGTGCGCGACCCGGCGCAGCGCGAGGGCTCGCGGCAGCGCAATCTGCCCGAGCGGATCGCCATCAACACGGTCATCCAGGGGTCGGCGGCCGACATCATCAAGCAGGCGATGATCCACGTCTTTCGCCGACTGCGCCGCGAGCGAAGCCCCGCGCGAATGCTGCTGCAAATCCACGACGAGCTGCTGTTCGAGGCGCCCGGCGAGGAGATTGAGGCCCTGGGCCGGCTCGTAACCGAGGAAATGAGCGGCGCCTTTCCACTGTCGGTCCCCTTGAAGGTCGATGTGAAGGTCGGCGACAACTGGGCCGAGTGCGAACCGTGGAGCTGACGGTGGAGCGTCAACTGGTCCTTCCAGCTATTGGGTGGAAGTTCCAAATCACAAATCACAAACAATACCCAACGATCAAAGTCCAAATCCCAAGCAGGGGGCGAAGCGCGGCGTTGTGGCGTCTCATGGTTTAATGGTTTTGAGCTTTGGAATTTGTTTGTGATTTGGGATTTGTGATTTGGAGCTTCCCCGCGTCGGCGTGAAGAACCTATGCACGTTATTGGCGTCGTCGGCGGTGTGGCCAGCGGTAAGAGCCTGGTCGCCGAGCAGCTTCGGCAACTCGGTGCCGTTGTGCTCAGCGCCGATTCGTTGGGGCACGAAGTGCTGCGTGAGCCCGAGGTGAAACGGGCGATTCAAGGCCGCTGGGGAAGCGCCGTTTTCGACGACCAGGGAGAAGTCGACCGCGCCGCCGTGGCGGATATCGTTTTCGCTCCCACGCCCGAGGCATCGCGAGAGCGCGCGTTTCTGGAACAACTCACGCATGGCCGGATCGGCAGGCGGCTGCAGGAAGCAATCGACGGGCACGCTCGCGCCGGCGATACCAACGTGGTGGTCGTCGATGCCGCCCTGCTATTTGAGTCCGGCTGGCACAGACTTTGCACGAAGACTTTATTCGTCGACGCACCCCGGCTGGTGCGACTCGCCCGCGCGAAACAGCGCGGCTGGAAGGAAGCGGAGTTTTCCGAGCGTGAGGGGGCGCAGGCATCGTTAGACAGTAAGCGCGCCCGGGCCGACGTGGTGATCGATAATTCTGGCGCGCCGGAAGCGACGCGCGAGCAGGTCCGGCAATTCTGGCAGATGCTCGCTCCGCAATAGATTCAGATTCCGCACGGCCTTGCGTCCCTCGTCCACGACAGGGGTTTTGGCCCGATTCGCGGTTGCAAATGGGCATAATCGGGGGGACCGATGGCACTAGGAAAGTCGGTGAAACGTCGGCCGGGACATTATTTTTCCGCGAAGCGCCCTTCACCCAAGGGGGGCCAGCGCGGATAATAGGGGACACACCTCGCCTCGCTACGAGACACGAATACCGTTTCCGGCTCGCATCCGCGCCTACCTGGCAACCATGGGAGGTTGCAGGCAACCCGCGCGGTTCCCTCCTTGCACTTCAATCCGTGTTGCGCTTCGCGCCAATCGGAACGTGAAAGATCCCTCCGCCGCCGCCGTCCGTGCGCCGGCAACGCACCCAGTCCTTGATGGAGCCGCACCAGCCATGTCGAACCCTCGCACTTCCCGCTTGCCGGAGCATCGCCGCCCCCCCGACGCCGATTCGCATCTGCATCGGCGCGATCGCGCCGGGCATGAGCGCGGCAACGACGACGATCGCGATCCCCTCTCCCTGGCCGAAGAATTAGCAGAAGAGGCCGATCGCTCGGGCGACGACATCCACGAGCACTACGAGCGCATCAAGCAGGGCGAAATTCACATCGCCGAGCTGCAGAAAATGAACATGGCCCAGCTCATCGAGGAAGCCCGACGCGAGAACGTCAAGGATGCCGCCGGCATGAAGCGGCAGGACTTGATCTTCAACATCCTCAAAGAGCGGGTGAAAATGAACGGGCTGATGTACGGCGAGGGAACGCTGGAAATCTTGCCCGACGGGTTCGGCTTTTTGCGTAGCCCCGACTACCACTACCTGTCGTGCCCCGACGACATTTACGTTTCGCCGAGCCAGATTCGGCGTTTCGGGCTGCGGACCGGTTCCACCGTTTCGGGACAGATTCGCCCCCCCAAGGAGAACGAGCGGTATTTCGCCCTGTTGCGGGTCGAGGCGATCAACTACCAGGATCCCAACCTGATGTCGCAGCGGGTGCAGTTTGACGACCTCACACCGCTGCACCCCGACCAGCGGATCGTCATGGAGTACGACGCGGCGGACCTCTGTACGCGCGTTACCGATATGATTACGCCGATCGGCTTCGGCCAGCGGGGCTTGATCGTCAGCCCGCCGCGGGCCGGCAAGACCATTTTGCTGCAGAAAATGGCCAAGGCCGTTCTGAAGAACTTCCCCGAAGCGTATGTCATCATGCTGCTCATCGACGAGCGCCCCGAGGAAGTGACCGACATGGAACGGCAGGTCAAAGGGC
>CAYQAJ010000094.1:0-17418 GCA_964415245.1 uncultured Pirellulaceae bacterium | reverse complement strand
CGGCCTGTTCGCCGGAAGCGCCCGACCACGCGCCTTCGTCGCGCCCCGCGCCCGGGGGCGAAAAACGCAGCACGGCGTCGGTTCCCGGCGGTAGATCGCCGACGTGCGCGGCGTACACGCCCGCGCCACCCATCCGCCGCAGCACGACGGTGTCGCGCAGCAACAGGTGCGTGTTGTTTTGCACGCGATACCCCTGTGCGTCGTCGCCGACGAGCTGCAAGCTGCCCTGCATGTCGTACATCTGCTCGCAGTGGAGCAGGCTGGTGGAGTTCGACGCCACCTTCAGGCCCGACAGGCTTATGCCATCCTCCATGCGAAAGTTGACCGCCGTGGGCGTGTCGAACTGGCGCCGCTCGTCATGCAGATTGGCCGTGAACGGCTGGGCCAGGGCCGACGGCTCGTCGAACTGCACCTGATAGGTGGTCGAAAGCGAAGTGTACAGTGCGGTGTAGCGCGTGAGGTGGCCGCGGCTGTACCCGCCGTATGCTTCGAGCACGGCGACCTCGGTGCGGCTGCGGGCGAAACCGATATCGAGCTGGGCAAAGTGGATGACGGTGCCCGCCCCGGCAAGCGCGATAATCGGCGCGGCGATCCACGCCCACTCGACGCGGCCGATGGCGCGGAACACGGCCCAGTTGACCGGCACCAACAGAGCCAGGTAGCCCGCCAACACCCACAGCACGAGCTCGGCCTTGGGCACGCTGATGCCGGCGGCCTGGCGGAGCGAACCGCGTGCGGCGTCGGCGGCGGCACTGGCGTCGTTCCAGCCGGCGGAACCCGATTGCGGCCAGGCATGGACGCCACCGAACCGCCAGGGGCTGTCCGAAGGGTGCAGTTCCTCGTCCTTGAGCTGCGTCGGCTCCCCGGGTTCCGCGAACGGATCGGAAAAGGAGTCGTCGAACCCGTCGAACGCTTCGGCGCGGCGCGGCGGGGCCTCGTCGCTCCACGGAGCGGTGCGGTACTGGCCGCTGCCGCCCGAAACACTACCGATATCGCGACTGAAATACCGCACGGCCGTCGAGAGTCGGGAGTCTTTCAAGAGATGCCGATACCGGGCCCACGCAACGAGCGGGCCTTCGTCGCTGTTTTCGAATCGGCGCGCCGGCCGCCGCAGCAGGCAGGCGTTGAAGAAGCTGTCGTAATTGGGCCAGTTGAGCACCTGCCGGTCGGCCACCGAGAAAGCGGTCACCACCACGCGGCCCCGCCCGGTGCGACATTCCGCCGCCAGGCGGCCGGTTCCGGGGAGAAATTGCGCTTCGGGGGCGTCGGTCAGTTGCAGCTCGACTCCCAGGGGCGGCTTCTCGGGGACGACTTCCAGCAAACGTCGCCCTTGCAGCGTGGCGTGAATTGACCAGTTGGCATTCAGCACGTCGAACGCCGACTGTTCCAGCGGCAGCGCCTTGGCAGCCGTAGCGGGGAGATACGACCCCAGGAAGCTTGCCCGCAACGTGTCGAGCGAATTGGGACCGCTGACGATGAGCTGTCCGCCGAAGTGCAGCCAATCGAGCATCGCCTGCTGCTGCTGGCCGGTGAGCTGCAGGGGATCGGCGTCGTCCCAGATGATGTAGGCGATGGAAGTCCACGTGAGCGCGTGCGAGGGGAGCGGCACGTAGCCTTCCATCCGCGGAAGCGAAACCCGGTAATAGGTCATCGGCTGCACCTCGAGCAGCGACGCATAGGGAGGAACTACCGAGTCGAGCCGCTTCAAAAACCCGTAGCGGTCGGGCTCTTTTGCCAGCACCACCATGTGGTACTCGTAGTCGGGCATGGAGGTCATGCCTTGTTGTTCCGAGGCCAACTGCCGGCCGCCGTTGCGGGCACGGAGGTCGCTTTCCACGAACACCTGCCGCCGCTGGCCGCTCCACACGCGGGGGAAAAAGCAAATCGTCTCCAAGTGCTTGAGCTGCCCCTTGGGCAAAGCGGCCGGCCGCGACGCGGTCAAGTAGAAGGGGGTGTTCTCGATCACCAGCCCTTTTCCCTCGCGGTCGACGGCGGTGGTTTTCCATTCGGCTTGAAAGTCGAAGTTGTTGGCTCGCATCGGCTGGACGGCGGTGGCCCAGTGACCCGGCTTGGCCAGGTTGAGCGTCTGCTCCTCTTCCGTCGGCAGCGCCTTGAGAGGCATCATGTCGAAGTCGGACTTGGCGTCTTCCTTATCGCCTTCCTTGGCGCCCTTGTCCTTGTCGACGTCGTTCTGGGACGCGGACTGGCTCGACGAGCGGCAACCGCTGCAACCGGGCAACAGCACCAGGATCGAAAGAGCGATGACGCACATCGCGACGGCCCGACGTGCCGATGCGCGGCAACGCGGCGCGATCTTTGGCCGCCCCGGAGTGGAAAGGCGAGATCGGCTACCGTGCGAGCCGAACGACAGTGGTGAAATGCTGCTCATGGCGATGACCGCTCGACGCCGACGAGGAGGAAAGGTCAAGCTCCGGGTACTCCGTCCTTCCATGAACGCACGAACGGCCCGGTTCGGTCAGTTCAGTCTAAGACCTTGCCCGTACGAAGGAAAGAGACAGGCAAGCCCGCGAGCGTGTGAGTAGGGAACGGCTTCTGTGCCGTTCCGTGTTCCTGGCATTGGGAACGCCAGGGAGGGCGTTCCCTACGCTCGCGCACCGCAGCAGCTTCAGGCAAACACCAGCGCCAGATCGCTGGGTTCGTAGCGCGCCTGAGAGTACTTGCGCACGTCGTGGCCGTCGACCGCTACGATCTCCAGGTGCGACTCGATCGACAGGTCGATTTCTTCCCGCGCAGGGTCGTCGATCGCCAGGCCGTCGGGCGTGCGAATGCACTGCACCTTGGGGCGAGTCGGGAATAGCGGATTGAAGTCGACCACCGCCGCCTCCATGCCGTCGGTGAGCGTCACCACCTGCCCGATGGGGAACGGCGGTATCACCTCGCTAAAGCACTGCTCGACCACCGGATCGAAAAAGCCGCGGCAGCAGGCCCGCATTTCGTGCAGCGCCTGCACCGGCAGCTTGGGGCCGCAATACGAGCGTCGACTGGTGAGGGCGTCGTAGACGTCGCAAATGGCGGCGATGCGGGCGACGACGGGGATGCGGTTGCCCCACATCTCCGGCAGTTCGCGACCGCTGGGCGTGCGGCCGGGCTGCGGGTATCCGCCCCCCGCCCACCGCTGATGATGGTGCAACACTACCTGCTCGACTTCGGCGGGCACGCGGCCGCGAACCATTTCGTATCCGTAGACCGTGTGCAGTTTGACCTCGTCCATTTCCGCTTCGGTGAGCGGACCCGGCTTGTTGAGCACTTCAAGCGGAACGCGGAGCTTGCCCACGTCGTGCAGCAGGCAGCCCAGTCCCAGCTCCTGGAGGTTGCGCTTGGCGTCGCTCGTTTCCGACGGAAGCTCGCTGGCGAAGTACTCATCCAGCTTCATGCCCAACAGCAGCGACAGATAGCAGACGTTGGCCGAATGAGAAATGAGGTAGTTGTCAAAAGCGTCGAGCTTTTGCAGCAGCACGTTGCCCTGTGCGTTTTCCCGGAGAAAGCCAAACAGAGCGCTGATGGCATCCTGAAAACGCCGCACGTCCAACTCGGCGGCGGCGTCGCGCATCATCGACTCGAAAGCGCGTCGCACGTGCGAGTACACTTCGCGCTGCACCTGGCCCAGCTCTTCGTCGACGAACGCTTCCAGGAATTCCAGGCTGCGGTATCGCACCCAGACTTCCCGCACTCCCATCTCACGCAGCCGGGCAATCGCGTCGGCGGTGAGCTCGCTGTCGCGCGGCAGAAAGAATCTGCGCGGTTCGCTGGGCATGGGAATGGGGCGGGCAAGCACCATTCCCGGATAAATCTGATCGACCGGGACGCGCAGCATGGGTCGAAGGCCTCGGGCGGCAGGACGTCGGCAGGACCGCGGCGCCGGCAGTCAGGCCAAACCATGCCTCCGCCGGCGGTTACTACAAACCTAGGTCACTGCCCGAACGTGCGCGGCGTAGGAGGTAACGACGAGTCGTGGCTGTAACGGTTGCACGGGCTGGACCGGCCGACGGGTTGACCGGGCATCGTACTGGCACGGACGCGCCACATGAATGCGGCGGCTATCCGGCGCAGCCCCAAATGAATGTGGCGGCTATCGGGCGCGGCCCCAAATGAATGTGGCGGCTATTGGGCGCGGCGCCGAATGAATGTGGGCGCTACGGAGGCGGGCGTTGGCGGCGGTATTCTGCGGGAGTGTCCAGGTCGTCGAGGATCGAGGCGTCGCCGCACGCGACTTCACGGACGCAGTATCGCGCTAGAAGCGCGTTGACGCCCTCGTGCGGCACAAGCAGCGGCACCTGTTGCGCCAATACCCAGGGAAAGAGAACGGGGTGGCCTCGCTTCCCTTGAAACGTAGCCACAAGTATCGTCGCCCTACCCGGCGAGTCGCGCCCCTCGCTTGCCGGTTTCGCGGTCCCCCTTTCGCGTGTCGATTTCGCCGCCCGCACCGCCTCGGCATGCTCCGCCAACAGTCGGTCGATTACCTGGGGCGAAAGTGTCGGCATATCGGCGGGCGCCAATAACCAGGCGTCATCCGCATCGGGGGCAAATCTTTTCTGGATGTACGCTAAGCCCGCCGCCACCGAGTCCTTCATTTCGGGCGGGGGCGTCTCGGGCACGGCCACCTCGGCACCGGCACGGTGACAGACGTCGGCCAGTTGCCCATCGTCGCTTCGGACCACCGCCACAATTCCGTCGACGTGGCTGGCGCACCAGGCGGCCAATACGCTCTCGATCACCGTGCCCCTGCCCCACGGCAGCAGCAGCTTGGGCCGACCCATGCGAGCGCTGTGGCCGGCGGCGGGAATGATGGCGAAGCTGCGCACGAGAATGTCCCGCTATGCGCTCGGCGAAACGCCGGCTGGTCGCCCCGGCACCACGCCGCCGCGATTGCGATGTGCCACCAGCTCCGCGCAAATGCTTACCGCGATTTCGGGCACGGTTTGCGAGCCGATATCGATTCCCAGCGGGGCGTACACCCTGGCCAGTGCCTCGGCCGAGACTCCCTCGTTCAACAGATCATCGTAAATCAGCTTGATCTTGCGGCGGCTGCCGATGAGGCCCACGTACCGCGCACCGCGATTCACCAGGTGGTAGAGCGCCTCTTCGTCGTGGTTGTGTCCCCGCGTGACAATCAGGCAATACGTGTTGGGCGACACGTCGATTCCCGGAAGCAGTTCGGCCAGGTTGCCCGAGATTCGCTGCTGCGCGCTGGGGAATCGTTCGGCGCTCACGTATTCGGGCCGGTCGTCGGCGACCCACAAGTCGAAATCGAGCTCCGCCGCCAGATCGGCCACCGCCTTGCCGACGTGTCCTCCCCCCACAATGAGCAATCGGCATCGCGGCAACAGCGGAAGAAACGCGATGCCGCCGGCGGCATAAGGGCGCGGCCGCTCGTGAACCGGCTGAAGATTCTTTTGCACGACCGAGGGAACGTCGGCCGTGTCCCCATTTACCCGCAGCGCGGACGCGAGCTGGTCCTCGCCGTCGAACAGATAACTGGCAGTGGCTTCGAGCCCGTTTGTTGTCGCGTCGAACACCACGGCCTCGGTGCATCCGGTGCCGCTGGCCGCAAACTCCGCCAGCTTTTCGAAGTAGGGGCTCGGCCCATTGTGCCCGACCGGCTCGAGCAGCACTTGCATCCGCCCGCCGCAGATCAGACCGTCGTCCCAGCCGTAATCGCTGTCGAGGTTGAAGCGAGCGATCTCGGTCCGTCCCTCGGCCAGCACGGCCAGCGCGCGGCGCTTCACCTCGGCCTCGACGCAACCGCCCCCCAACGTGCCCGCCTGGGAGCCATCGGGATAGACGAGCATCATCGCCCCGGCCTTTTGTGGGGTCGACCCGCGCGTCTCAACCAGCCGGCAGTAGGCCACCGGCCGCCCCGCGCGGATGGCTTCGACAAGTTCTTGTACAAGCGCTTGCATGACTGGATTCGTGCCGGTATAGGAAGGGGCGCGATGCACGGACTGTGGATAGTTACAATGGCTCGGCCAAATGATATGCCTATGGTTGATCTTATACGGCATGATGGCCCGTCGCCAGAGCGACGCAATGAAAGTCGCCTCTCGCTCCGCGAGAGGGCGTCGCACCTCGCTCAGCGCTGTTCGATCCGCGAAAGCACGCCCTCTCGCGGAGCGAGAGGCGACAATGACGGTGGTACCGCACAGGGAGCACGACCATGCTGGGTGAACCCTTCGATCCCAACGGCGAGTTGATCATCTACGAGCATTGTCGTCCGCACTGGTCGCAGGCGGGAGCGGCGGTCTTCATTACCTTTCGAACAAGCGACTCGATCCCTCGCGAGACAATCGATCGCTGGGAGCGAGAGAAAAAGGATTGGCTTCGCCGCCGCGGCCACGACAATAGCGCGCACTGGTCGGTCGTTATCCCCAAGCTTACGGTCAAGGAGCGGACGGAGTTTGGCATCACCTTCAATCGTTGCCGAGAGGAGTTCCTGGACACGTGTCACGGTCGATGCTTGCTCCGACGGCCGGAATTGGCGAAGATCGTTGCCGATTCACTCCTGCACTTCGACGGGCAACGCTACCGTATGGGCGACTTCGTCGTGATGCCCAATCACGTGCACCTGCTGGCCGCCTTTCAGACAGCCGAAGCGATGAAAAACCAATGCGCGTCGTGGCTGCATTACACGGCGTTTCAAATCAACCGGGCGATTGGCGAGAAGGGAAGCTTTTGGCAGAAAGAGCCGTTCGATTACCTCGTTCGCAGCCCGGAGCAGTACGAGAAACTTAGGCAATACATTGCCGACAACCCGCGCAAGTTCGGCTTGAAGCCGGGCGAGTACTACTACCGACGACTCGCCGACTAAAAACGGGGCGATTCGCGCAAAGTCGCTCAAAGTCGCCTCTCGCTCCGCGAGAGGGCGTGTTTGCATCTGATTTGTCGTGTTTCGCTTCGTGGGTTTTGCTTCGCCCTCGTAGCGCACGCCCTCCCGCGGAGCGAGAGGCGACTTTATCACACAATCCCCCTTGCCTTCGGCCAATACGATGTCACTATGCAGGCGATTCGTGAGGGAGCGAAACGGTCAGACAGCAACCAGTAGCTACCCAGGGAGCCATCGATGAACGACGAATTGAGGGCGGGCGGTCGTTTCGAGCCGAAATCCTTTGACGTGGAGCACGCCGTGCGGACGCGCTATTCCGCTGCCTCGCAATCGCAACAGTCAGAATTGTGCTGCGCTGTCGAGTACGATGTCCGGTTTCTCGACGTACTGCCCCGCGAGCTCGTCGAGCGCGACTACGGCTGCGGCGATCCCTCGCGCTATGTCGCCGAGGGAGAGACCGTTCTCGATCTCGGCTCCGGCGGCGGAAAGACCTGCTACGTCGCCGCGCAAATCGTGGGCGAACGCGGGCGGGTGATCGGCGTCGACATGAACGACGACATGCTCGCCTTGGCCCGCAAGTATCGTGAGGAGATCTCGCGCCGCATCGGTTACGACAACGTCGTGTTTCACAAGGGGCGCATCCAGGACCTGGCGCTCGATCTGGAGCGATTCGAAAACTACCTCCGCGAGCGGCCGGCCAACGACGCCGTCTCTTGGACCAACGCTCAGCGGCATGCCGAGCAGCTTCGCCGCACCGAGCCGATGATCGCCGATGAGTCGATCGACGTGGTCATCTCCAACTGCGTGCTCAACCTCGTGACGCCGGAAGACCGCAACCAGCTCTTCGCCGAATTGCACCGCGTGCTGCGCGGCGGAGGAAGGGCCGTGATCAGCGACGTTGTCAGCGATCGCGACGTGCCCCTGCACCTGCAGCGTGATCCCGAGCTTTGGTCGGGCTGCGTCAGCGGCGCCTTTACGGAGCGAGGGCTGATTCGGGCGTTCGAGGCAGCGGGCTTTGCCGACGTGGCGATTATCGCCCGGCAAGACGAACCGTGGACCACGGTGGAGGGAATCGAATTCCGCAGCGTGACCGTTCAGGCCCACAAGCGAGGAATTGCGGAGAGGGGCCAGGCGCTACAGATTGCGAAGCCGGCGGGCGAGTGCTGCGGGAAAAACCCGTGCTGCTAGCCCGATACCTGCGAGGCAATCAACCGACCCGCGCGTCAATGACCAATGACCAAGCCCAAATGACCAATGGGCCGAATGCACGCTCCTTGTTTGATCCTTGGGCTGTTTGAATTTGGAAATTGTTTGGGATTTGTTATTTGGGATTTGGAGCTTGCCCGCCCCTGCGGGCTGATTGGTCATTTGGATTTGGTTATTGGTCATTTACAGGATGAACCGACTCAGGTCTTCGCTCTCGGTCACTTCTTTGAGCCGCTCGTTCACGTAGGCCGCGTTGATCGAAACGCTCCCCATCTTCATGTCGGGCGCCTCGAAGCTCAGCTCTTCGAGCATCCGCTCCAAAATCGTATACAGCCGTCGGGCCCCGATGTTCTGCGTCGACTGGTTCACCTTGTACGCGAACGAGGCCAGCGCTTCGATCGCGTCCTCGCTGAAATCGAGCTTGACGCCCTCGGTTTCCAACAGTGCGACATATTGTCGCGTGAGCGAGTTCTGCGGCTCGGTGAGAATGCGAATGAAATCGTCCTTCGTCAGGTCCGATAGCTCCACGCGAATGGGGAAGCGGCCCTGCAATTCCGGCATCAGTTCGCTCGGGCTGTTACGGTGAAAGGCCCCGGCCGCCACGAACAGGATGTGGTCGGTCCGCACGTAGCCGTACTTGGTCTGCACGTTCGTACCTTCGACAATGGGTAGCAAATCGCGCTGCACACCCTGGCGGGAAACGTCGGCCCCTTTGCCGTCGCTGGCTACGATCTTGTCCATTTCGTCCAGAAAAATGATCCCCACGTCCTCGGCCAACTGGATCGCAGCCCCGTGGATCTTTTCCGGGTCGAGCAGGGCCTCGCACTCCTGCTCGAACAGCACCTGCCGGGCCTCAGCCACGCTCAGCTCGCGACGGGCGCTCTGCTTGGGCAGAATCTTCTCGAACACACCTTGAAGATCGAAGTCCATTTGCTCCAAGCCCATCCCGCTGAACACGACCGGCGCCGCCTTGTGCTCAACCGTCAACTCGACCTTCCGCTGGTCCAGCTCTCCGGCCAGCAGCATAGCCCGCATTTTGGCACGGGTTCGCTCGTGTTGCTGCTGCGCGTCGGCGTCGGCGTCGTCACCGGCCGAGGAGCCGAAGTGCGGCGGCTTGGGCACGAGCAATTCGAGCAGGCGATCCTCGGCCCGCCGCTGGGCTTCCTGTTCGACGTTTTTGCGCTCCGACTCGCGGACGATGCCGATGGCGTTCTCGACCAACTCCCGCACCATGCTCTCCACGTCGCGGCCGTAGTAGCCCACCTCGGTGTACTTGGTGGCCTCGACCTTGATGAACGGGGCGCCGGTCAGCTTCGCCAGGCGGCGAGCGATCTCGGTCTTGCCGACGCCGGTCGGGCCGATCATGAGGATGTTCTTGGGGGCGACTTCCTGCCGCATCTCCTCGGGCAGACGCTGCCGCCGCCAGCGGTTGCGTATGGCGATCGCCACCGAGCGCTTGGCGTCGCGCTGGCCGACGATATAGCGATCGAGCTCTTCCACGATCTGACTGGGAGTCAGGTCGCGCGTTGGTACGGGGCTTTCGACCGGGCCGCGGATCAGTTTGGGCACTCGAGTTCCTCGACCACAATGTTGGTATTGGTGTAGATGTCGATTCCGGCGGCGATTTCGAGCGACGCGCGGACGATCTCGCTGGCGGTGAGGCTGGAATGCGCGATCAGAGCGCGGGCCGCGGCTTGGGCATAGCTTCCGCCCGAGCCGATTCCCACGATTCCGTCACTTGGCTGGATCACGTCGCCGGTGCCGCTCACCAGCAGCGTGCAGCGGGTGTCGCACACGGCCAACAGCGCTTCGAGCCGCCGCAGCGCGCGATCGGTCCGCCACTCCTTGGCCAGCTCGATGGCGGCGCGAGGCACGTTGGCCGGGTAGTCTTTCAGCTTGGCTTCAAAGCGATCGAGCAAGGCAAAAGCGTCGGCGCTGCCGCCGGCGAAGCCGCAGATTACGCTCCCCTCGGCCAGGCGGCGGATCTTGTTGGCGTCGGCCTTCACAACCGCGCTGCCGAGAGTCACTTGCCCATCGCCCCCCATGGCGACGCGCCCCTTGTGCCGAACCGTGAGAATCGTGGTGGCATGCAGCTTCATCGTACGCCCAGATTGCTCCGAGCCTCCGGCGCCGGCGAATCCCATTCGTGCCGGCTTGCTTATTCTTACGCAAAACGGTGCCCCGCTCCAGGGGCGGAGCCCCGCTGACTGTTGCTGACGGGTTTGACGCAGGTTTCTATACTTCCTGTAAAGGTGGACACGTCAGGTACTCTTTGCTGGCGCGGACGGCGACCTGCATCGCGGCGACTCGCGGTCGGCGCCGTCCACCAGCTCCAGGACCGTTCCTCGGTGCAATCCGACAGACCCAACCAGAAGCGGCAGGGAGCGGAGACGTTCTACATCCCCGCCATGGACTGCCCCGAGGAATTTCAGCTCATCGAAGCGGGCCTCGTTTCGCTGGCCGGCGTGCTGCGGATCGAGCCCGACTACGTGCGGAGCCGCCTCCGCGTTGAATTCGACCCCGAGCAACTCGATTCCGACGCGGTCGCCCAACGGCTGCGTCGAATTGGCTTTCCCGCCGAGGTTGCCTCGCAAGGACAGGCGTCGGCGCGCGGCGCGACCGGCGGTCGAGGCGCGCGGTTGCATCCCGCCACGATCGCAGGCGGCGTAGCGCTGGCACTGGCTGGAGTGCTGTACATTGTGTCGGGCGATACGCTCGCGCTGCGCGTCCTGGCAATCGTCTCCACAGTGCTGTCGGGCTTGCCCGTGGCTCGGGCGGCGCTGCGAGCGCTGCGGCTGGTGCGGCTCGACATGAACGTGCTGATGAGCACGGCGGCGGCCGGGGCGCTGGCGCTGGCTCCCGCGACGGGCGAGTGGCTCGAAGCGCCGACGGCCATGTTTCTGTTCGGCGTGGCGCTGTGGCTGGAGCAGTACAGCCTGGGTCGCGCACGCCACGCCGTGGAAACGCTCGTCGAGCTGACGCCCACACTCGCCCATCGCCTCAGCCAGGGCGATGGGGTAGACGAAAGCGCCGGCGACGAAGGTCGGGATGGCGACGGCGCCGCCCCCAAGGTCGCCAGCCAATCGCACGACGCTCCCCTCGCATCCACACAACTCCCCTACGACGACGTAGCGCCGGAGGACATCGCCGTGGGCGATTTGTTACTCGTCAAACCGGGGGAACGCATCCCCGCCGACGGCGAGGTGACCGACGGCCGCTCTTTCGTGAATCAATCGCCGGTCACCGGCGAAAGCGCTCCCGTCGAAAAGCAACCGGGCGACAACGTGTTCGCCGGATCGCTCAATGGCGAAGGCATGCTGCACGTTCGCGCGACGAAAACATCCGACGCCAGTACGCTGGCCCACGTCGCGCGGCTGGTGGAACAGGCACAGTCGGCCCGCGCACCAAGCGAGCGGTTCATTGATCAGTTCGCCCGCCGCTATACCCCTACAATCATCGCCCTGTCGCTGCTGGTGGCTCTCGGCATCCCGCTGGCCTCGCACTTTTCGCTGGCGGGTTTAACGCCCATGCCCCGTGAAGCCTGGTTCGACTGGATTCACCGAGGTCTGGTGTTGCTGGTCATCGCGTGCCCGTGCGCGCTGGTCATTTCGACGCCGATTACGATCGTGTGCGGCCTGCACCGGGCAACTCGGTACGGCGTGCTGGTGAAGGGAGGCCAGTTCCTGGAGACGGCGGCGGTAATCGATGGCGTCGCCATCGACAAGACCGGCACGCTCACCGTCGGCAGCCCGCGCGTGACCGACATTGTGCCCGCCGACGGGACATCGCCCGACGAAGTGCTCCGCATTGCGGCATCCCTCGAATCGCACAGCGAACACCCGCTGGGTGCGGCAATCGTGGCGGCCGCACGACAGCGCGGAACGCAATGGCCCCATGCGCAGGACTTCCGTGCGCTACGAGGCGAAGGCGTCCAAGGTACAATCGACGGACAAACTTACTACGTTGCCAGCCCGCGATTCTTCGACCAGCGACTGCGCGCCAGGGCGCCCGCGGAGCTGACTCGTGCCGCCGACGGCGCAGCAACCGTGGTGCTGGTCGGCACGGAGGATCGCGTGATCGGGGCGATTCACCTGGCCGATCAGCCGCGGAGCGACGCGGCACAGGCAATCGCCGAGCTGCGCGATCTGGGCATTCGCAAGGTGGTCATGCTCACCGGCGACAGTGCGCCGGTCGCGGGACGCATCGCCCATGAGCTGGGCATCGACGAGTTCCATGGCGACCTGTTGCCCGAGGAAAAGGTCGAGCGGGTCAAAGCGCTATCGGACACGTGCTCGAACCTGGCCATGGTAGGCGACGGCGTGAACGACGCACCCGCACTGGCCGCCTCGCGTGTCGGCATCGCGCTGGGATCGCAGTCGAGCGACACGGCGCTGGAAACGGCCGACGTGGTGGTGCTGTCGCCGCACGTGCGCCGCGTGCCGCAGCTTGTGCGGCTGGCGCGACGCACGCGGCACGTGCTATGGCAGAACGTGGGGTTGGCGCTGGGTATCAAGGTAGCCGTGTTCATTCCGGCGACGCTCGGACTGGCTACCATGTGGATGGCCGTGGCCGCCGACGTGGGGGCCAGCCTGTTGGTGATCGCCAACGGCATGCGATTGTTGTCCGGCGGTGACCAGGATAGCGGCAAGTGAAGGGCGCCGCCCTGTACGAGTGCAGGCCGCTTCGCTATTCTGCGCGTATGGACGATGCGCCCGCCATTCCGCGCAGCCCGGAACTCTTGTCGCGCCACGATTCGGCGCTGCTGATCGTCGACGTGCAAGGGAAGCTGATCACGCTCGTGCCCGGCCACCGGCGCATCATCTGGAACATCGGTCGGCTCATCGACGGGGCGAAACTGCTGGGCGTTCCCGTCGCTGCGACCGAGCAGTATCCCCAGGGTCTCGGCCCCACGACGCCCGAGCTCGCTCGTCGGTTGAGCGACATTCCCGCCAAACGGGCGTTCAGTTGCGCTGCCTGCCCCGAGATCTTCGCCGACTTTGCCAGGCGGGGCATCTTCAAGATTCTGGTGGCGGGGATCGAGACGCACGTCTGCGTGCAGCAAACGGTGCTCGATTTGATGACTGACGGCTTTCGCGTGTACGTGGCGGTCGACGCAACGGGATCGCGATTCGACGTGGATCGCGACGTGGCCCTGCGGCGGATGGACTCCGCCGGCGCCACGCTCACCACCGTCGAATCGGCTCTGTTCGAGTGGTGCGAAACTTCGGCCGCGCCGGAGTTCAAGGACCTTAGCGCCCTGGTCCGCCAGCCGATTCCGGAGTAAGGGGCGCAGCGCACTCCCCCGCCGTGGCACTGAAGTGCAAGCGTCGCCAGGCGAGCATCCCTCTTACCCGATCTAACTCGCCGTCTTCGGCTATCAGCGAGTTCGCTTGACGTGGGTAATGGGCAGACCTTAGATTGACGATAATAGTCAAATCGGGAGGAAAAGGCCGAATATGCTGCACAAGGCAACCTCACACCTGTTAATCGCGATGGTGCTGAGCTGCCCTTTTCTCTGTCAGAGGGAGGGACAGTGCAGGTCGGTCTGCGCGCACGATTCACTCGATCAGGCCGAGGGTAATTGCTCCCGGCACGAGGATCCGTCGCACGGGCAGACTCCGCGGCATTCCGACAAGAGTGAGCGGGACTGCTTTTGCCGCGGAGCCATCATGGACGGGGTGCGAACGGCGGAAGTGAGCATGGTATTGCCGCCCGCCACGCACTGGTGGCTCGATGACGCGGCCCTGACATCGTCCGAACTCTCGCCGGCCGTCTCCACGCTGGAGCCGCCTCACCAGTTCCCGCCGCTGTCTACCGGGCGGGACGTTTGCACGCTGACGTGCGTGCTGCAGATCTAATCGCCGCCGCCGGCGACGTCACTCGACCTGCTTCTTGTGTCGCCTCGACGTTGCGCTCTGGCCTGCGCCGCAATACGTGAAACGTGGCGCGGCCCGAATCCGACGCGACAGGCGACGCTGGCAGCGCCGGGTAATTGCTTTATTCCCCGCAAGGATTGCGCGCATCTCAGCCTATTCGTCAGGCTCGCCGAGACAAATCCCATGAGTGCGAACAGCAGTGAATCCAGACCCGGCGCGCCCAGCGCGACCGAAAGCGCTTCCGACTCGCCCATTCGGCGCCGCGATCGCGAGGCGGCCGGCACCGCGGCTGCGCACGTAGTCGCCGCGAAGGAAAGCCGCACTATGCCCTGTGGCGAAGCGCCGAGCGGCGAAAGGCCGCATGCCGAAACGCCGAATGACGAAAGTCGCGAGCAACCGCGCCGCGCATCGGTTTTAGGCTGGATCGCTCGATCGATTCCCGCGTTGCTGATTTTGGCCGCGCTGGTCGGTTTGGGTTACTTCGGACATCACCACGGATGGAGACTGCCGAAATTCTCGGAGCTCATCGGGCGGCGCGAAGCCGCGGACACGGCCTGGTGCGAAGAGCACGGCGTCCCCGAGGCCGATTGCATCGCTTGCAAAGTCGAACTGATGCCCAAGGGGAGGTTATTTGGATGGTGTCGGGAACATGGCGTGGCCGAGTGTGTGTTCGAGCACCCTGAACTCGCCCAGCTCAAGGAAACGCCGGCCATCTTCCGCGACGACCTTCGACGCGCCGAGATCGCGCTGGCGACGAGGCAGCGGTCCGAGAACGATCCCACCTGCAAGCTGCACCTGCGCCGCATTCAGTTCGCATCCCGGGAGGCGGCTGACAAGGCGGGTATCGACATTGGGCTGGTCGGGCGCGGGCCCATCACCGAAACCATCGAAGCCAACGGCGAGGTCCGCTACGATCCGACGCGGGTCGCCCGGCTGGCATCGCGAGCCGCGGGCACGGTGTGGCGGGTCGAAAAAAACGTCGGCGATGCGGTTCAGAAAGGTGACCTGCTGGCGCTAGTCGATGCCGCGGCCGTGGGACAGGCCAAAGCGGAATTGCTCCAGGCCGTTGCCCAGCTCAATCTGCAGGACCAGACGCTCGACCGGCTGGAGCGGTTGGGCGACGCCATCGCGCAGCGGCGATTGCAAGAGGTCGAAGCGGCGCGGCAAGAGGCTGAGGCCGCCGTGCGCAAAGCGCTGCAATCGCTGGCCAACCTCGGTCTGTCCATCACGCTCGACGATGCGCGCGTCAGCAGCGGGCGGGATCTCGCCGCGCGGCTGCACTTCCTCGGATTGCCGCCATCGGTATCGCAATCGCTCGATCCGCAACACTCGACGGCGAACCTCATTCCCCTCACGGCGCCGCGCGACGGCGTTGTCGTCGGGCGCGACGTCGTATCCGGGGAAGTAATCGACACGACGAAGACGCTCTTCACGGTCGTCGACAACCGCACCATGTGGCTGGTGCTGGACGTGCCGCTGGAAGACGCTCGGTACGCGCGGGACGGCCAGAAAGTCGTTTTCCGTCCGGACGGCAGCACGGAGGAGCGCACCGGCCAGATTACGTGGATCAGCACGCGCATCGATGCCCAGACGCGGACCGTGCAAGTGCGAGCCGAAATCCCCAACGACGACGGACACTTGCGCGACGAGAGTTTCGGCGGCGGCCGGATCGAGATTCGCGAAGAGGACAACGCCATCGTCGTCCCGAAGGATGCGATTCACTGGGAAGGCTGCTGCCATGTGGCGTTCGTGCGCGATCGAGACTACCTGGCCGAAGGGTCATACAAGGTCTTTCACACTCGCATGGTGCGCCCCGGCATAACAAACGGCGACTACACCGAAGTGATCGCCGGCCTGCTGCCAGGAGAAGTGATTGTCACCAAAGGGAGCGACGTGCTGCGGGCCGAGTTGCTCAAAGGCAACCTCGGCGCGGGGTGACTGTGCGAACACTGAGGCGGCCGGTCGGCCGTAAGAGTCGAGAGTCAAGAGTCGAGAGTTGAGAGTCGGTCTGCCGAGCGTGGAAGAGTCAAGAGCGGAATAGGGTCAAGAGTCGAGAGTCGTCCATGTTGAATTGGGTCATTGACTTTTCGCTCCGCAATCGCGGCATCGTCCTGTTGGCCGTCGTCGCCGTCATCGTGGCCGGCGCCTGGTCGCTCACGTACATCGACATCGACGCCTTTCCCGATACGACGCCGGTGATGGTGCAGGTCAATACCAGCGCGCCGTCGCTGTCGCCCGAGGAAGTCGAGAAGCAGATTACCTTTCCCATCGAACAGGTCATCAGCGGGCTGCCCGGCTTGGAAAAACTGCGGTCGGTATCGAAGTTCGGGCTGTCCCAGGTGGTGGTCACGTTCCAGGATGGCACCGATATCTACTTCGCGCGGCAATTGATCGGCGAGCGGCTGGCGACCGTCGCGCTTCCCGAGGGCATCGAACGGCCGAAGATGGGGCCCGTCTCGACCGGCTTGGGCGAAGTGTTCCACTACGTCGTACGGCTCCAGGACGTCGATATGTCGGCGTTGTCGGAGAGTCAGCGACTCGAGAAGCTGACCGAGCTGCGAACCATTCACGATTGGGTCGTACGGCCTCAATTGCGCACGGTGCCCGGTTCGGCCGAAGTGAACAGTTGGGGCGGATACGAAAAGCAGTACCAGGTCCGCATCGACCCCAACCGCCTCATCAAGCATGGCCTGACGTTTGACGACGTGGTCGCCGCCTTGCGCGAGAACAACCGCAACGTCGGCGGCGGCAACATCACCCGCAACGCCGAGATGCTGTTGGTGCACGGCATCGGCCGAACGGTGAACGTCGACGAGATCGGCAACGTGGTGATTCGGGCCATCGATGGCGTGCCGATCCGCGTGCGCGACGTGGCCGACGTGCAAATCGGCCACGAAATTCGCCGCGGAGCCGTCACCGCCGACGGCCGAGGCGAAGTCGTCTACGGGCTCGGCTTCATGCTCATGGGCGAAAATAGCCACAAGGTAACTTACGCCTTCAAGGACAAGATGGAGGAAATCAAAGCGTCGCTGCCGCCCGGAGTCGAGGTCGCAACCGTGTACGACCGCACCGAGCTGGTCGATCACGTGATCGCCACCGTGCAGGACAACCTGTTCGAAGGCGGGTTGCTGGTGATCGCCGTGTTGTTCCTGTTTCTGGGAAATCTGCGAGCCGGGCTGATTGTGGCGCTGGCGATTCCCCTGTCGATGTTGTGCGCCTTTTCCGGCATGCTGCGATTCGGCATCGCGGCCAGTCTGCTGAGTCTGGGCGCGATCGATTTCGGGCTGGTCGTCGATAGCTCGGTGGTGATGGTCGAGAACTGCGTACGGCGGCTTTCGCACGGCATCCCCCGCGGTCATACCAAATTGGACGTGGTGCGCGACGCGGCCGTCGAAGTCCGTAAACCGACGATGTTCGGCGAGCTGATTATCATGATCGTGTACCTGCCGATCCTCACGCTGGAAGGCGTCGAGGGCAAGCTGTTCCGGCCGATGG
>CAYQAJ010000093.1:0-17636 GCA_964415245.1 uncultured Pirellulaceae bacterium | reverse complement strand
CGCGGCGCAACACTGATGTCCGGCGCCAAAAAATGTGGGTAAGAACAAGGCCTTCTGGCCGGGGCTATTCGGCTGAGGCGGTGGCCGTCGGGGCGATGGCACCTTGGCAATTGCCTGCGTGTGTGAGGCGCGAGCGCTGCGGTTGGCGCAAGGACGGGCGGCTCGTCCGTCTGTTCGCACTGCGTAATCCTTGACGGTTGCGTGAAGCGGTCTGGCACTGCGCGCGGAGCGCAACCCCTGCCGTGGCACGGACGATGATCGGATCGCATCGCGCCGGCAGGGGGAATCGGCGACCGCCGGGAAAAGCGTGATTGGCGGGTGCGGTCGCTTCCGATGAAAGGCATAAGCCGACGTGCCGCCGGTATGCCCGCGCAGCGGCCGTCGCGCGCCCCCAACCCGCCGGTTCCCCCACCCGCCCGCTCGCAGTAACTTGCGCGAACAGGCCGCAACGAGGCATCTGGCGGCAAGTGGAGACCTACGCCGCGCGCTGTGAATCGTTTCTGGCGTGCGACTGCCCGCGCGAAACGTCGCGCGACAAACCACGCTGCCGCACGTTAGTAGATTGTTGCGAACGGAAGGATCCGCCCGCAGGCATAACCCCCTCCGGCCTGGCATGTACAGGAAGTACCAACATCTCGCGTTTGGACTAGCTGCCGCCGCGATTGCGCTGGCGGTATCGCTGCCGACGGCGCGCGCCGGCACGGCCGACGACCAATTCGCTGTTGCCGCGGCCCATTATGCCAAATCGCGGTGGCAGCTCGCGGAAGAAGAGTTCCGCACGTTCGTCGACCAGTTTCCCCAGGACATGCGCCTCGACGAAGCGAGATTCTTTCTCGCCGAATCGCTGGTGCAACTGGGCCGGCACGAGGAGGCGCGGAAAAACCTGGCCGAACTGGTTGAGCGCAATGCTCCCGGCCGCTATGCCGCGCAGGCGAGTTTTCGCTTCGGTGAAACGGCGTACCTCCTTGCCGATACGCCCACAGCCAAGGACGCGCTCGAGCGATTCGTGGCCCGCTACCCCGAAGATAAGCTGGGTGCGTATGCCCTGTACTACCTGGGCAACATTGCGCTAGGCGAGCGCGACTGGTCGGGCGCGCAGAAGACATTCAGCCGCGCACTAGCCGACTTTCCCGACGGCCCTATGGCCGATGAGTGCCGTTTCGGCTTGGCCCAGTCGCTGAGCGCGTTGGGCGAATTGCAGGAAGCCCGCCGCTTCTATCGCTATCTGGCCGAGCGTAAGTCATCGCCTCTTGCCGACGACGCGCTGTTGGAATGGGGCCTGTTGGAATTCGACGCGGAGAACTACACCCAGGCGGCCGTGCATCTGACGGCAATCGAGAAGGACTTTCCCGAAAGCGCCTTGCGCGTTAAGGCCTTTTACTGGCGCGGACGCTGCCTGATGGCGCAGAACCGGTGGCGCGAAGCGGCTGATTTGCTGCTCCGCGAGGCGCCGGGCGACACGGCCGATCCGTTGGCGCCCGCCGCTGCCTTTGCCGCCGCCGATTCGCTGCACCACTGTGGGCAATTGGACGCGGCTGGCGATTTGTTCGACCGCGTCGTTCGCGATTGGCCCGATTGCGAATGGGCCGACGACAGCCTTCAGGCCCAAGTGCAGCTTGCTCTGGAATCGGGCCGTTACGATCGCGTCGACGAGCTGGCCGCGCGGTTCGAGCGGCAGTTTCCCACGAGCTCGCTACTGGCGACCGTGCGGCAGGCGTCGCTGCGTTCGTTGCTCGATCGGGAGGAATTCGACAGGGCGGCGGCGCTCGCGGCGCCACCGGCCACCACGGACGGCACCGAAGCCGCATCGGACGACGCCGACGACGCGACTCTCTACTATCTGGCACTGGCCCACATTGGAGCCCGACGCTACCAGCAGGCGCTCGACGTGCTCGATCGATTGGAGGCGCGGGTATCGGCACGGCACCCGGCGAGCCAGCGGGCTACGTCAACCGTGCCTCCCCCCGTCGCCGCACCCAACGAAGCCACTTCGTCTGATGACGAATTAAGCCTGGATATCTGGCCCGACGCGGCGCCAGGCGACGACAATCCCGGCGACGAAAAATTGCCGCAGCTCAGCGACTCGGCGTCGGACACGGCGTTGCATTCGCCGTCGGCGGCCGCGAATCCTGCCGACGATTGGGCGGCCGCACTGCTGGCGGCCCGTGCGTCGGCCCTGCTGGGACTGAAACGAAACGACGAATCGATTGAAGCGCTGCAAGAGTACCTGCGACGCTGGCCGAATCGCCCGGAGGCCATTCGGTGCCGCGCGCAGTTGTGCGTAGCGCTGGCGCGCGACGGTCACCTCGACCAGGCGCTTACGGAGCGCGAGGCGCTGCGTTCCGCGGCGCGAACGGCCGTTGCACCGCCGTCGTCCCGACGGAACAAGTCTCCCGACTCCGATCCGTTTCTCGACGTGACGCTGCACCTGGCCGAAGCTGCGTATTCCAGCGGGCAGCGGCAAACGGCGGAGCGCCTGTTCGGCGAGTTGGCCGCCTCCAAGGGCTCACCCCGATACGCGGCGCAGGGACTGGCCGGGCTGGGTTGGTGCCGCCTCGACACGAGCGATCTGGACGAATCGGCCGCCGCGTTTGCGCGTTTGCTCGATCAATTCCCCGATAGTCCGCTGGCCGCCGAGGCCGCCCTGATGCGCGCTCGGGCGCTGGAAGGCACGGACAACACGGGCGGCGCCATCGCGATGTACCACTTGGTTATCGAGCGGCATCCGCAGTCCGAGCAGATGGCCGACGCCCTGTGGGGCGCGGCTCGCCTGCACGACCGATTGGAGCAAGACCAGGACGCGGCGCGGTTGCTGAAGCGGCTCATCGACGAGCACCCGGAATTCGCCGCGATGGATGCCGCGATCTATCAGTATGCCTGGGTGCTGTCCGACCTCGGCAAGAAAGAGGAATCGGCGCTGACCTTCGAGCGAGTGGCCCGCAATTATCGCAACAGCACGTACTGGCCCGATTCGATGTATCGCCTGGCTCAACGCGCGGCCGAAGACGGCGATAACGAGCGAGCGACGATCCTGCTGGACGAGGTGCTGGACGCCACGCCCACGGGCGAAGTGCTGGCCCATGCGTTGTACTTGAAGGGACAGTTGGCGGCAGCGCAGGGCGATTGGGACCAGGTGGCGCAGCCCATGCAGCGCGTCGTCGACGAATTCCCCGACTCGCCGCTGCGGATGCCGGCCGAGTACTGGCTGGCCGACAGCCTGTACCGCCAGGAGCGGTTCGACGAGGCAGGCCGGCGGTTCGCGCATCTAGCACAAAATATGGAAGGCCGCAACGATAGTTGGCTGGGGTTGGTCGTGCTTCGTCAAGCGCAAACGCTGGCGCAAGAGCAGCGGTGGCAAGAAGCGTTCGATCTCGCCGGCACGATTGCCGAGCGGTTCCCCGATTTCGACCAGCCGCACGAAGTCGACTACCTGCTAGGCCGGTGCCTGGCTTCCCAAGGCAAATTCGACGAGGCACGGCAGGCTTATGAGCGCGTCACACGCTCGCCCGACCACGGTCGCAGCGAAACGGCCGCCATGGCCCAGTGGATGATCGGCGAGTCGTTCTTCCACCAACAGCGGTATGAAGACGCGATTCGTGCCTACCATCGCGTGGAAGCCCTGTATGCTTACCCGCGCTGGCAGGCCGGCGCCTTGCTGCAGGCCGGCAAGTGCCACGAAATGCTCGGCCAGTGGCGGCAGGCCACCGAGTTGTACGACGAAGTTGCGAAAGCCTATCCGAATTCCCCTTTCACCGAAGAAGCCGGGCGGCGACTGAACGTGACGCGCCAACGGATGGACCTCTCCGCCGCCAGGCAGCCGACTCCGCAGGACTGACGCGCGACGCGACGCCCTCCCTGGTCCCCTGGGGTGGTGGCGATGACACGCACGCCGTCCCCAGCGACGTCGAGCTCGTGAACTAGCCGTCCGACGAAGGAGCCGATCGATGTTTGTTTGCAAGTTGCCCGCGGCGCGCAGGGTGACTCTGGCCGTCGCCGCAGTGCTGTTGGTCGGGACCGCAATGGTGTCGATCGCCCTGGCCCAGGGTATCTCCCCCTCCGCCCCGCAAGGCGATACGGTGGCGATTCCTTCTGCCGCCTCGTCGTCACCTGCCGCAGCGTCAGCCGGCTCGACCAGCGAGGCGATTCCCACCAAGAGCCTGCTCGGCGTATTGCGCGACGGCGGGCCGTTGATGATTCCCATCGCGATCTGCTCGTTCGTGCTCTGCGTGTTCCTGTTCGAGAGGTGCATCAGCCTTCGGCGGGGGCGCGTGATTCCCGGTCCCTTCGTGCGGCGGTTCATCGAGCAGCTTCGCGGCGGACAGCTCGATCAGGAATCGGCGCTCAAGCTCTGCCGCCAGAATCGCAGCCCCGTGGCCGAGGTGTTTGCCGGAGCCGTGCGAAAGTGGGGGCGCCCCTCGGTCGAGGTCGAGCAGGCCGTGATCGACGCCGGCGAGCGAACCTCGAATTCGCTGCGGCGCTACATTCGCCTGTTCAACGGCGTGGCAACCGTGAGCCCGCTGCTGGGACTGCTCGGCACCGTGCTGGGCATGATCAGCGCCTTTAACGCCATTGCCACGGCCGACGCCATGGGCCGCCCCGAGCTGTTGGCGGTGGGCATCAGCCAGGCATTGCTGACGACGGCCGCCGGGCTGCTCGTCGCCATTCCCGCGCTCATCGCTTACCTCTACTTTGTCAGCCGCGTCGACAAGCTGCTGATCGAGATCGATCGATTGGCCGAGCGGGTCGTGGGGCTGATCGCGTCCGACGGCTGGGACGAGGAGTCACAGAAATCGGAGAAACGCAGCCGCCGCACCAAGGCGGCGTAGCCGCGAGGCGGGAGTATCGCGCCGAGTACAGAAAGGTCGTCCACCAAGACACGCCGCTTGAGAATCCTCCATGCCGCTGAAAACGCACAAGGACGACGCCCCCACGCTCAACCTCACGCCGATGATCGACGTGGTGTTCTTGCTCATCATCTTCTTCATGGTCGGCACCAAGTTCGCGGAGATGGAGCACAAGATCGCCGTGATGGTGCCCAGCGTGAGCGACGTCGGGGCGCTGACCCCTGCCCCCGAACGACGCGTCATTAACGTGCATCGCGACGGCAGCATCTCGCTCGACCAGAACGACGTCACGCTTGCGGAGCTCACCGAGCAGCTCCGCAACGGGCGCGAACAATACTCGCAACTCGGCGTCGTGGTGCGTGGCGATGCCGACGGCGCTTTCCAGAACGTGGCCAGCGTCCTCAATGCCTGTCGCGAGGCGGGGATCGCCGAACTGGGTATCTCGGTACGGCTGGCGCGAAAGGACCGCTGATGAATGCCCAAGAGCCGCCCAATGTTTCGGCGATGCAAGGCCGGCAGGGCACGACGTCGCGATCCCCGAATGACCGAAGCCCTAATGTCGAATGACGAAGTAATGACCAATGACACAATGACCAACGCGCCGAGTTTCCGACTGGCGGGATTGTGTTGCCTTTCGGGCTTTGTCATGGGGACCTCCTTCGTCATTCGTGCTTCGTCATTAGTCATTCGTTCCTGGGCGCGACATACGAACTGGCGATCGAGTGCTTGACGGGATCAGGGCATTAAATAGAAACCATGACCATCTCCTCCTTCACGCTGCTGGCCTCGGGCATTTCGGCCTCGCGCGTGCTGGGCATCATCGTGTGGTCGGGCCTGGTCGGCCTCACGCTGGCGCTGTTGGTGCTGGTGCTTACGCGGTGGGGGCAATCGCGCCCGCTGCGCAAGTGCGTCGGTCTCTCCGTGTTTGCTCACCTGCTGTTCTTGGTCTACGCGTACGGCACGAATCTGTTCTTCGATATTCCGCCGGGCGGCAGCAAAGACGTGTTGGTGCTCACCATTTCGCCGGCCGATGAGTCGCGCGACGAAGACGACGCGGCCATGCAGCCCGATCGCCAGGGCCGTCCCTGGGATCGGTACACCAGCGATAACACCGCATTGGCCCAAGCTGACATGCCGCTGCCCCGCGAATCGGCGACGCGCGAGCTTTCGCCGCGGCGTCGATCCGCCGATCTGCCCGACGTCGCCGCTTCCGGCACAAGCGACCCGATCACACCGACCGAACCGCAGCGACCGTTGCCCGATCACGATGCCGGCGCCGCACTCCGCCCCCACGAGGCCGCGCCGACCACGGCCCAAGCCGACGTACCGAATCCATCGCGTCAGCCCGACCGTGCTCCCGACGTGCCCGCAGCCGAGCTCGATCGCGCCGACGTGAATTCTCAGAATCCCCTGAACACAACGGCTCGGCAAGGCGCCGCATCGCGCGTCGAGGGAGGACTGCTGGAACCTTCGGCACACGTGCAGCAGCTTGCCGACTTGTTGCACAACAACGATCCGGCGCAGGCTCGCAGCTCGCCGTTCGACGTGCCCCGACAAGCGTCGCAGTCGCCGATTCGCACCGAGCCCGACGACGGACTGGCGCCGGTCGACCCCCGCGGCGCCACTTCAGCGACAGGCGCGCCGGACATCGCCGCGTCGCACTCGGGCGGCGCCCAATTGGTCAGCGCACGCCAAGGCGATTACGCTTCGACCGGCGACATCGGCGACGCGGCAACCACGCCGCGACGCCTGGGCGACGGGCAGCCACTGCCGCCGGTCTACCAGGCGCGCATCGGCCGACAGCGACTCACGGCCGTGCAGCGATTCGGCGGCAGCCGCGACACCGAAGCGGCCGTCGAGGCGGCGCTCGCCTGGCTGGCACGCAATCAAAGCCGCGATGGCCGCTGGTCCTCGGCCCTGCACGGGGGAAATCGCGAGGAGAAGGTGCTCGGCCACGATCGCCAATCGGCCGGCATTGACGCCGATACGGGCATCACGGGATTGGCGCTGTTGGCGTTTATGGGGGCCGGCCACACGCACCTCGAAGGCGACTACCGCGACAATGTCCGCGCCGGGCTCGATTACCTCATCGCCACGCAGCGCAGCGATGGCTGCATGTCGGGCGACGCTCGGCTGTTCGCCATGATGTACTGCCACGGCATGGCGACGCTGGCCCTGAGCGAAGCGTACGCGATGACCGGCGATCCCGAACTGCGGCCGGCCGTCGAGCGGGCCGTGCGGTTTACCATCGAGTCGCAGAATTCCACCAGCGGCGGATGGCGCTATCAGCCCGGCGACCCGGGCGACATGAGCCAGTTCGGCTGGCAGGTGATGGCGCTTACCAGTGCCGAGCGGGCCGGCATCGAGATTCCCGAACGAACGCGTACCGGCATGCTCCGCTTCCTGCAAAGCGTCTCCGCGGGCAACAACAGCGGCCTGGGGCGCTACCGACCCAGCGAGCGGCCCTCGCACAGCATGACGGCCGAGGGGCTTACCTGCCGATTCTTCCTCGACGCCCCGCGCAGCGACGAAGCGCTGGCCGAAGCCAGCCGGTTCATCGCCGAAGAGCTTCCGGCCGACGGCAAGGCCAACTACTACTACTGGTATTATGGCACGATCGCGGCGTTTCAATTGCAGGACGATCTTTGGAAGCCGTGGAACGACGCCATGAGCACGCAGTTGCTCCGGCGCCAGCGATACGACGGCGAAGCCATCGGTAGCTGGGACCCCGACTCGGTGTGGGGCGGCTACGGCGGGCGTGTCTATTCCACGGCGGTTGCCGCCCTGTGTCTGGAGGTGTACTACCGCTACTTGCCGCTGTACTCTCCCCCCCACACGGCCAGCCGCTGAATCGCCGTCGTACGGCGTGTGCCAACCGTAACCCGAAGCGTCAGCGAGGGGCGCCAGGCTGGTAAGGTAACCGGAAGCGTCAGCAAGGGACCCCAGGCTGGTGAGGTAATCCGTAGCGTCAGCCGGGGTTCGAAATGGCGCGTGAAACCGCCACAAGTGCAGACGCGGCGCCGGTATCGAACCCCACCCGCACCCCCTTGTCCCTTGCCAATCCGCCTCGGCCACGTTACGATAGAACTAAATCGGGTCCCTCTAGTGCCTTGCAGAGCCTAGAGCCGCACGAGCTGGTTCTGGTGACGCCCCTCCGGGCCGCAGCCCGCTTTCGCCGCTTGTTTGCGTACCCGCGGTAACGCCAGTTTCGTGGTACGGGAGCATAGCGATGCCTTCACTGTTTGCCTTCTTTGGCATGCCGGGCCACCTTGAGTTGCTCATCGTTGCCGGGATCGCCCTGTTATTGTTTGGCCACCGACTGCCGGGCCTGATGCGCTCGCTGGGTCGCGGTGTGGTCGAATTCAAGCGGGGCGTGGCCGGGATCGAGGATGACATCGAGGAGGCGGGCGAGGCCAAGCCGAGTAAGAAGGAGAAGGACGACTGAGTGCGGCGGAAAGGCCGGCTTCGCCGTCGGCCCACCTGTCCGCAATCTGTGCGGTTTCCTTCCTCGGGCCTGGATCGGAATGTTCCGGTCGCCGCTTACCTTGCCCTGCTGGCAGGATCGCGCACAGCATTGTCGGCCGACGTGGCGCGGAAGCCGATACATACCGTGTAGCGAGAGTGTCCCCTTGTCCAGTCGGTTTTCGGATAGGCTTTTGGAATCAGTGATCGGGTTTTCGACAGCGAGAACGAGGTGACGAAATGTTCGGAATCGGAATGCAGGAAATGGTCATCATCGGCATCGTGGCGATCTTGCTGTTCGGCAGCAAGCTGCCCGACGTAGCGAAATCATTGGGCCAGAGCTACCGCGAGTTCAAGCGGGGGCTGGGCGATATTCAATCGTCGCTCAACGTGTCGGACAGCTATTCGTCGAAGTCGTCGCGATCGTCGCGTTCGTCCGGCTCGTCGACTTCACGCGCGCGATTCGACGACATCGACGACCACGACGAGGCGATGGCCCCCAAGTTCGAACCCCCCACGAGCGAACCCACGCCGGGCGCGAGTGCTTCTTGACCGCTACGCTGGCGTTGTCGAAGTGTCATTCCCGCGTAGGCGGGAATCCAGGCCGCTTGTTCGTTGTTCCTCCGGCTGAACACTGAAAACTGAACACAGACGACTTGGGCTGCATCAGTTAAGCGGATGCCCCTTCTTTGGCGCCCGCCCTTTCTCGCGGCCGCACAAACCCTAGCCACCTGCACCACATTCGGGTAGATTCATAGGTGCCCACCGGGCGGCTAGCTCAGTTGGTTAGAGCGCCATCCTCACACGGTGGAAGTCAGAGGTTCGAGTCCTCTGCCGCCCACTCCCCGGTCTCGGTCCCTTCTCGACACGGCCGGGGTTTTTCATGCGCGGGCGTGTGAAGCGTGTGCGATTCGAGCCGGACGCCGAGCGCTCTGTTGCATCGCGACGCGCGCTTCGCGGGCTGATAGAATGGGCGATCGGGCTGACGGTTCGACATCGTGTCGGGGGCCGAAGCCCGACTCGCGGTCTCGTAGCCAATCGGAGGTGAACATGAACGCCAGCACGCGACAAGTATCTGCGGCGATTACGGCCGTTGTAGTAACCTTGCTCAGCGTAGGGCAAACATCCGCCCAGGACGAGGCTGCTCCCAAAATCGGCGAAATGATCGTGCAGACAATTCCCGTCCGACAATATGTCTCCGGGAATTTCGAGACCGACTTTGCAAGCATGGGGGAACCGGTCGGCAAGACATTGATGTTGCTCGCCGCCAGCGCCAGCGCGGATCGACTGACCCTGCATGGTCCGGTTTTGCATTACTACTACGGTGCACCGCATCAGGCCCCCGACAAGACGTTCAAGATGGAGACCGGCTTCCTCGTCGACGAGGGAACCAAGGCCCTCGGCGACTTCAAGGTGCGCGAGCTGCCCGAGTTCAAGTGCGCGAGCATCCTCTACGTCGGACCAGGGCCGCGAATCGGCGAGGCGTGGCAAGCGCTGTACCGCTCGCTGCGGGAGAAGGGCCTCACGCCCACCGACGAAGAGCGCGAGCTGTACTTGTACTGGGAGGCGAACGATTCGCCCAATAACATCGTCCAGGTGCAAGTGGGCTTAAGGTGACCGGTTACGTGGGGAGACGATGATGGCAGGCAAGTCCAGCTTTGATGTGGAACTGGCCCACAAGTTTTTCGCCGCGCATTGCTTCAACTCGGCGTGGCAGCTCATCGACAAGGCCGATCGCACGGCCGACGATAACGAGCAGATGATCCACCTGGCGCAGGCGTCGCTGTGGCATTGGACCCAGCGGACCGACTGCAGCGACAAGAGTCTCTCGATCGGCTACTGGCAAGCGTCACGGGTGTACGCGCTGGTGGGCGAAGTTGAGAATGCGCGAAAGTACGCGCAGCTTTGCCTCGACAAGACGCCCCAGGACGAACCCTTCTATCTCGGCTACGCGTACGAGGCTCTGGCGCGTGCTGCGGCGATCGCCGGCAAGCCCGACAAAGTGAAGCGGTACCTTGCGGAAGCGAGGCAATACGCCGAGCGTGTCACGGACGAAGAAGAAAAGAAGGGGCTTGTCAGCGATCTCAAGACGCTCGACTAGCGCTGTTCGGCCGCGTGTCTTGCCTTGCCAGTAGCACGGTCGGGCGCCTGCGGTCGACCAATTGGCAACCGCCGGGCGGCTTCGGCCGGGCCCTGCGCCGCCACGCCGGGGACCGCTGTGCTCCCCCTCTATAGGCTGGAATGCCCGCACGGTCGGGCATTTCTTCAGTTGCTTGCGCAATTTTCCCGATGATGGGCGTAGGTGCCGTGGACAAGTCCATTAAGATGATTAACATAGTGATGTATACCAACGATTCGCCCGCTGGGCAGGGGTAGTCCTCGCGTTGGCAGCCATGCCACGCAGCGGGTGGGTCGCTCCGACCCGTCGTCGCGGATGGATCAATCGGGCACAACGGGTCGCAGTGCAAAGGGCCGGCCATGACGCTCTTGGGGTGGATTACCATCGCGGTGGCCGTGTGCGTCGTCGCCGCCGCCATTGCCAACCTGGCGTCGATGGACGTGCTGTTCGTCGCCGCCGCGGTGTTTCTGTTGATCATCGGGGCGGTGAAGCAGGAGAGCGCCTTCAACGGCTTCAAAAATCCCGGCGTGCTCACGGTGGCGGCGCTGTTTGTGGTCGCCGCCGCGATGCGCGAAACGGGGGTGCTCGACTTCCTGGGAAACTGGGTGCTGGGCCGCGCGCGTACCGATCGAGCGGCGACGGTACGGCTGGCCGGGCTCGTGGTGCCGCTGTCGGCCTTTCTCAACAACACGCCGATCGTGGCCATGATGGCGCCGGCCGTTCTGGATTGGTGCCGCCGCGTGCAGATCGCTCCTTCGCGGCTGCTGATTCCGCTTTCGTACCTGGCCATCCTCGGTGGAACCTGCACACTCATCGGCACGAGCACCAACCTCGTGGTGCACGGCATGCTGATCGACGAGCACAAGCGGGTCGAGTCAACGGACCCCCCGGCTGTCGATGCCGCACAGCACCAGCGTGAATTAGTCGGTCTGCGTGGCATCGGCATGTTCGAGGTGGGGCTGATCGGTTTGCCGTATGCGCTGGTGGGTTTCACGTACCTGATGACAGTGGGCCAGCGACTGCTGCCGCATCGCAAGGAGCTGCTCGAACAACTCGGCGAAAGCCGCCGCGAGTTTCTCGTCGAAATGTTCGTGCAGCCGAGTTGCCGGCTGGTGGGGCAAAGCATCGAGCAGGCGGGCTTGCGGCAGTTGGCCGGGCTATTCCTGATCGAGATCGACCGCGGACAGCGTGTGATTACGCCCGTCGATCCGGCCGAGACGATCGAAGCCCACGACCGCTTGGTGTTTACCGGCGTGGTGAGCAGCATCGTCGATTTGGAAAAGATTCCGGGTCTGGTGCCGGCCGCGGATCCCAGCTACGAGGCGTTGCCGCGCGATCAACGGGGTCGGTTGCTTTGCGAGGCAGTCGTTTCTCCCACGTCGCCGCTCATCGGCAAGAGCGTGAGGAAGGCCGATTTCCGCGCGCAGTACAACGCCGCGGTGGTGGCCGTGCACCGTAATGGCGCCCGGGTCACCAACAAGGTGGGGGATATCGTGCTGCAGTCGGGCGATACGCTGCTGTTGCAGACTACATCGCACTTTGTACGGGCCCATCGCAACAACGCGGACTTTTACCTGGTCAGCAGCGTGCACGAATGGCGCCCCTTGCGCCGCGATCGCGCGGGCATTGCCATCGTGGTGTTTATCGCATTGATCGTGGCCATGACGGCCGGCTGGCTCGAACCACACGTCGCCGCCATCGGCGCAGCAGTTGCCATGATTCTCTTGGGCTGCATTTCGGGCGGCGATGCGCGCCAAAGCATCGAGTGGCAGGTGCTGTTGACCGTCGCTGCTTCGTTCGCGATCGGGGCGGCGCTCGAAGAAACCGGAGCCGCCGAATACATCGCGGGAGGCATCGTGCAAGCGACGCAATCGTGCGGTTCGTGGGCGCCCTGGGTGGCACTGGCCGCCATCTATTTGATGGCCATGCTGATGACCGAGATGATCACCAACAACGCGGCCGCCGTGCTCATGTTTCCCTTTTGCCTCGAAACGGCCCGGCTCCTCGACGTCAGCCCGCGACCCTTTGTGATGGCGCTGGTGCTGGCGGCGTCGGCCAGCTTCGCCACGCCCATCGGCTACCAGACGAACATGATGGTGTACGGCCCGGGCGGCTACCGCTTCAGCGATTTCTTGCGCGTGGGGGCGCCACTCAACCTGACCCTGTGGGTGGTAGCGGTGACGCTGATTCCGCTGATCTGGCCCTTCTGATGCCGCCGTTGCCCGAGAGGTACCACACTCGCACGCGCTCGATCACCCAATTCGGCCATCAACGCATGCACCGCCCAAACAAAAAACCCCAACCACCAACTGCGACGTTGGTCGTTGGGATTTGATTCTTGGGATTTGCGATTTGCTTGGGATTTGTGATTGGAGATTTGGACCTTCCGCCAGCAGCGGCTGATCCTGCCTTGCGGCCGCCACTCAATCCCACCACCAACTTCCCTTGTCGAGTTCGCCGATCTCGACCTTCTCGTGAACCGCCTTGACCTCGCCCTGCTCATCGGGCAGCAGGTTGTCGGTGGCCAGGGCCAAACGCGGCTGAATGTTCACGCCGCCGCCAATGGGTGTCATCAGCGTGTTGCCTTTCCAGATCGCGTTGACCGCCGTTTCCACTTGCTTGGGAGCCTCGTACGTTTCGACGGCCAGCGCGTCTTCGCTGGAAAACACTTCCATCCGCCAGTCAGCCTGGCCGTAGTAATCCTGCTGCTGAATGAACGCCGCCGCCACCGCCATGTCGATCAGATTGCGAAGTTGGGCGTAAACGGGCGATTTGTCCGCCAGCGCGCCGTACCGGGCCGTGAACGATTTGGTAAACGCGTTGCCTGCCGCGTCGCTATCGGCCGCGGCGACGCGCGTTCCATCGGCCCGCACCAACTCGTCGGCACCGATTAGCTTCACGCCTTCGCCCACCAGCTCCATGGCGAGCTTGTCCTCGCTGACGCGGACGCACTCGTAGTCCGGCGTGAAATACCACCGCTGCATGGCATTACGCGCCACGTCGCGCGGGCGGGCCTTGGACACATAGCTGGTGATCTTCACGGGCGGCATTTCCAGCCCGATGCCGATCAGCTTCATGCGATAGTCGGCCTCGACCAGCACCTGGGCGAAATGCGTATTGGGCGATACGCCGTTGATCGTTACGGTTTGCAGACCGAGATTCTCGCGCAGGCCCAAGGCGATTCGTTCGGCGTCGCTGGGGGCCACGCGGCCGCTGATCGCCACCAGAAAGTCCTGCATGCGTTTGAGGCCCTCCTTGGTGGGGTCGATCGAGCAACCCACCACGTCGGTCTTCTGTCCGCCCGGGGGAAAGGCCCGCAGCGCCACGATCAGGTCTTCAAGCTGTAGCGTAGCGCGACCGCTGGTGATTCCCACGACGCGACCGGTCAGATCGGGGGTGAATCCTTCCGCCGGGCCCGCGATCACGATATCGCCCGTCTCCGGATAGAAGAACACGTACTGAATGCGGGTCAGACCGGCCAGCGATTTCATTTCGTCGGTGAGCCCTTCGCCGCGAGCGAGTTTCTCGGCGATCGCGGCTTCGAGCCGGTTGAGCGATACTTTGCGCAGCTTGCTGAGCCGGGCCAGATCGGGATCGAGGGCGGCCTTGGCTTCGGCGACGCGGCGTTTCATCAGCTCGCCGAATCGATCGATCACGACGCGGGTGCGGAGCACGCCGTCGGCGTCGACGATCACGCCGGCGCTCTCGTTTCCTCCGACCTGGCCGTGTAGTTGGGCCGGGGCTGAAAGCGCCGTTGCCAATGCGGCCGCAGCGCAAAGAAGGCAAACGTCGAATCGTCGTCGCAGCATGGGGTCACCTCGTCTCGATGGCCGGCGAACAGAAGAATCGTATCCGAAACGTTCCCGCCCCCGTTGTCAGGTCGGGGAAACATGTCCCTACCCCGAGCAACAGAGCGCGGGAACGTAAGTTGACGAAAGCGTAACGGGAAAAGATGCCTCTTCCAGCACCAACGGCGCAACGCCCTTTTTTCGTGAAAACGTGGGCCATCGCCGCACTGCCGATGCACCTGACAGGGCGAAGTGCCTCACAGGGTAGCAACATACGATTCTAGTTGCGGCAATTGGGAAACGCAACAAAACGACGCAGGCTGGGGAGCTTTCCATCGGGCCGTTGGGGGTCGAATGAGAGGCCCTCGGTGGGGACACCACAAGTCGTTGTTCGGCCGAGCGTTACGCGCTGGCGGCGGTAGAAAGCCGTCAAATCTGCGCTCTCAGCTCGGTTCCTCGATCCCAGGCCCCGCCTGGGATCGCGCTGTCTGCCAGGCTCCGCCTGGATATGCACCGTGGCCCATTCCCTGCCCAAGCGACCAGGTCGCGGGGCTGGGAAAAAATCAGGGCGAATAACGGCGTTTAACGGCGCTGAAAACGGACGCTAACGGTGGCCGCCATGTCGTTTCGGCCGCTTGGATGTCGCTTTCCGGCTCCCCCATGTCGCATCCGACGGCGCCAGGGAGTCGAGAGTCCAGTGTCCAGAGTCGAGAGCCGGCAACGCGTCGGGGACTGGCTCACTTTGCGGAGCGGCAGTCAGTTGCCCGTTGGCCGCCCGCTGACTGAAAACTGAAAACTGAAAACTGAAAACTTTGCGAGTGCCTGTCCTCCTCTCCGAACGCCCGGCAGCGGACTTGGAACAGCAGGGCGCTGCGGGAGCAGAGAAGAAACGACACTCTGCATCCTCGGCGTTCTCCTGTTTGCACTCCGGCCCACCGGCTGACAACGGAGAGCTGACAGCTTGCCACACTTTGCCCCTTCCATTCTGCATTCTGCACGACCCATGTGGTGCGCCGATCCGCGTTGGCGCACCAAGAACCCCACCCTGGGGGACCCAGTTGCGGTGCGCGCCGGCCCTTTGGCGCACCACAGGCCGCCAAACCGTAAGCGAGGGACGGAGCACATCCGCGGTGTATCGTGCATCTTGCCGAACGCGCAGGCGAACGATGTTTCTCCGCCGCTGGTCACGGGGTTTCGGCTGTTGGTCATTTGCCCGGTTCCGAATTCTGCACGCCGCTCGCTGGCCGACGGCCGACCGCCGAGAGCTTCTCACGTTCTGCATTCTGCACTCTGCACTTTGCACTCTGCACTTTGCATGCTGCACTTTCCGCGGTAATCCTACCCGCCGCGGTTGATCAAGTCACAACTAATTGTTTATAACTTGTTGAGAGTGTGAACCTTGCGCCCGGCCCGGACACCTGGCCCCACCGTAGCAGGCACGCTCCGCCGTGCCGTCCGCCGGCCTGATGGGCCAACGTACGCACGCCAAAACTCCAACGGGGTGGCCCCCGATCAGCCCAGAGCCCGGCAGCCCGCCGTGCTGAGACCTGCGGGCAGATAACCAGCTAGCAGGCTGGAGCGGGGCGCAACACCGGGTACGCTTATTGACCTTCGCGTGGATCATGCGAAGATCGAATGAAGCGGAAGTCGACTTCCCCTTTCCCCAAGGAGTCGCTGCCTTGACTCCGCGAGCCATCGTGGCCTTGCTGCTGCTCCTCACGGGCGTTGTTCCCGCTCCGTTGGTCTGCGGGCGTGGGCCGTCTGGGGAGGACGATCAGACTCGGAAGATCGCCAGCCTGCTGGTCGATTACCGGCGAGCGCGGGACGATGCCGAGCGACGCACGGAGATTGCGCTCGAACTGTCAGGCATCGGCGCGGACGCGGTTGCCAGGCTGGGCAAGCAGATCGATGGCGAGATCGGGGGAATCGAAAAGCGTTTGCAGAAGCTGCAACTCGATCCACGAGTCGATCAACAGATCGCGCGACTCCGGGGCGTGCTGGCGGAGCTGCGAGCCGAGCCGGAGCTGACGGGAGAAATGCTCAAGGAAGTCGGCGATCCGTCGCTGGACCAGCTCAAGGTTCTGGTGGCGATGTCCGCTCGACAGCGGCAGCAACTGTTCGCCGAATCCGAGCGCTCGCGCACCGAATTGACGGCACTGGGCGAATCGTGCAAGCGTTTACAGCAAGCCTGGCAGGGGAGCGAAGAGCCGCTTCCGGTGACCGAGTATCTGGCCCGTATCGAGGCGATCGACGCCCAGACTTCACCCACGCCGCTCGAACAGCGGGGCGAAGAAGTCACCGCCCACAATGCCCAATTCATGGCGAAGCTGCCTGCCAACGTGCTGGAAGGGATGGCCGCGACCAACCAGATTCGGTTCCTGTGCGGGCTGGCTCCCTTGGAGATCGACCCCAAACTTTGCCAGGCCGCATGGGGGCATTCGGACGACATGCGACGTCTGGAGTTCTTTTCTCACGAGTCGCCGGTGGAAGGCAAAAAAACGTTCACCGACCGCGCGCAGCAAGCGGGAACGACGGCTGCGGCCGAGAACATCTTCGCCGGTTCCCGATCGGGCAAAGCGGCGGTCGAAGCGTGGTTTCACAGCCCCGGCCATCACAAGCTGATCCTGGGAGACTTTCGTCGGTTTGGTTTGGGGAATTCCGGCCAGGATTGGACCATGCTGCTCGGAAGCTGACCCGCCTCCGCTCGATCCCAGCGCGGTGGTCGCACAACTGGGAAACCGCCGCTGAGGCCCGCTGCGGTGGGTGCAGCGTATCAAAGATTTCGGGGCGCCCTTCTTGCGAGTGCGACAAGCGCGGCCCGATCGGCCACTTGGAGACGCGTACGAGAAGCAGGCCGTCGGGCGGAGATTCGTCCCGTCGCGCTAAGTTGACCCCGAGATAGGAATTCGCCCGCTCCGGAAGGGGTGTTCACGGGCTTCTCTCACGGTGCCGTTTAGTCCCAGACGTACCTTTCATCCCATTCGATTTCGTAGCGCCGCAGCCACTCGCGCAGCTCGTCTTGAAACGTTTGCCGGGCATGGTGTTCGGCCTGCTCGCGGATGTACTTCCGAACCGCCTCGACGTTCGATTGGCTGACCGAGAACGCGGCGTAGCCCGCTTGCCAATGAAAGGGCACGGCCAATCCCCGCGTCTGATTCACCCACAACGACGACGTGGATTTAATCTTGCTCAAGGCGTCGGCGATCGTAATCGTTCGGCCCAATTGGAAAAGCATGTGAACGTGATCGGCCGTCCCACCGACAATAAGCGATTGGCAACCCTGATTGTTGGCGGCGCCGCCCAGAACGTGGAACAATTCGTCGCGCCACGCGTCGGCCAGCAAGGGCTCGCGATTCTTCGTCGAAAAAACGGCGTGAATATACACCTTGGCGAGCGATTGCGCCATCGCGACGGCCTCCGGAA
>CAYQAJ010000092.1:0-17639 GCA_964415245.1 uncultured Pirellulaceae bacterium | reverse complement strand
CGTGGCCGAGGTGGCCAGCACCTTCAACGAGCAGCTTCTCAACCGCTACCTGCTCGATCGGGCCGACAACGATCGCCAGCGGGCCTACTTAATCAACCACGAGATCGACGACATACGCAGCACCATCGTCCGCCAGACCATGTTCGCCGAGTTCGAAAAGATCACGCACGAGATGACCGAGTCGGGCGAGCCGCTCACCGTGCAGGCCTTCAAGGACGTTTACGGCAAGCTGCTGGCCGACTACTTCGGGCCCGACTTCCAGCTCGACAAGGAGCTGCCGCTGGAGTGCTTCCGCATTCCGCACTTTTATCGCGCGTTTTACGTGTACAAGTACGCGACCGGCATGTCGGCCGCCATCGCGCTCAGCCAGCGGGTGCTCGGCGGCGGCAAGCGCGAGCTGGACGACTACCTGGGCTTTCTGAAGTCGGGCCGCTCGAAGTACCCGCTCGATCTGCTGCGCGACGCGGGGGTCGACATGGAAAAGCCCCACGCGGTCGAGACGGCGCTTAAGCACTTCGAGCGGCGCGTCAGCGAGCTCGACGAGCTGCTTTGACCACCGGTTGCCAGGCGATCGCTATTCGGTTGTTTTGGCACGGCTGCATTCTTGCGAATCCAGCTACAGCCGGGCGATCGCCGCGCCTTTCGTTTTTGTCAATTGACACGGGCGGAAGCGAGTCGCCGTTGCAATCGTCGCAACGCGTACGACGATGCGGCCGGCCGTAACGGTATTACTTGACCCGACATGGGGCGACGGGTATCGTAAACTAGATCGTTCGCATGCTAACTATTGGGCCTGCCCCGACCTTTCCAACCCAGGCGACGACCGCCCCAGGCGACGACGACGCCATGCGCGGGCGTTTCGACGCGCGCGTCGCTGTTTGTCCTCGCGCCTACACTTGCATAGGGGACTTGCCAACCATGCGCCATCTCCCATACCACGCCCCGCGCTCGGTCAAAGGAACCGCCGGCGACGCCCGCAACCACCGTCCGCGCATCGTGATCCTGGCGGCTGCGGCGCTCGCCGCGCTGACAGCACACGGGACGGCCATCAGCACGGCACGCGCTCAGCAGCAACCCCCCGCCACGGTTGTGGCCGCGCGGGTCGTCGAGCGCGAAGTGGCATCCGGACAGACGCTCGTCGGCACGATCAAGCCGTTGCGCCGCAGCACCGTGGGAAGCGCCGTGGATGGGCGCGTGGCTAAGTATCCGCTACGTCAGGGCAACGCCGTGCGGAAGGGGGACGTGCTGGCCGAGCTGCTGACAGAAACGGTCGAGATCGAGCTGGCGGCGGCCAAGGCGGAACTGGAGCTGCGCCGGCAGTCGCTAGCCGAGCTGGAAAACGGCTCCCGCCCCGAGGAGATCGATCAGGCCAAGGCGCGGCTGGAAGCCAGCAAGGCGCTAATGGATTTCACCGACGCCCGCCGCACTCGGCTCGAAGCGCTGTACCGCCAGAACCAATCGATTGCCCAAGACGAGCTGGAAGAGGCGATCTCCAAAGCCGTCGCCGCGCTGCAGGTCAATCTCGAGGCTCAGGCCGCCTACGAACTGACTGTGCAAGGTCCGCGCAAGGAGAAGATCGAGCAGGCGCGGGCGAGCGTAAGCGCACAGGAAGAAGCAGTGCGGCAAATCGAAGATCGCCTGGCGAAGTACGTCATCTACGCCCCTTTCGATGGATACGTATCGGCCGAGCACACAGAGGTAGGCGAGTGGATCGCGCGGGCGGATCCGATCGCCGAGGTGATCGAATTGGACCCCATCGAGATCGAAGTTGCCGTGCCCGAATCGACGGTTGCCCGGCTGCGTCTCGGTTCCGTGGCCAGCGTGCTCGTGCCGGCGGTGCCCGGCGCGATTTACGACGGCACCATCGCGGCCATCGTACCGCAGGGGGACGAGCGCTCGCGCACCTTTCCTGTAAAGGTTCGCCTCGCCAACCCCAGGGGACCGGACGGCCACCTGCTCAAGGCGGGCATGTTGGCGCGAGTGACGTTTTTGGTCGGAGATCCCGAATTGGCCCTGCTGGTGCCCAAGGACGCGCTACAATTGGGCGACCGGCTGGCCCGCGTCTACGTGGTGGCGAAAGCCCCGCAGGGTGAAGGGACCGTTGCCCGACCGGTCGATGTGATACCGGGGGCATCGCACGGTTCGCTGATTGCCGTCCGCGGGGAGCTCTCGGCCGGCGAACAGGTAGTGATTCAGGGAAACGAGCGGCTGCGCCCCTTCCAGCCGATTGCGGTGAGCCGAGTCGAGGAAACGCCGCGCGACAGCGAAGCAACCACGCCGAAGAGATAGAATGAGAGTGTTCAGTTTTCCGTGTTCAGTTTTCAGTCGGAGGATGTCAGTTGTTCGTTGTCAGTTGTCAGTTGTTTCGGAGAAGTATTCGATTCATCAGCGTGTCGCCGCGTCCGTCTCCTCCCGTCCGGCTGAAAACTGAAAACCCGCTTCCATCCCACCACAGCCAGTAGCTCCACGTAAGCGTACTTCCACCGTGCACCCCATCGAATCCTTCATCCGCAACCCCATCAAAGTCGCCGTGGGCGTGCTGTTGGTGGCGTTGTTCGGCATCATCGGCCTGTGGATGATGCCGATGCAGCTCACGCCGGAGGTGCAGACACCGACGATCACCATCCGCACGCGGTGGCCCGGCGCCAGCCCGCAGGAAGTCGAGCGGGAGATCGTCCAGGAGCAGGAAGAGCAGCTCAAATCGGTCGAAGGTCTGATCAAGCTCAGCTCGCAATCGCGCGACTCCGAGGGGGAGATCACGCTTGAGTTCTCCGTCGACACCGACATGCAGGAATCGCTGTTGAAAGTCAACAGCCGCTTGCAACAGGTGCGCGAGTATCCCGAAGACGCCGACGAGCCGGTCATCAGCACGTCCGACGCTTCGGACCGCCCCATTGCGTGGTTCATCCTCAGCGCGCGGCCTGCCTCGCACGAGGAGATTCTCGCGTTCCAGCAACAGCACCCGGAACTGACCGACGAGCTGGATAAGGTGCTTGCGGCGCAAAACCCCGGCCTGGAGGTTTTGCGGCTGCGGCGGCTGGCAAAAGAGCATCCCGAGATTGCACCGCTTCTTCCGCCCGACATCGACGTTCCCAAGCTCCGCAAGTTTGCCGAGGACGAAATCGAATCGCGGTTCGAGCGCGTCGACGGAGTATCGAACTCCAACGTCATGGGCGGGCAGGACCCCGAAATGCGGGTCATCGTCGATCCGCAGGAGCTGGCGGCCCGCAACCTCACCATCCAGGACGTGCGGCTGGTGCTGCGCGAAGAAAACAAGGACACCAGCGGCGGCGACATCTGGGAAGGCAAACGCCGCTATGTCGTGCGAACCCTGGGCCAGTTCCACTCGCCCGAGCAGATCGAAAACGTGCTGCTGAAGAACGAGGACGGGCAGGCCGTCCGCGTGAGCGACGTGGCCCAGGTCGAGCTGGGCAATAAAAAGCCCGACGGATTCGTTCGCCGCTTCGGCACCAACTGCATCGCGGTCAACGCGCAGCGAGAGTCCGGGGCGAACGTGCTGGACGTGATGCGCGGGCTGCGCAAGGAAAACGAGCGGCTCAACGACAGCCTGCTGAAGGAAAAGGGCCTCATCCTCACGCAGGTGTACGACGAAACCGAGTACATTTACTCCGCCGTGGGGCTGGTCAACAGCAACATCGTCGTGGGCGGGCTCTTGACGATCCTGGTGCTGCTGGTGTTTTTGCGCAGCGGACGCTCGACGCTCGTCATCGCCCTGGCCATTCCCACCAGCATCGTGGGAACTTTCCTGGTGCTCTCGGCGCTGGGACGATCGCTCAACGTCATCAGCCTCGCCGGTCTCGCTTTCGCCGTGGGCATGCTCGTCGACAATGCCGTCGTCGTGCTCGAAAACATCTACCGCCGTTACCAGATGGGCGAAGGGGCGTTTGTGGCCGCGTTCCGCGCCACGCGCGAAGTGTGGGGGGCCGTGGTGGCCTCCACCCTCACCACGCTGGCCGTGTTCCTGCCCGTGCTGTTCATTCAGCAGGAAGCGGGGCAATTGTTCCGCGACATCGCCTTGGCGATCAGCTCGGCGGTGGGACTCTCGCTCATTGTCAGCGTGACCGTGATCCCCACCGCCGCCGCTCGCATCCTTCCGCGGCGCAAGCCCGGCGACACGTCCACCCATTCCGGCGAGAACTCCGTGCTGGCAGCCCTCTTCGCGCCGCTGACGAAGCTGGGCGGCGCCTTCACCCGATTCGTCATAGGCCTGAACGACTGGATTCAGCGCACGCTCACCCGCCGCCTGGCGACCATCGGCATCCTGGTCGGTTCCGCCGCCCTCATCACGATCGCGCTGTGGCCCAAGGTCGAATACCTGCCGTCGGGCAACCGCAACCTCATCATCTGCATTGTGCAGCCGCCCCCTGGCTACAACCTCGACAAACTCGTCGAGATGGGCCAGTTCGTCGAGGATGAGCTGCAACCGTATTGGGACGTCGAACCCGGCAGCCCAGAGGCGCGCGACCTCCCCTTTCCGCCGATCGGCGACTTTTTCTATGTCGCCCGCGGCCGCCAGGTGTTCATCGGCCTCCGCGCCGCCGACCCGCAAAGGGCCGCCGAGTTGATTCCCCTCATCGCCCAACTGCGCGACAAGCTCCCGGGCACCATCGTCGTCGCCAAACAGACCAGCCTGTTCGAGCGGGGGCTCACGGCGGGCCGAACGGTCGAGATTGAAATCACGGGGCCCAGTCTACCTCGGCTGGTGGAGCTGGGGGGCAATATCTTCGGTCAGCTCAACGCGGCAATGCCCCCCGGCACGCAGATGATCCCCGTCCCCAGCCTCGACCTTTCCAGCCCCGAGCTGCACGTGATTCCCAAGCCCGAACAGTGTAAGGCCCTCGAGGTTAACACCAGCGACCTGGGTTACACGGTCGACGCGCTGGTCGACGGCGCCTACGCCAGCGACTACTTCATCGGCGGCGACAAGATCGACCTGACCATCGTGGGCAAGGAATCATTCGCCCAGCGAACGCAGAGCGTCGAAGACATTTACGTCGCCACGAAAGCCGGAAAGCTGGTCACCATTGGCACACTGGCCGACGTCGAAATGGGAGCCGGACCCGAACAGGTCAATCACCGCGAGCGGCAGCGGGCCATCACCATCCAGGTGTCGCCCCCTCCCGAGATGGCGTTGGAAGACGCCATCACGCTGATCAACGCCAAGGTGCTTGACCCCCTGCGCGACGGCGGCGAGCTGTCGGGCGGCTACTCGATCAACCTTAGCGGCACCGCCGACAAGCTGCGCGACACGTGGGACGCGCTCAAGTGGAACCTCGTGTTGGCCGTGCTCATCACCTACCTGTTGATGGCCGCCCTGTTCGAGTCGTGGACCTATCCCCTGGTGGTGATTCTCAGCGTTCCGATGGGGGCCGCCGGGGGCGTGCTCGGCTTGCAGCTTTTGAACTTGTACCTGATGGCCATCGGCAAGACGCCGCAAGCACTCGACGTGCTCACCATGCTGGGCTTCGTGATCCTCGTCGGTACCGTGGTCAATAACGCCATTTTGGTGGTACACCAATCGCTCAATCACATGCGCGAAGACGGCATGGCGCCGCGGCCCGCCATTCTGGAAAGCGTTCGCACCCGCATCCGCCCCATCTTCATGACCACCACCACGACCGTGTTCGGCCTCGCCCCGCTGGTGTTCTTTCCCGGGGCCGGCAGCGAGCTCTACCGCGGTCTGGGCAGCGTGGTGCTGGGCGGACTGATCGTATCCACGATCTTCACCCTGGTGCTCGTGCCCGCCATGTTCAGCGTGTCGATGGACACGGTCGCCGCGCTGCGCCGCTTGCTGGGCCTGGGCACGCAAGGAGAGGAAACGTCGGAAGCTGAGACGGTCGAGGGAGTGCTCGTCGCGGGGCCCTCCGCCGGCAATGCGAACGCTGCCGCTGCCGCCGCCGCCGACTCGGGCCATGGGCCGCTCGCGCCGGGTAGCCCCCGGGAGGCTCAGCCACCCCAGCCCGTGGGATTGTCGCGTGATCCCGGCGGCAACCGCGAGGGGGACGGCAACGGCGATGCGGACATGCAAGGGGACGGCGACGCAGGCGGCGACGGCCTCGCAGCAAGCGACCGGCACGACGGGGCCGCGCAGCGCGATGTAAGTGATAGGAGTGATCGTCGCGACGCAGTGGCCCGCCCCACGCGATCCGAAGCTCCTCTCGGCCCACCCCCCTCTCGCCCCCCACGCCCCAAGTAACGCGCGGTCCGCAATTCATAAAGCCTGAAGCGCAAGCAAAGCCCCCTCAAAGCCTGAAGCGCAAGCGAAGGTCGCGCCCTGCCGTAGGTTCTGCTTGCCGAGCAGGACCTTGCCCGGTGGCTGGCCTCGCCAGAGTTCAGCCCATGATCCGCCCCGCGGCTCCTCGATCATGACGATCGGTGCGGCGAATGTCTGCCAGCAGTGCGTCCCCTCTCCCCCCACCCCTCTCCCACCCGCGGAGAGGGGAGCGGAGATATAGGGGCGACGCGCGCCTCGGTTGGTGCGTCAGAAAAGGCGCGCCAGAAACGGTGTCCGAGTCGATGCACTACGCGATTACGCCACGTCTCGCCGCCGATTGGGCGACTGCGCTCCCTGCGCGGTTGCACGGCCGCCGGCCGGCGGTCCGCGGCCGAACTAACGTATAAGTACTTAATAACTATTGACAACTCAAGCCCCGGCCGTACGATGATGGTGGACCTGTGTCCGAGCCCGCAGTCCGGGCGGAACGGCCCTAAGCAAGCGCAGTGTCGAGCGAAGCACAACCCTGGGAATGGGTGTCCATTTCGAATCCATACCCCCGAACGGGGTGGCCCAAACATGCGCCGCGTCAACGCATACGATTCCGTACCCGTGCTTTTTGGTAAGAGCTTATCCAAAAAACCGTCCCCGAGAAGGGGACAGGCACCGGGCGGCCAGAGTTTTCCGTGTTCCGTTATCCGTGTTCCGTCGGCGGGAGGACAAGCAACGGACGACGGACAACTAACAATTGACAAGGACCGCGGGCTCCGCAAATGGCGCCACTCCCCGAAGGTTTTCGGAGGCGACGCGCGGGCATGTCGCTTCGCGGCGGCGATGACGCCAGCGACATGCCCCCCACCGTTAACGACCGTTATCCGCGCCGTTTTCGCCCGTTAAACCCCCTGATTTCCGAAATGCACGCGACACGCGACATAGGCCGTCGGAGGAGGTCAATTGTAGGTTCTCCGTTGCCGTTGTAGCGGAGCAGAATTCGGATGATGACCACAAAGGCGCGATGGGAGAAGGCACGGACTCTTCCGTGTTACGTGTTCCGATGCCAGCAAGTCAACTGGCAACAGACCACTGACAACTGACAAGAAAGCTGGATTCCCGACGAGCGCGGGAATGACGAAGGGCCCCAATCCCCATGCCTGCCTTGTCGCACCTACATTTCGGCCGAGCCGTCGCCATGGGAGTTGCCCGAGTCGTCGGCCACGCCGGCGGTGAGGGGCTGCCGGCCGGGGAAGCCGGCGTCGAGATCGTGCCAGTAGAGAATCTCCGGCTCGCCGTACCGCCAGCAGAGGTACACCAGCCGCCCATCCATCAGCGAGGGAAAGTCGACCAGGCCCTCGGGCCCGCTCTTGGGCTCGACGCCCAATTGCCGCAGCTCGTTGACGTATTCCTGCAGCTTAACGGCGTCCTTCTCCAACTCCTTCTCGATGTGGGCCAGCTCGTCGGCGTAGGGGTCGCCGGCCTCGAAATCGCGGCCGCTCATCAACAGATCGAGTCGCTGCCGCCGCTCGATTACGTCGCGCGAAAGCTCGACCAGATCGCCGGTGATAGCTCGCACGAGGGGAAGCGTGGCGTTGGCCTGGTCCAACGTGAACACGCGCGCCGGTCGGTAGTCGCTGGGCGACATGGTTCTATCCTCCGTAGCGCCGCGACGACATCCAGGCGACACGGCGCATCGGTTACAGAATCTAAGAATTCAATCGGTTATCGCGCCTTGGGTTGAAAAGGCGAAGCGGAACGAATCGGAGACCAAGTTTTCAGTTTTCGGTTTTCAGTTTTCAGTCGGCGGAACGTAGTGCAACGGACGACCGACAACGGACCACGGACATCTGGCGAGTAGGACCTTACTGGTTGGGGCCGCCGTGCACCGGCTCGACGATCGCTTTCGACTCGGCCACGGCTGTCGGATTCAGCGTCGAACGTCCCCAAGCGACATCAAGCGGCAGCCGTGCGAAATCGACGATGCAACCGTCGCGGCTGTAACAACTCAGGTCGTGCGTGGCACCCATGAAGATGCAATCGACCGGGCACGGCTCGACGCACAGGGCGCAAAACATGCACTTCGAGTAGTCGATCGTGAAGCCCGTGATGCGGAACCCCTTGCCGTGCTCGACGCGCTCCTTGCCGATGTAGATGCAGTCGACGGGACACGCTTTGGCGCACTGGTCGCACGAAATGCACGTCGTCAGATCGTAGCGATGAAAGCCGCGATACCGTGCCGAGACCGGGACCGGCTTCTCGGGGTATTCGAATCGCTCGGTGAACGCACCGCGCTCGGGCCGGTAAGTCCGCAGCCAGTAACGCAACGTGACGTACATGCCCTGCGCCACGGTCCAAACGGCCTGAACGATGTTGCGAAACCAGTTCCACATGACAGTTTGCTTCAAACGGGGCCGATGCGCTTTGTGCCGCGACGCGGTGATACTCGACTTTGGCGATGTGTCGCCGCACGACCGCGCGCTGCATCGCGATGGCGGCCCGCCGCATCCCTTGTGGATTATAGACGCATCAATTGACCCCGCAAGCAAGGCGAGGCGCGGCACCCACGGCGTCCCAAAATGAATAGCGCCGTAAGCAGGGTACGGCACGTCGCATGTGGCTTCGCGGGTCGCTTGGGTCAGAATGTTGGCTTGGAGTCCGTATATTCGCGAGGCAGGCGCGGACCATCGACATGTTTGCGGCCCGTCGACACTCGTGTTCAACACGGCAGGTTGCCGCGTCGTCTGGGATTTGGCTATGCGCGGTGGGCCGCTGCGGCTGCTCGCGCCCGGTCGATCCCGGAGCTGCGTTTCGCGGCCCATTGCACCGCCGCCCGGGCTGGCAGTTGCGAGCAGGAGCAATCGGCGAGACGAGAGCACTCACGGAAAGGATCATCCCCGTGCGACCCAGAAGCGGACGGGGAATCGACCCCCCCGATGGGCTATCGGCGTCCCATCAACCAGGTGGGAAACTCCTGCTGGCTGGTTCCCAGGCAGTACCGTGGTTCGCCCGGTGCACGAACTGAGCCGGCGACCGACGGGGCTCCAGGCTGTCCAGGGCCTCCAACCGATTCGAGCGGCAATTCCTATCCACGCGATCGGTTGCTCGCAGGTTCTCCGCAACACAGGATTCACAAACGACTTATGGGATTCCGGCCGGCCGATTCCGCACTCGCGAAGCTGCTCTAATAACACAAAAGGCGGAAGGTCTACTAATCGTATGCCAACGGCGCACAGATTTCGTCCTAAAATGCAAACAGGCAACGCGGTGTTGCTTGACTACCACAGCGCAGCACGTAGAGTGGAATGAAGGAAACGTGTGCGCGTAACCACTTTGACAGCCCAGGGATTGCGACGCCGCCGGGGATGAGAGCTTGGCCCAATCCTGGGAGTTGCGTGCCACCAAAGTCCGGGTCTGCAAGAAGGCGGCCCGACCCACGGAACAAAGGAATGGGAGCATGCTAGTCCTGTCTCGAAAAAAGAACGAGAGTATTGTCATCAACAATGACATTACGATCGTGGTGGTCGAGATTCGCGGCGACAAGGTGCGCCTCGGCATCGAGGCCCCCAAGGAAGTGCCTGTACACCGCCGCGAGGTGTACGACGCCATCAAGCGGGGCGAGACCAACCGACGGGACGACGTACCCAACGACGCCGCCAAGACGGAACCGGAACCCACGGGCGACTGATCGAGAGAGCCTTGTGCGTTTTTGAGGCTGTGCCTCTCTCTGCCACTCTGGCAGTTTGCGGACGATCTTTTCCTAGCGGTCGAATCACGCGGTCGTGTGCTGTTGCGCGGTCGAGGGCTCAGCATGTGCGGTTGCGCATCATGATCCGCGATTGCTCCATCAGCTTGGGGTGCCTTGACTTGCCACGGCACCGACCGCTATACCGGGCGTACCGCTTTGGCGCCCCCCTCTCGCTCTCTGTTCGGCCCCGTCGTCTAGCGGTCTAGGACTCCGGCCTTTCACGCCGGCAACACGGGTTCGAGTCCCGTCGGGGTCACTTACCGTCGCTGGCCGTTGAGGTCCGGGCCATGCCCCGGGCGAGGGGTGTGTCGAAGTCGCGCCACATGGATATGGCGGCTCGAAGGAGCGAGGGCCGTGAACGCCCGCCACGCCACAATCTGCAAATCTGGGTAATCTGGTGGAGCCGCGTTGGGATGCCGTGCTGATCGTCGCGTTTGGCGGGCCCGAAGGTCCCGACGAGGTGCTCCCCTTTCTTGAAAACGTAACGCGAGGCAGGGGCATTCCGCGCGAGCGGCTGCTGGAGGTCGCCGAGCACTATCAGATTTTCGGCGGCGTCAGCCCCCTCAATCAGCAGATTCGGCAGCTCGTGGAAGCGGTGCGCGGCGAGCTTGCCCGGCATGGGCCCGCGCTCCCCGTCTATTGGGGAAACCGCAACTGGCACCCGTTTCTTGCCGACACGATGCGGCAGATGGTTCAGGACGGAGTGCAAAGGGCGCTCGCGCTGTTTACCTCGCCATTCGGCTCCTACTCGAGCTGCCGCCAGTACCTCGAAAACATCGAACAGGCGCGGGCCGACATTGGCGCCGCCGCGCCGCGGATCGAAAAACTTCGCGCGTATTACAATCACCCCGGCTTCGTTGAGCCGATGACCGCCCTGCTGCGGAAGGCGTTGGACGAAGTGCCGGCCGAGCGGCGAGCAGCGGTTCCCGTGCTGTTTACGGCGCACAGCATACCGGTGGCGATGGCCAATAGCGGACCCTACGTAGGGCAACTGCGCGAGTCGTGCCGACTGGTAAGCGAGGGGGCCGGCGTGGCGAATTGGTGGCTGGTGTATCAGAGCCGCAGCGGGTCACCCCGCCAACCGTGGCTGGAGCCGGACGTGTGCGACGCGATTCGGGAGATCGCGGCGGAGGGGAGTGCAAGCGAGACAATCGTGGCGCCGATCGGCTTTATCTCCGACCACGTCGAGGTGCTGTATGACTTAGATGTCGAGGCGAAGCAAGCGTGCGACGAGGCGGGGCTGCGGATGATTCGCGTTCCCACGGTGGGGACGCATCCGCGGTTTGTGACGATGGTCCGCGAACTGATCCAGGAGCGGGTATCCGGCAGCGGCAAGCGACCGGCGTTGGGCTCGCAGGGGCCCGCGCCGGACGAGTGCCCGGCGGACTGCTGCCGGTATCTCAAGTAGGTCCCGCCTGCCGGGCGGGACCTGATCGGCAGGTTAGCGCTCGCGACGGGAGAGGTCCCGCTCGGCAAGCGGGACGTAATTGTGGCAAACCGAGGTCCCGCTCGGCAAGCGGGACCTACTGCGGCCACATCTCGACGATCATGGCCACGGCATTGCCGCCCCCCAAGCAGAGTGCCGCCAGACCCCGTCGCAGCTTTCGCGCGGCAAGCGCGTGTAGCAGCGTGACCAGCACGCGGGCGCCGCTGGCCCCAATCGGGTGCCCCAGGGCGATTGCCCCGCCGTTGACGTTCACGATTCCCGGATCGAAGTCGAACGGTTTCAGGCACGCCAGGCACTGGGCGGCAAAGGCCTCGTTCAGCTCCACGAGGTCGATGTCGCGAGTCGAGAGCCCCGCCTTGGCCAGCACCTTCTCGATGGCTCCGATCGGAGCGATGAACAGGTCCTTGGGAGCTACGCCGTGGGTAGCCGACGCTACGATGCGCGCTTTGAGCGGCGACTGGCACTCGCGGGCCAGGGACTCGCTTGCCACCACAACCGCCGCGGCCCCGTCGCTGATCTGCGAGGAGCTGCCGGCCGTTACCGTTCCCTTGAGCGAAAACGCCGGGCCAAGCCGCGCCAGTGCCTCGGGCGTGGTGTCGGCGCGGGGGCCTTCGTCCGCGTTCACCACGGCGGGACCTTTACGGCCGAGAGCAGTCACGGGCACAATCTCGGCTTGGAAGCGCCCCTCGGCCGTTGCCGCCAACGCGCGGCGGTGGCTCTCATGCGCAAAGGCGTCCTGCTCGGCACGCGTGATGGATGCGGCCCGCGCGGTCTCGTCGGCCAGGCTTCCCATCACGACGTTTTCCGTCGAGCACCATAGCCCATCGTGCAGCATCGAGTCGAGCATCTGCTGATTGCCGAAGGTCCAACCCTGGCGCGATCCCATGAGCAGGTGCGGAGCGCGGCTCATGCTCTCCATCCCGCCGGCGACAACAAGCTGCGCATCGCCCAGCCGCACCGCCTGGTCGGCCAGCATGACTGCCTTGAGCCCCGATCCGCACACCTTGTTAATGGTCACGGCGGGAACGGACGGAGGAACACCCGCCGACAGCGCCGCCTGGCGAGCCGGGGCCTGCCCGACGCCAGCCGACAACACGTTGCCCATCACCACCTCATCGACGCGATCGGGTGCGAAGCCCGACCGCGCAATGGCCGCGCGAATCGCCGCCGCCCCCAGTTTGGGAACCGAAACGCCGGCCAGCGAGCCGAGAAGCTTTCCGATGGGTGTTCGGGCGGCACCGATGATGAAGGAGCTGGCGGTGCTGTTCATCGAGCTGTCCTCTTTTGGCAGGTGACCGTCGAAAGGGCCGGCGGACGAAGATGCGTGGTTCCCGCGTTCACTCAGGCTCGTAGCGGGTACTGAGCTCCGCGAACCGAAAGCGGAACACTTACGTAATTCTACAGCGCCGCTCTTGGTGCGTTTCCACTGGCCGAAACGTTGGTGGTGTGGGCGGGCTCGGCTTTCCCCGCCGAGCGCAGGGTCGTAGCATGGGGGAATGGGCGAGGAACGCCGTTCGACCGGCGCTTGCCGATGAGCGAGGAACGCCACGTCCCCAGGAATTGCCGATCCGGCGGGGAAACTATTCTCGGTCGCATTCGCATAGGGAACGACGCATGCCGACCCGCAACCTGACTGTCCTTTTTCTGGCAGCAATCGTCTCGCTGATTTGCTACGGCAAGGCCCCTCGCAATCGATACGCATCGGTCATTGTCGAGGCCATGGGTATCGTCGAGCGCAATTCCTTGCAGGAGGTCGAGCCCCGCGAGCTGTTCGAAAACGCCATGAACGGCATGCTCAGCGGTCTGGACGAGCACTCCACCTACATCGGCCGCGACGAGTTCAGCAGGTTTCGCGAAATGCTCGATCAGGAGTTCGGCGGCATCGGCATTATGGTCGAGGCCGACCCCGAAACGGGCCTGCTGACCGTTCTCAGTCCGTTGGTCGGCACGCCGGCGCATCGGGCGGGCATGCGGTCGGGCGACGTGATCGTGGCGATTGACGGACACAACGCCGAGGGCATGAAGCTGGACGAAGCCGTCACGCTCATGCGCGGCAAGAAGGGGACGCCCATTCATTTGACCGTGCGACACCGAGGCAAGACCGATACGGTTCCATTTGCGCTCGTACGCGAGATCATTCCGGTCGAGTCGGTGCTGGGCGACACGCGACGGGCCGATGGATCGTGGAACTACTACCTGCCTGAGGATCCACGCATTGGTTACATTCGCTTGACCTCCTTCGGCGAGCACACCGCGGAGAATCTGAAGGAGGCCCTGCAATTCGACGGGCATCCCGTGCAGGCGCTCGTGCTCGACATCCGCGATAACGGCGGGGGTCTGCTCACGGCGGCCGTGGAGATTTGCGACATGTTCCTCGACGGCGGCCCGATCGTCTCGACGCGCGGTCGCGGTGGGGTGCTCCGCGATGCCAAATCGGCCCAGCCCGGCAGCGAATTGGACCCCGCCATCCCCGTCGTGGTTCTGGTCAACCACCACTCGGCCAGCGCCAGCGAAATTGTCGCTTCCTGCCTGCAGGACGACGGCAGGGCCGCCATCGTCGGCCAGCGCACTTGGGGAAAGGGAACCGTGCAAGTGATTGTGGGGCTGGAGGGGGGGCGAAGCGCGCTGAAGATCACAACGGCGAGCTATTGGCGCCCCAGCGGCAAGAATATCAACCGCAGCCGCGACGCCGGCCCGGACGACGAATGGGGAGTGCAGCCCGACGAGGGGCTCGAAGTCATTCTCACCGACGAAGAAGCGGCACAGCTTGCCCGATACCGACTGAGGCGCGACTTGCCGCCGGAATCGTACCTGCCCGGTGGCGTCGAGGACTCGTCGTCGGGAACCGAAGCGCCGTCGCCCGATCAGCCCCCCACCACGGTCGATCCGCAATTGCGCCGCGCGGTTGAATACCTGCAGCAAAAGCTCGATGCCGTGCGCGTCCAGGGGAAACAGGCCGCGGCCCAAGGCCGCGAGATGGACAGCCGGATGGGGATCGCCGCGTGATCGAAGATTGCGGTGCGAGTCGGGGTTGTGAATGGCCCGCTGGTCGCACTAGCGGATCAACGCCTCGTGCCGGGTGTCGAACCGTACCGACACGGCGACCCATTTGTTGGCTTCGCCCACCGGCGGTCGATAGAAGGTGAAGTACCAGGCCACGGGGTATTTCTCCGCCTTGTACAAATACCGCATCAGTACGAGGTCGGTGCCCACGCGCTTGGCCTCAATTTGCTCTGACGACACGTAGGCGCCAAAGCGTCCGTCGAGCTTCTGCACCTGCTCGGCCAGCGCCTTGATTTCGTCGCTGCCCGCCAATGGGCCTTCGGCCAATAGCTCGTCGAGGGCCTTCATTTCGGCGTCGGCCCCGGTTCCCGTCAGGTTGGCGAAGAAACGCTCGACGCGGGTGCTCAATGACGTCAGAACGGGATCATCCTGTGCACGAGCGGTGGCACATGTGGCCGCGATGGCCGAAGCCACGATCAGGCCGATCGAGAAACGCGGGAAATTCCTTTGGATGGCTTTCATCTGGGATCCTCTTGTGAATGGGTGGCGCGGAAAGTGCTCCATGCTCCCTGTTGTAAGGTCGGAATTGCAAGTTCAGCCTTCTCCGTGTTTTGTCCGGCTGAACACGGAAAGCGGAGCACAAGGCTGCCCCCATCCAGTATAGTTCCTCGTCCGACCCGGCGTGCCAGCGAAATTTGGGCCGGCTCCGCGGCCGCAAGTCATGTGACCGGGGCGGCGGGGGTAGCTGGCAGCGCCAATGGCACCTGCGCCAAGGCTCGCATTTCGGCCGCCAGAAAGAACGAGCCGGTCAGCACGACCACGTCGTCGGGCGCGACGATCTCTTGCACGTGCTGCCAGGCATTCCGGGGAGTGGGGTACACTACCATGTCGCCTGCCGCTGGTCGGCGAGACGGCCGGCTATGGGCAATGGGGAGCGCGAGCCGCGCGAGTTCCCGTGGATCGACACTGCGCGGATTATTGACGTATCGCGTGAACACGACGTGCTGGAAACGCGGCAGCAGTTGCTCGAGCATGCCGCGAACGTCCTTCTCCTTGCTGGCGGCCATGACCAGCACGCGCCGCGGCGCCGCGAACGTTTCGTCGAGTACTGCCGTCAGCGCCTCCACCGATGCCGCGTTGTGCGCCACGTCGACGATCACCGTCGGCCGGCGACACACTACCTCAATGCGGGCCGGGCAGCGCAACTGAGCCAGACCGGCGCGAATGGCCGGCTCTTCGATCCGAAAGCCCTGCGCCGCAAGACACGAAAGCGCGGCCAGCGCCACGGCGGCATTGGCCGCCTGATGACGGCCTAAAAGTCCAACCGCCAGATCGTCGAAATACTGCACCCTTCCCGCCAGCGTCCCTCGATAGTGCATCCGCCCGCATTGGCGTAGCACGTCGGCGCCTCCATCGACTTCGCGCTTGCCACCACGATTGTCCGCGGGATCGCGTTCGTCCCGAATCGCCCGGTGTGCCTGAGATCCATCGCCGTCCACGCTGCCGCGACAGTTGCCCGATCCCAGGTAGCGATAGTCAAAGTCGCGGCCCAGGCAGAAGAGCGGGGCGCCCTGCTCTCGCGCAACGCCCTCGATCACGGGACCCACCTCGTCCTGCACCGCGCCGCTGACGACCGGGACGCCGGGCTTGATGATGCCCGCCTTCTCGGCGGCAATCGCGGCAAGCGTGTGGCCAAGCTGCCGCATGTGATCGAAGCTGATGCTGGTGATGACGGAGACCAGCGGCTGGCAAACGTTCGTCGAGTCCAGCCTTCCCCCCAGGCCGACTTCCAGCACGGTGACGTCGACGCCCGATTGGGCGAAGTGCAAGAGAGCCATGGCGGTGGTGAGCTCAAAAAACGTGGGGCCATGAGGCGCGCGTCCGCGTCCCGCTCCCCGACGATCCATTTCGTCGGCCGCGGGACGCACCTGCTCGACGAGTCGCACGGTGTCTTCGGGTCCGCACGCGACGGAGTCGACCTGGATTCGCTCTTCCAGCCGCTCGAGATGCGGCGAGGTATACAGTCCCGCGCGATAGCCCGCGCTCGAAAGTATGGAGGCGATCATCGTGGCGGTCGACCCCTTTCCCTTGGTGCCCGCCACGTGCACGATCTTCAGGTTTCGCTGGGGATCGCCCAGCAGTCGCAGCAGCTCGCGCATGCGATCGAGCTTCATCCCCCCCGCTCGATACGGCACACGAGCGGTGCGCTCGTAATTGATGCGGTCGAAGAGATAGCGCAGGGCCAGATCGTGGCGAAGGTCCGGGGCGGGAGAGGGCATGGAGGGTCCTAACGAGCCGCATTGGGCAACAGGGGCCAGGCGTAAAGCGCCAGGTCGTCGCCGCGCCGTATCTCCAGGCGCCGGCAAACGTTCCTCCTTGCCACCGTGGAGCCCCAAATTATAATGAAGTCTTTACCGCGATCGGTAGGGCTCCTCAGGGGGCCGCGAACGGCGCCCCCGAGGACAGCGTTGGGTGTGCCGGAGAGTGACGCGTCTTCGGGCGCGACCACCGCGATCGGCGGCAATTCGATTATCAATTTCGGCGAACCGGCATACTCCTTCTTTCGTAGACGTGTAAGTGTCGAGACTTGTGGGGGGGCCGTCGCGCCGATGCTCGGGCGATTGCATGGCGCATGTGCCGGTCCGGCGACCGCGTTCGGCCGGGTCTCAGCGCCCGGCGGGGACATGTCGATAGGTCGCCTACTGGACGCCTCGGGGAGCACCTGAATGAACGAATCCGGCACCACTGCAGTCCCACAGAAAGTGCGACCCGAGTCCAAGACGCCCAAGGCCGAAGTCGTAATCGAAACGCGGAATCTGACCAAGATCTACCGCGACTTCTGGGGCCGGGAGAAGGTTCGGGCCCTCAAAGCGCTCGACCTGGAAGTACACCGAGGCGAGGTGTTCGGCCTGTTGGGGCCCAACGGCTCCGGCAAGACCACCACCATCAAGCTGCTCTTGGGGCTGCTCTTCCCCACCAGCGGCAACGCCTACGTGTTGGGGATGGATGCCACCGACGTCGATAAGAACGCCCGCATCGGCTACTTGCCCGAAGAGTCGTACCTGTACAAGTTCCTCAACGCCGAAGAGACGCTGGACTTCTACGGGCGGCTATTCAACATGCCGGCGGCGGCGCGTCGCACGCGAATCGAAGAGTTGATTCGACTGGTCGGCGTGGACTGGGCCAGGCGGCGGCAGCTCAAGGAGTACTCCAAG
>CAYQAJ010000091.1:11853-17650 GCA_964415245.1 uncultured Pirellulaceae bacterium | reverse complement strand
AAGGTAGGTTGACACGTCATTTTCCCCTTTGAATTCCAGTCGGACGACGAGGGAAAAGAGCAGCGTGAAAAGAGCTACGTCGCCTTTTCTTCCCTCCCGTTCCGAACACCATCCCTCTTGTAACAACAGAAGGAAACGAAGCAATCCGCGCGCGACATCGCCGTGTCTGAATCCTCGGCCAGTCACACGCAGGTCACACTGAAAGCCGCAACCAATTGAGCCGTGGCAGGGCGACGAAGTCAGTAAACGTTACTTCGTGTCTCACCGCCAACTAAGGACACATTCGCGAGCGAACTGGCACGCGCGTGAATCGCGACGGGATTCTGATACACTGGAATAGGGGATGACCCGTGCGTCTAACGCACCGGACACTCACCATCAGCGAAGGAGCAGTCCGCATGCACAGAAACCCTTCTCTTGGTCTCCTCGATTTCGGGCGCGCCGCCGCCGCTTGTTTGCTCGTGCTGACGTCCACTTCCTACGGGCAGGAGTCACGAAAGGGGGCGAATCTGCTGCTCAATCCATCGATTGTGGCAGTGTCCGATGAAGCAGAAGGAGGTTGGTTCTCGCGGGCTTGGAGCGGACAGGCAGATGTGCGTTGGAGCCTCGCAACGCCGAGCCGATCCGGAAAGCAGTGCCTGTCAATCAGCTCCGAAAAGGGGAGCGACGCCGCTTGGTGGACGACCGCCAACGTCAAGCCGTACACGCGCTATGAGTTGTCTGGCTGGATCAAGACCAAAGACGTCCGAGGGGCCGTCGGCGCGTTGCTCACTGCCGGCATGGCGCATGTGCGAACGCCAGCCGTAAACGGTACCGAGGATTGGACCCGCGTGTCGACTGTCTTCCGAACGGGCTCCGACACCAGGCTGGAAATCTTTTGTCTGTATGGCGGTTGGGGGCGTTCCACGGGACAGGCTTGGTACGACGAGGTGTCGTTGGTGGAGGTGTCAGCCGCTGAAGCGCCGAAGGCGACCATCACCATCGAAAACGATGCCGCGGTCGTAGCTTACAGCCCGATGATTTTCGGTGGATTCGTCGAACATTTCCATCGGCAGATTTACGGCGGATTGTTCGAGCCGGGTTCGCCGCTGGCGGACGAACATGGCTTGCGCAAGGACGTGATCGAGGCGATGAAAGAACTGAAACTCTCCGTGGTCCGCTGGCCGGGAGGATGTTTCGCTAGCGGATACCACTGGCAGGATGGCGTGGGCCGTGCACGTAAGCCGGTCGCCGATCCCGTGTGGGGAGTGACCGATCCCAACACCTTCGGTACGGATGAATTCATCACGTGGTGTCGACTGGTTGGCTGTCAGCCGTACATCTGCACCAACGCGGGCAACGGCACGCCCGAGGAGATGAAGCAGTGGGTCGAGTATTGCAATGCGACCGAGGGAGCTTACGCCGAGTTGCGCAAGGCCGGCGGAAACGAGCGGCCGTTTGACGTGAAACTCTGGAGCGTCGGCAACGAGAACTGGGGGCAGCACGAGATCGGGGCAAGTTCTCCCGAGAAATGGGGCCCTCTTGTCCATCGGTCCGCGGAGCTGATGCGCCAGGTCGATTCCGAGTTGAAACTGGCAGCCGCGGCAACGCCTGATCGAGCGTGGACGCTGCCGTTGCTCAAAGCCGCCGGTGACCAGTTGCAGTACGTGGCCGTGCACAAGTACTGGTTTCTACTGTTTGACCACAACGCGAAGCCCGATTACATGACGTGCATTCTGCAAAGCGAAGACCCGGATCACACGATTGCCGGAGTCACTGCCGTGCTGGACGAGGCGGGTTACCGAGGCCGCATTAAAATCGCCTTTGACGAATGGAATTTGCGCGGCTGGCATCATCCCGGGTTTCCTCGCAAGAGCCCTGTCGAACCCGGCGACAAGGAGGCCCCGGAGTTGATCGCCGCGCGCGCCATTAACGAGATGGCCGACCAATACACCATGGCCGATGCGCTTTTTTCGGCATCGTTCTTGAATGCCTGCCTGCGAAATGCCAACGACGTCGCGATGGCCAATATCGCTCCGATCGTGAACGACCGGGGGCCGCTCTATGTGCACCCCAAGGGGATCGTCAAACGTACGACGTTCCATACGCTGGCGATGTACGCCAATCTGCTGGAAAGTCATGTTGCGAAGACAGAGATCACGGCCGACCGCCTCACGCAAAGTGATCAATCGGTCGCCGTGGTCGATGCCGTCGCCACCGTTGATGAATCGGGAGCGAAGTGGGCCATCGCGCTGGTGAACCGACACCCCAAAGAACAGGTGGCGTGTACGGTGAACCTGAAGGGCGTCTCGCTGAACGGCAAATACGACGCCACTGTGCTATCGGGCGACTCACCCGACGCGTTCAACAGCATCGAAAATCCAGCGCGTGTTCGTCCACGGGAGCGCCAACTGACGTTCGACCGAAACACGGTGAAACTACCGCCTCACTCGTTGACCATCGTGGAAATCAACTCATCAGCGAACTCACTCGAATCTCCGTAGCGTTCGCGTCGGCACCCGACTCGACGAGAAAACGTACCTTGTCGAGACGACCGTCGACCGAAGCCCACTTCGGCGTAAAGCGACTTTTACCCATTCGTGCGAGCGGAGCTACAAGAACACGACCCCACCATGTTCACGCTGCTGGAGAAGATCTGGGGACCGGTGCGGTAGCTGGTACTAACAGCAGTTTCGACGCGTCCCAACTGACGGTGGTTGGAGGAGCGGTGTGATCCACCGACCGCAGTTCGGGGCAGTCAAAAGGATAATCCAACTGATGGCGCTGGGGTAGCTTTAGGCGGCCTGCGAAGGGCTGCGTTCGTCACCAATGTCGAACCGTCCTGTGTTGCTTACAGTCAAGTTGCTAACGCCTCGGTCACATCGACCCGAGGCGTCCCGGACGTTGAGTTTCGTGCCCATGCGGCGGCTCATACGAACCTGTTTGATGGCAAATCGCGCCGGCGGCGTGGCCCAGCGGCGTGGCGCAGATCAGCGAGTCCAGCCCGCGCCGGCAGCCGTCCCTTTCTTTTTGACGTGCCGCCATCGTCGGCGTCATCGTTCAGACCAGCGACGACCACACGATCCCCACACAGTGCCCGGTCGCTGGGCTGTCGCTCGGAAGTGCCTGGCCGTTGGCCACTCGAATCCAATCGCCGCGTTCCCCTTTGCGCGCCAGGAACGACTTTCTGCGATAGCGGACGACGTGGATCTCGGCGTCGGTGTTCGCTGCCTGCACGATCAGCAACAGATCCCCTTGGCGCAGCCGCGCTGCTACGTCGCCGTGACCGAACTCTAGCACGTACGGGTGACTCTTGAGCTCGGCCTTGGCCGCCGCGATACCCGAGATGTGCACGCCGCCCCCCTTCCAGTCGACGTGCTGACGCGGATCGCCGTCAATGGGATGGGGCAGCACGGGCAACCACAACAGCGTGGTGGTCGATACGAACGTGACCGGCGCGCCCGACCAATCCATCAGGTCGCTGGTCCCCAGCAGCCACTGAAAATTGACCCCGAATTTTTCCCCCAGTCGCCGCGCAACGAGCTCTGTCATTGGCCGCCGACCCCGCTTGATGTCCGAGATGTACTGCGGCGGCAGGCCGGCTCGGGCGGCGACCTCGACCTGAGTAAGTCCTTGCGCGGCCAGGGGTTGCAAGAACTCGTTCAGCCGCTTCGCGGGCAATTGCGGAGCCGACCAATCGCCGGATTCTGTTCGCATGTCCGGGTACCTTTGCATCCCTTGCGGTGGCCGAAAAATTGCTGTTGACGAAATACCCTATTGTATACCAGAAAAGGGTATAGATGCGAACGACGGCAATATCCCACGCTCTTTACCAGAAACGTTACCAAGAGGTCCGGCCCTGCAAAAGCACCCCGCGGCCCCGTACAAAATGGCCACGCAAATGATGCAAGCGATTTTCCGAGAAATCGAGCAACTATCTTGTCCCGCCGAGGCGCCGGGCAGGTGGAGTTTTCTTGCGCCGGCACGCGGATTTCGGCGCTTGACCATGTGCGGCGCGAAGCTCGCCGAACGGCTTCGCGGCGAGTTTAGCGAGGAACAGCTTGTGGCGGCGCGAATTCTGATTCGCAACACGGATGGTGAGCCTGCGCTCCATGACGTGCTCGCTGGCGATTCCGTATGCGGACTGCTCCTCCGCGAAACGAAGGAAGCGCCACCCTTCGACTTCGTAAATCGATTTGGGTCGATCGCGACCACGGACCCACCCGCCTTTGACGTATCGCGCGACCACACCACCAAACGTTGGAGCGCCGACAGGGGGCTGGTTTTCGTCGTGTTCAGCGACGCGGACGTCGGCGTCGCGCCGAGATTTGGCGCGCCGTCGCATCTGGAGCAGCTTTCGAGAATCGACGAAGATTCTCGCGGACGCCTTCGCTCCGGCACCTTCGGATCGCGGTCCCAGCTATGAGGGGGCTCGCCGTGCTTTGGACTCTGAGCTTGACGCGAGCCGCGATGTCGGCCTCGCCTCGCTGCTTGCCTCGATGCGCTCCACGAGGCCTATGATCGTGAAGTCGTCGAGCCGATGCGGAGTGGCGCAATGTCCGCGGCCGATCCCGCCCAGCGCGGCCTGCGCATCGTCGCTTCCGAGTTGGTGCGCCACTCGCACGAGGTGAGCCCCTTCGTGCTTTCGACGCGCGAAATCATCGCCGGGCGGCGGCATCCGTGCGATGAGGACGTCTCCTGCGATAAGCTCCTCGCCCACGCGCGGGTCATCGATTCAGTTGAGAAAATCGTGCGGAAGCTCCGCCCAGGAAACTCGACGCGCGCGAATGCCGATGCCGGCGCGCAACGAGGCGAAAGGCATGCAGCCGAAGCGCAGCGAATCAGAGACCGTCATCCCACGCTACGCATTGTGAGTTAACGGAGGCAGCAGGTGCAAACGAATACGCAACACTTAAAGATCCTTCGCCGCTTCTTGCAACAGTGTCGGCCAGCGACGACGAAAGCGCTTGGTTTCCTGGACGTGGACGCGGATGTGTTCGAGTGTCGGCGCGAGGCGGCGGCCGCCGTAGCGGCGCTGCGCGACTCGTTCAGCGACGACGAGTTGCAGGCGTCGGGGCTGGTCAAGTTCGGCGACGACAAATCGATCGCGCTCCACGCGGCGCTGGCCGGCGGCCGGCGGTTCATCGTGCTGCGCGACGCGGAGAGCGGCCAGCCGTTTGAGTTGTTGACGGGCGAAGGCTGTCTGGCCCGCGACTCGCTGCCCGCCCTGGAGATGCTGCGTGATGCCCGCACCCGCGAACTGCTGCGCGAGCGCAACGGCGAACTCTTGGTCGCGTTCGCATTGGACGACGTGATCCTGTTGCGGGCCTGTGGGTTTGCCGCGACGCTCGCCAGCGGACTCGACAAACTCTCGCCGGAGTGGCTCGACGATTTCTGCCGGGCGTTCAACATCGATCGCGAGTCGGACGCGAACGAGACGATGCACGACACCAGAGGCGGCGGCGAGGCCGCCCGTCCCGAGCCTACCGAGCGGAACGACTCGCGAGCGGCCGACGTGGCGAACGACCCGAACGAGCAGCGCGCCCCGCAAAGCCACGCTCAGGAAGTCGGCGGCGCAAGTTCGCCATCGACGGGAACGCCGGCTCCGTCCGCGAGCACGCCGGCTCGGGAAACCGGTGCAAAATTACGCCTCGTCGCCTGGCAGCCGACCCAGTTGTCGGCGACACCCCCTGCCGGATTCGACGCCGTGGTGAAGCACTTCGTGGGGCTGCGCGATTTTCTAGGGCTGGAAATCGACGACCTCGAAGTTATTTCGGCCAGCGCGAATGCAGTTCTCGGGATGCGCTTCGTGGCCGGG
>CAYQAJ010000091.1:0-11753 GCA_964415245.1 uncultured Pirellulaceae bacterium | reverse complement strand
CGAAGTTATTTCGGCCAGCGCGAATGCAGTTCTCGGGATGCGCTTCGTGGCCGGGTTTCGCCACGCGAATCAATTCCGCAAAGCGCTCGTCGACGCGCTTGACGGTTACGGTTTTTTGATGTCCTACATGCCGGACGAGTCCGAGTCGCCGAGCGCGCCTATCGACTACCCGACCGCGCTGGCCCGCTACTACGAGCTGCTGGCGGCCGGGCCGCCTCGCGACACGTTCGCGCAGGAAGAGCTGCAGCGGGCGCGCGCCGAGGTTGATCGGCGGCTGCAAGAGCAGCTGATTGAGCCGATTCGCAGCGCGGCGCTCGAAGAGCACGATCTGCTGCAGCGGGCGCTGCTCATGAGCCTCGCCGAAGTGAATAACATTTTTCACGCGCAGTCGTTGTCGTTGAGCGAAATGGCGCGACGCGACAATTCAAGGAGCACGCCACAATCGACGAAAGAACTGACGAAAACCTTGCTAGCGCTCAGCGATCGGATCGCCAACATGACGCGGGCGGCGCGGCAGTTCAGCGAGTCACGAGGTGCGATCGTCCCGCTCAGGCGTGCGAAATCGCCGACTTCCCAGCCCTTGCGGCGCTGGGGATGAGCGAGCACGAGCTCAAGCTGTTGGCGCGCCAGGGATTCGTGGCCGGCCAGCGGCAAGGCGGAAGGGTTTACTTTCGCTTGCACTGGCGGCACGAAGGCCGGCAGCACGTGCGGTATATCGGCAGCGCCGAACTGGCCGCTGCCGTCCGGAAGGAACTGGACGTGCTGCAGCGCGACGTGCGAACAGAGCGACTGCTCACCGCACGAACGCGAGCGGCGACGAAAGCGATCCGCGAGGCGAAGCGACGGCTCGCACCCGTGCTCGCCGCGCACGGCTACACATTTCACGGACTGGCCATCAGGAGGCCGCGACGGCGGCGCAGTGAAAATTCGAAACTTGTTTCCCCGTTTTTCAAAATGGAGCGCAGCATGACGCCTGAAAATGTAACATCCGAACCCACGGACGAGCTTGTCGACGAGATCGGCGAAAACGACGTGGAGGAATTCGACGAGGCGGCCGCCATTCGCGCGGAGCGGATGGCCCGAGTCAGCGACTGGGAGGAAGAAGCCCTGGCCAGGCCCGACGCGATGGCAGCGGTTCTCGCCACGACCTGCGCAACGCTGGCACGGCACAATTTTTGGGTCGGCGACGCCATCGATCGCGAAATGGCATCCGGCCCAGCCGACGTCGATCGCCTCCGCCGGGTACAGCCCGCGATCGACGACGAGCTGCGGCTGACGCGACAGATCGAGCGGTTCGCGCAATTAGAGGTGCGCGACCGCGAGGCCCGCCGGTCGACGGCGGATCGGGGCGCGGTGGATCCGCGAAGAGTTTCGCAATTCGATTGAGGCCTGGATCCGAGCAGTACCGAAACGAAACAAACCTTCGGCGCATCGAATCGCAAGTAGTCGCCCGTGGCGGCCGGCAGGCGACAGGCTTTGAATTCTCGATGGCGGAATCCATGAATCATCATTGCCCAGGACGCCGGGCGCTGATTGCGACGGAATCCCCCCGGTTTGGCTGGCGGTGTTAGCCTCCGCCGTCCTAGTTCGAGAACAGCTGATGGCACGACACGCAGCCGCACCGCCGCCCTGCGCCGCCAGGAAGGCTCGACCATGACCGAAAGCCGGTACAAGCGAAGAATTGGCGACTTGATACCTACATCCTGGGCGCCTCGCCGGAACGATGGGTCGAGTCGGCCGCGCGTAAATTTGCCCGGCGGCTTCCGAAAACCGACGTGGACCAAACGGCGTGGAAGGGATCGGGGCCCGGACCTGGCGACGCGGTTTTTACTGCCGGACCAGCGTGGCAACCCCCGTTGACTGCGACGCGCTCCGCGCGACGGGACCGGAGGCGGCACGTCCGACGTACCGCAGTAACCAGAGCAATTCCGCGAGCGACCGTGTGACTATTATATAAAGGCGCCTCGGCAGTGCCGGCGACCTTCGCACCGAGGGGGCAAGTACGATCGGATGATCCGCATCTGGAACCGGCTGCCAGTGTGGCTGACGCGGCTGGTCGGCCCAACCATCGTTCGCAGCATCCGTTGACGCAGCCCCGTCTCGCCGCTTCGTGTGGCCGACACCGGCCGTGGGCGGCTCAAGTAGACTCCGGCCTTCGGCGCGGACCCTTCTGACGCCGCCATTCCTGGTGCGGCGATTGCACTTTCCTCTTGGCCGTTTGCTCGCTTTGCGAGTCGGATCGGGCGCCCCGCCGACACGAGAGGGTGTTCCGACCAGCCTAGCGCAAGCGCTGCGCCCGTAGCCCCGGCGGCGCCAGCAGTCGGAAACCGTCCGCGCGCATCGGAGATCGATTCGTCGTATACTTGCCCCGGTGCCGAGCACCTGTCGTCCGAGCGAGGTGAGGCAGTGCAGGCGAATCCGTGGCCTGAGCGCGCCATGTTCCTTTGCCACGACTCCAGGAGCACCGCCGTGAACCCGTGTTTCCGCCGCGCCCTTGTTGTTGGTCTGTTGCTAGCGCTCGGCATGGCACTTCCCACGTGCGCGTCGGCACAGGTCCAACTCGTGAAAGCGACGGTCGCCTACCGCCAGATTGACGGTCACGACATTCTGGCAGACGTGTATCGTCCGCCGGGCGACGAAGTGCGTCCGGTGATCGTCTGGATTCACGGCGGAGCGCTGATCATGGGACACCGTGAGGGGATCGATGCGCATGTGCGCGCCGTCGCCGAAGAGAAGGGTTACGCGCTGGTTTCGATCGACTATCGCCTGGCCCCCGAGACGAAGCTGCCAGAGTTGATCAGCGATGTCGAAGCGGCCTTCGATTGGCTGGCGGGCGATGGCGGCAAGCAGTTTCATCTGGATCCGGACCGGATCGTCGTCGTTGGGGGCTCTGCCGGCGGCTATCTGACGCTGGTTACGGGCTACCGGGTCCGGCCGAAGCCGAAAGCGCTGGTCGCGCTCTGGGGTTACGGCAATCTGACGGGGGATTGGTACACCACGCCAAGTCCTCATCCGCGGCACAATCCCAGAAAAATCACCCGCGCAGAAGCCGAAAAGCAGACGGACGGCACGGTCATCTCCGATGCTCGCCAGCGAAAGGGAGACGGTGGGTTGATTTACCTGTACTACCGACAGAAGGGCATTTGGCCGTGGGAAGCGAGCGGCTTCGATCGCAGCACAATCCGGGAGAAGATTGCCCCTTATGAACCGGTGCGCAACGTCACGGCGGAATACCCGCCGACGCTGCTCGTGCACGGTACAAGCGACACCGACGTCCCCTTTGAAGAATCCACCGCGATGGCAGGGCAGCTCGAAATGCACAAAGTCCCGCATCGGCTCGTGCCGATCGAGGGGGGCGAACACGGCCTCAGCGGGGGCGATCCCCGTGAGATTGAGGCGGCTTACCAGACTATGCGGGAGTTTATCGTCCAACATCTCGACAAACATACCGAAGACAAGTGACGCCGCGAGCCAGAATCTCGACGTGCGACATTCGCGCTTAACCGCGTACGCGCGCTCTTGGCGGCGCTCGCCGGCTACGGGCCCCGGCTTGTTGGGCACGCGGAATTCCCGCGCGACAATGAAACGACACACGGCGCCCGCGAAGTCTCGCCCGCATTTTGGAAGCGCTATGCGGCACCCATTGCATCCGATTTTGGGGGCGCTGCCATGGGCGCCTGGTACACGTGGATATCCCGCTGTGGGAACGGAATCGAGATGCCGTTGCGGTCGAACTCCTCCTTGACCCTTCGCGTGATATCCCAGTAAACGGTCCAGTAGTCACCGGTCCTGGTCCAGGGACGGCAGATGAAGTTGACCGAGGATTCGCCCAGCTCGTGCAATTGCACGACGGGCGGGGGCTCGTCGAGCACCAGCTCGTGCTCCTTCAGTAGGGTCTGAAGGATGCTCTTGGCCTTGGCGGCATCGTCCTGGTAGCCGATGCCGAACGTCAAGTCGACGCGCCGCTTCTCGCTGGCCGTTGCGTTGGTAATCGTGCCTCCCCAGACGGCGTTGTTGGGGACGACCATCAACTTGTTGTCAAACGTACGGATGTGCGTCGAAAACAGAGACATCGAGTCTACGATCCCCGAGATACCCGCAGCTTCGATGGCGTCGCCCACGTCGAACGGCCGATGCGCCATGATCAACAGGCCGCTGGCGAAGTTGCTCAACGTGCCTTGCAGGGCCATGCCGATCACAAACGCGACCCCGCCGACCGCGGCCAAGAGCGGCGTAATGTTCACTTCCAGAGCGGCCAGGGCCACGATCAGCCCAATGACCATGAGCGCCTGCTTGGCGAACCTGCTCAGAAAGTCGACCAACAACTGCGACGCGCTCTTAATACGTGCCGCCGCATGGCGAACCATGGTAGCCACGACGCTCGCACTAAAATAAAACACGATCAAAATCACGAGGAACTTCACGATGTTCCACAGCCAGCGCTTGCCTCCTTCGTCGGAAACGAGCCAGCCCCGGACGACTTCCCAGAACGCGGAGGCGTCGGTAACTTCGACGCCCATTCCGGCGAGAGCTCGGACGTACTGATGATACGCTTCCACGTTGCCCCCTTTTGCTTTCAGGTCATTGAGCACGACGTTGAGTCTTTGCACGAGCTGCGCCTTTTCTTCCTGTAGCGCAACCAAGGTTTGGGTCGTCGACTGCGCGGCGGCGTCTTCGGTGTCTGTGTTGACATCGCCCCCTGTTTTGTCTCGGGAGCCTGCGGCCTGGTGCAATTCGTCGCGCCCGCTATGTTCCTCACTCTCTCGAATGCGCGCCTCGGCGATCCGCTGCACGTTGTGCTTCAACAGATCACGCCATGCGTCGGTCTCGACCATCAGCTCTTCCCTGGTCAAAGGTTTGACGAGCAGCTTCAGATTCTCGACGGGAATGGCGGGATTGGCGGTGGTGACGGGGCGTGGATTTTCGGGCCGCCCCGCTCGCCGCATCCTGGGCGCGTACGTGACTGGCGGCGGTCAGACTCAAGGCGAGAAATGGCGCCATCAGGCAGACGGATCGGCACCGTTGGTTTCTGTCGATGCAAAGTTGCATGCGGATTCTCCTTCTGGCCGTTGTAGGATTGACAGCCTTGCCGATACTCCGGCGAGACCGGCTCGCCGACTCGGCGACTAGCTTACCAGTTCTTGCGATTGAGGAAGCGGATACCCGCGCATCGTGTGAATTTCAAAGTGGCGCCCAGCGACGCCCTGGTGGTGGCTGAGGTGCCCTGCCCTATCCCGGCTGGTGAAACAGTCCCAAGCGGCACGGGGGCCCGTTAGAATCACAGCATGGTGGGAGGCGGTCGGCTTGCGACGGGACGCATACGTGTCGATCGCCGGCTGGTTCGGGCACTACGACGGAAACGTCCTGCGATTCGAGACGTCGCATGGCTACCTCTGAACGTGTCAATGGCTGATCGCGGCCCTGGAGCCAGAAGAGTTTGAGGACAACTGCCTTGCCGAACGGGCCATCGCCAAGATGATCCGCTGGTACAACGACGAGCGGTTGCACTCGGCGCTGGGCTTCTTGCGACCGGTGGATTAATACCGGGGCGAGCCGGCCGTGCTGCGCGAGACCCGACGTCGTAACCTGGTCCAGGCCCGGCATCGAAGACGAGAGAAGAACGTGAGTCTACGGCAACCCATGCTACCCTGGGAACCGGCGGAGACCGTTGCTTAAGCGAAGGCCCGAACTGTCTCATTACAGTTGAAACAATTCAGAATAGCGTCCAGCGTAACCGGGCGGCGACATTACACGTTGAGTTCAGATTCGTCCGGATTCGCCGCTCCGGTTCACGCGATCGTTGGGCTCTTTTTCCGGATTTTACGGACCAACCTGGAAGGCCAGATACGTCCCCGTGCCAAGCCCTCTTCATAACGATGCGGGCGCGAGCGCTTTTCGCAATCGCCGAGAGTTCAAGGATTTACAAAACTCCGCGTCGCGTACGGTGGCCTCTGACCGTGCCAAACCGCTTTGAGTTGGCGCGAGTTTCGTTGCCAAAAAAGTCGCGCCGGACATTAACCAGCCGGTTATCCTTTCAAAGCTTCGAAGTCCCGTCCCATAAGAGATTGAACTTGGGCTGCCTACAGGGATGCAGACTCACAGAGTCCGGGCTCCGCAATTGCGGGCGCGAATTCGGTCCGCATGCTCGATCACTTCTCCACCATTTCGCGAATCGTCGCGGCTGCTGACTCGATAGAAAAGTCGGCGTACGCCGTGAGCCTGCGTCGTTCGACATCGACGCGCACCTCGGAAGACGGATCCTCGCGAATCTGCTGGTCGAATTGGGCGATGATCTGTTGCACGCTGGCTCGGCCGCGCGCGTACGCTTGTTGCGCCGATTTGCTGCCTACGGAAACGTTCTTGTCGAGCGATGCCGCCGACGTGGGCTCGATCTTCTGAGTGGTCCAGTTCGCGTTCATGGCCAGTTCGCGGAGCCGTCCCGCCCATTCGAATAGCGCTAGCGAGCTCGAATCGTAGTCCGAGTCCGCCGCGGGGACGGGGATGGCCTGGACCATTGCCTCCAGGCTCTTCAAACCCGATGCGTATTGCCGCTTGATAAAGTAGAGCCACGTCACAGCCTCGTGCGCCAACACGTTGTCGGGGTGAGCCAAACGAACCTGTTCGAGCATTTCGATCGCCTTGTCGCGGTCTCCCGCCTGCAGCAATAGCAATCCGCCGGCGAGCAAGGGCTCCGGCTGGCCGCCGGCCAATCGGGCAACCCGTTCGGCTTCGAGGCGCACGGAGAGTGGATCGAGTTTCGGCTGGCTGAATTGGGCCAGTAAACCCTGAATCGCCTGCTTGGCTTCCTGCGTCAGGCGCGGCGGCCTGTCGTCCGGAAGGATCAATCGAGGCGACTGCGTTGCGGCAAGTTCGCCCGCTAGCGATTTCACCCGCTCCTCGACGAATTGGCTCAGTTCGGTGATGTCGAGCTGATTGTTGCGGGCGCGATCGGCGGCGCCGGCGAAACCCTCGGCCAGGGCGGCGGCGAACAAGCTGTTGTGCGGGCCGTCGCCGGCGGCCAGGCCTCGCTGACCGGCGGAGCAGCTTGTCAGCACAAACAAAGTGCGTGGATAGCCTCTGCCTCGGTGCGTCTCGCGCACCAGCTCGATCATTTCGCCGGTCGAAGGTTGCTTCTGCAAATCGGCGCCGCTGCCGGAATGGGAACAATCGAGCAGGAGCAGCTTGCGGGGCGACGGGCAGGCATCGAGCTGGTCAATCAGCCAGTCGAGCTTGAGCCCCGTTTCCGGCATGCGGCTGAGGGCAAAATCCTTGGCGGCCAGATACACGTTGTCGTCCGGCACGGCGTAGGCGTGCGTGGCGACGTACACGTACAACTCGGCGTCGGCGGGAACGCCGGCCAGAATTCTCGGAATCTCTTGTTCCAGCCGAACGCGGCTCTGGTCGGCCAACAACACGGCCTGCTCCGGCGGCACCGCGTAACGCTCGACCAGAGAATCGCGCAAGTGGCGGGCGTCGGATAGCGGGTAATCGAGCGCGGTCAAGGTGTTATCGTCGTAATTCTGATTGGCCACCAAAATGGCCCACCTGTGCGGATCGGCGGGGCGAGTCGCTTCGAGCGTTAGCAGCGACGCCGTTTCGGTTCCCGCCGAATCGTGCGTCACTTTCACCGTGTCGCCCGGCCGCAGATCGACCAGCTCCGCCGCTTCCTTGCCGAGCGTGATCCGCGCATCCGGCGACACAACGTACACGATCGGATCCGTCCGGCCGTTTCGCCGTACGCTGACGGTGCCCGTCTTGTACCCGATGCTGGTGATTACGCCCGCATCCTGAAACACGCGGTAAGCGTCGAGACGGACAATCTTCACGTCGTGCCGCAGAGTCACCTTGTCGCCCGGCTGGATGTCTTGTGGCTTGAGCAATTGTTGGTTCACGAATCGCAGCCCGTTCAGCGTCACTTCGCACGACGCATCGAAGGGAAGCGTTACGAGCTGTGCCGGATTGTCGCTGCGGGCGAATGTCAGCTTGCCGCCGGCGCGGTCGACGTCGCGCACGATTCCCTCAGACTGCACGACTCGCAGCGCGTCGATCGAGCGGGCCACGATGCCGACTTCATCCTCGACGTGGTCGACGACGATTCGATCGTCGGGCTTCAGCATGCTCAGAGTCACGGGCTGCCCGCCGAATTCCTGTTTCCCGTCAAGCAACATGGGAATCGTGTTCGGCACGTTCACGATCAGCTCGCTGCCGGCGTCGTCGCCTTCGTCGACCAGCAGAACGAACTTGCCTTCGTCGGCTGCGACGCTTTTGACGTGGCCGCGATGCTGGTCGGGCCGAAAGGCGGCGACCTCCTGAAACGAGTGCTGTTGCGGGTCGATCATTTTGCGGACCACGACGCGATCGCCCACGCGCAGATCGCGAAGCTGCCGCTGCTTGCGATTCAGAAAGACGCGGTCCTCGTCGAACAGCGTCACTTCCTTCCAATCGCCGTCGACTTCGAGGACGAGCTTTCCATCGTCGACCAACACGTTTTGGACCGTGCCCTGAATCGACTGATCCGGCAGCACGGGGGGCGGCGGCTGTTTCTTCGACGGAAACAGGGCGATGGCCAGACACAGTGCCACGCTGACGGCGAACGCGGCCACCGCGCCGATCCGCCGCCGCGTTTTCTTCTTGCGCTCGGCTGCTTCGGCTTCGGCCGCTTCGTCTTTCGCGGCGCTGCCGACCGGCGCGCCCGGACTGCCGGGACTGAGATCGGCAATCACTTCCGCCGCCGAGTGATACCGCTGGGCCGGGTTCTTCGTGGTGAGCTTTTGCAGCACCCGCGCCAGGTCTTCCGGCACACCTTCCAGCATCGTGGGAATTTCGGGAAGCTTGCGGTCGGCCGAACAATGCCACATCATCCAGGCCAACTGCTGGTCGCGGCCGAATGCATTCAGCTCCGGAAACAGCGAATCGAATTCCGGCCCGCACATCAGCTCCAAAGCGGTAAAGCCGAGCGAGTACAAATCGCTGGCGGGTCCCACGGAGCCGAATTGATCGGAGACCAGCTCCGGCGCCATGTATTTGGTGGTGCCTTTGAGGAGACTGCCGTCGGAATCGCTGGCGCGACGCGCCAAACCGAAGTCGCCCAGCTTCACCAGACCTTGCCGGCTGAGCAGCAGGTTGCCGGGCTTGATGTCGCCGTGGATGATGCCGCTCTCGTGCAGATAGTGCAGTCCGTTGGCGGCTTGTAGAATCGTCTGCCGCACGTCCTGCAGCGGCGCCGGCCGGTCGCCGTACAATTGTTTCAAGCTTCCCTGCATCAATTCGAGCACCAGGCAGCCGTGCGACTTGATGACGTCGTAAATCGTCATGATGTTGGGGTGTTCCAGCGACACCAACAACTGGGCTTCTTGCCAGTACCGCGCCAGCTTTTGCTCGTCGGCCAGAAACTGCGCGTGAATCTGCTTGATGGCCACGTCGCGGCCGAGCTTCAGATCGCGGGCCGCGTACACCGTGGCGAAGTCGCCGGCGCCGAGCTGGCGAAGGATTTTGTAGCGGTTCTTGGAGGTCGTGCTGGACATGGCCCGGTCGGAGCTACTTCTCGCCGTCCAGGAGAATGGATAGATACCCCTCCAGCTCGCCGTCGCGGGTTGGGCTGCCTGTCAACCCAGTATAGGGGCTGCGGTTTTCGGCGCGTAGCTGCGCCAACACTTTGCGGTAACAGGCGGTTTCCGCGTTGTGGTCCCCGCGGGAGTGGGCCTGCTGCGCCTGCCGCAACTGCATCTGGTACGGCTGGAGCGAGCTCCGCGGCGGCGCTTCGTAGAACCCGCGGAGTTTCTCGCGCGCTTCGGCTCGGGTGGTGCGGTGGCCGGGGGTGGCGTCGAAATCGGTGAGGAGCACGGCCACCGAAATGATCAGGCTGCCGCACAAGAGTGCCCCCAGCACCAGCGGATGCGATTTGATCTTCGGCAGCTCCAGCGCGCTTCGCTGCGGGGCGTCGGTGAGGCTCAACGTGGGAAGCTTGCCTTCCGGCGGCGTCGCCGGCTGGATGCTCTCGGGCCGGATGATACGAGCCGTGCCGTGGGCCGGCAGCGCCGGCGTACCGGCCGCGGCCGCCGACCCCGATGCGGTCGCGCGGCCGCCGGATGCCGACGGAGTCGAGGGTGGCGGCGGAACCGGAACCGCGACGGGCACCGTGCGACTTGCCGAGAGGTCGTGGTCGGCCGGCACCGCGTTTTCGTCGCCGGTTTGCAGCGCCGCGGGAACGGGTAAAGGGCGAACCGCGGGAATCGTCGCGGTGGAGCGGCCCACTTGCGAATCGGCGTGGGTAGCCGGCGCCGCGACAAACTCACGTTGACAGCGCGGACACGTTACGCTCTCCCCGTGTTTCCTGGCGGGGATTTGCAATTTTCCCCCGCAATGTGGACATCGCTCAATCGCCATCGTTCATCCGTCGCCGCCAGCTCCGCGTCAGTGCAGGTTGTCGCCTCTCGCTCCGCGAGAGGACGGTAAGTCGCCTTTCGCTCCGCGAGAGGTCGCTGAGTCGCCTTTCGCTCCGCGAGAGGTCGCTCCGCTGCGGACTGCAAAAGACCACGCCTCGCATCACAAGTCGAGCCCAAACAGCAGAAAGTTCATTATAAACGGTCCCAGGATGACGATGACCGTGGCCACCATCACCAGAATCCCCGGCAACAGCATCTTCACGCCGGCCTCGGCGGCGATCGCTTCGGCCCGCTGCGACCTTTTCAAACGCAGCAGGTCGGCCTGCGTGCGGAACACCCCAGCCAGCGGCGTGCCCAACTGCTCGGCCTGCACCATCGAGCCGAGGATGCTCGTGATTTCGTCGTCCTGTAGCCGGTCGCGCATCGCCTCGAATGCCTGCTGGCGCGTTTTGCCGAGCTGCATGTCGCTCAACACCCGGCTGAATTCCTGCGACAGCGGATGGCCGCGGGAATTGCGGGCGGCTTGTTCCAGCGCGTGGAGGAACGTGGATCCGGCTTCCATCAGCAACGTCATCAGGTCGAGCATGAACGGCATCCGCCGTTTGATTTCGGTGAGCCGCGCGCGGGCCATAAGCGACAACCGGCGGCGCAGCACGAAGACCGTCAGCAACGTGATGACGACGGCCAAAATCGCCCCGCCCGATCCCATCTGGTGGATGCAAACCACGAAGTACATCGGCGAGAGCAACAGCGCGATCCACTCGAGTTTGGCCAGGTATTCTTCGGCCAGCCAGCACCGCGGCAGCCCGGCCGCGTGGATTTCGCGCTGGATCGCCGGCAAATGATCGCGAAATGCCCCGCGATTGAACCGCGCGAAGAGGCGGATCAGCGGCTGCAAAACGCGGTACATGGGATCGGCCCGGCGCAGCTCGTTGATGCGGCTGACGTCGTAGCGCCACTCGTCGCCCTGTTCCAGATCGCTCGTTTGCAGGCCGCGCCAAATCCACCAGGAGAGCGTGAAGACGGAGGCGGCCGCGGCCAGACTGGCGATTCCCGCGTGCAGTGCGTATTGAGCCAGGAGCATGGGAGGATTCACGATCGTTCGGTGTGTCGGCCGGTTTGTCGGCGGCGCGGCGGCCGTACATTTGTCGGCGGCGCGGCGGCCGTACATTTGTTGGCGCGTTTTGGCCGCTGCGGGGTCGAAACTTTCCTCAAATTTTCGGCGTTAACAGTCTTCTGGCCCATAACCACGCGAGCACGTTCAAAACGACGGCCACCGAGAGCATGATCTGCCCCGGCAGGGTAGTAAACAGCCGCACGGTGTTGACCGGATCGACGAAATAGTAAACCAGCAGAATCATGGGCGGG
>CAYQAJ010000090.1:0-17733 GCA_964415245.1 uncultured Pirellulaceae bacterium | reverse complement strand
CCCTCTACTGTAATAAACGAGGAGGCAAGTGTCTCAGTCATATTGGCACAGAGGGGTCGGCCGGTTACCTTGGTCGTTAGGCGGGAACGACGAGGATCGCTCTTGCTCGACACGGGTCCACTCATTGCCCTGCTCAACTCGGAGTCCACCCGCGCGCTGGCGGCGACTTCCGTCATCTCCATCGATCCGCCTGCTTCATCCTCACAGATCGAGGACGTGAGAGCGCAGCTGCCCACCGAGGTCTTCAATGCAATCCTGCCGGTGCTGCAGGTCACGCGGGGATTCGAGGTGCGTGATCCTTCCGCCCCTGGCGATGCCGAAGCCGGGTGCAGCTTTGGGGCCACCTTGACCGACTTCAAGCCTCTGATCTGGCCCAGCACCTATCCCGTAGCTGCGGAGATGGGCGTCTTCGAGGAACTCCTCTACTGGGACCTGTTCGACGAGCATTGTGGTCAGGTTTTCTTCGTCAATCACGATGGTCCCCTCCACTGCTTGGCGTTCGCGGGGCTTCACGATGCCTTGTCGTTCTTTCTCACCCGTTCGGCTGATGCCGCAGGGCGCGAGCTCTACTCGACGCCGATCCTGCGGCCGCGTTGGCCCACGGTGGCCGAGTTCATTGGTGACTCCGCTGAACTGCGGGAGTTCCTTCGCGGGTTCCCGCCCCAATACACCGTCCACGATCTCCGCACCGCCAGCATCGGCGATGCGTTCCCCTACAACGTGACAGGTCCACGCGGCTTCGCAAGATGGCGTGGCGAGAGGCTCTTCGTGCAACGTCAGCCGAGGAACTGGTTCGAAGCACTCAGGTGGTGGTGGAACCCAAACGTGCCTGCGCGCGATGGTCGGCCGGGTGACCGTTGAGGCGTCCCGCCTAACAAGCCGCTGCAGCCGACGAGCGGCGGGCACGCGAGGGGCGGGTGCGGTAGCATGGAGCAGCGCCGCTCGTGGCTGAGCGGCCAGACGTTAGGCACATCACCGATGCGTTTCGTCGCGCTTTTACTGATTATGGGATTCTTGAGCACATCGTCTGGATGCAAGCCGGGCGGTGGGCACGCGGCGCCTCGGGGCTGCCGACGAGGAGTAAGCTTGCCGTCGGATCGTTTTGGAGTAGGCTCTCCATCGCGCTACCGCTTCGTCGGGTCGCTCCATTGCTTGCGGGCTCCTTCGATGCGCAGGGGGCCCGCCAGTTTCTTGCCATCGCGGAGCACGATGTAGGCGTCGGCACCCGGAACGCTGTCCCACTCGAGAGTCGCGTGCCCGTTGGCGCGGACCGGCGGCGACGCAGCGGTGCGGCGGCCCTGCGGACCGACGGCCACGATCGCGTACTCGCGCTCGCCCGAGCCGTCGTCGCCGGTGACCTTGGGCGTCGCGGGAACGGGAATCTCGGCGTGTTGCATTTCGCCTCCCCAAAGCTGCAGCACTTCGCTGGGATACGGCAGTCCGCCGCCGCCGTAACCGCCCCCGCCAACCGACATCATGCCCTGGCCGATGATCGCGTCGGTGAGCGGCTCGCCGTGGCGCGGGCGGAACGACTGAAACCGAATGCGGCCCGGGTGGGTTTCGCCGTTCCACTGGTCGCGCGGCACTTCGGAGTATTCAAGTCCCTCGCCTTGAATGATCGCCATCTGCCGCCAAGCGCCGTCGAGCCACACGTTCCACGAAATGTGGCCCGGTGCGCGACGCAGGCTGCCGTCGCGTTCCAGGGCGTGAAAGCGGTCGTCGAACGGATCGTCGATCTCGCCTTTGATCAGCCGGCTGCGAACCCACAGCCCGCCGGGCCCATCCCAAAGCGACCGGGCATAGATGCCTCGCGGGAGCTGCTGCGCTTCGTAGCCTTCTTCCCAGGGGCGGCCGGTGTCGGAGACGATCAGCTCTTGGCGGACGATCAGGCGATCGACTTCCAGCTCGCGCGGTACGTCGGCGCGGGTCAATCCATACGTGGCGGCTACCGAGAGGACAATGGTGAGCAGGCGGTCTTTCATGGAGATTGTCCTTATGACAGACAGGAGGATGGTGGCGGACGTTTAGTCTAGTTGCGCGAAACGGGTGGTGAATACACGGCGGAAACGCACGTGGTCCGGACTGGACCGCCCCAGCGTCAGTTGGTATCGTCGGGCACCGTAGATTCTAGCGCGATTCCACTCGTCACGGCCCGGAACCGATGACCCGCCAAGCTCGAATCGGTCTGATCTTGTTCACGATCTATTTGGTGTTCTACGGCGCGTTCGTGGGGCTGAACGCGTTTGCGCCGCAGACGATGGCGATGACTCCCATCGCCGGGATCAATCTGGCGGTACCGTACGGTTTCGCGTTGATCATCCTGGCCCTGATTCTGGCCGCTCTTTACGGCTATCTCTGCCGCGGTTTGCATGACGAGGGAGCGCGACGGAGTAACGATGCCGGCGATCGCCGCTAAGGGGCATCTGCCCACGCCCCCGCGCTTCTTCACGCAAGGCTTCGGCCAGCATGATCTACCAGCCCTCGATCGTCGCCGTGGTCGCGTTCTTCGTGTTCGTCGGCATCACGTTGGGGTTGAGCTACTATTTGGCACGCCGCGCCAAATCGACCGCCGGATACTTTGCCGCGCACGGGCAGATTCCCTGGTTTGTCAACGGCATCGCTTTCGCGGGCGACTACCTTTCCGCCGCGTCGTTCCTGGGCATCTGCGGCATGATCGCCTTCTACGGTTACGACGGATTCCTCTATTCCATTGGGTATCTGGCCGGCTGGATCGTGGCACTGTTCGTCATCGCCGAGCCGATGAAGCGGCTGGGCAAGTACACGTTTGCCGACGCGCTCGATTCGCAGTTTCAGTCGCGGGGCATCAAGCTGGCGGCCGGCCTGAGCACGTTGGCGGTCAGCGTGTTCTATCTCATCCCGCAGATGGTCGGCGCCGGGGCGCTCATTCAGCCGCTGCTCGGGTTTCCCCATTGGGTGGGCGTGGTGCTCGTGGGGGCCGTCGTCATCTACATCGTCGTCGCGGCGGGAATGGTCTCGACGACCTGGGTGCAGTTCCTGAAGGGGGGGTTGCTGGTTCTGTTCAGCGCCATCCTGACGGTGCTGATCCTGGCTCGCGGCCTGCAAACCGGCCAAGGGGGAGCCGACGGTCACCAGTTCGAGTCCATCACTCTCGAGCCAGGCACCACCGCCGAGGAAGCCCTCACCGCGCGCGGCCTGACGGTTCTGCCCGCCGAGGGGGCCTGGAACGAAGCTCCCTTCGTTCGCTCGCGAAACGAATCGACCGGCGAGGCAATCACCTGGCATCGCGCCGCCGAGGACCGAATCACCGAGGCACAGGCCATCACCGAACTCTCGGACGGCACGAAGCTGGTCAACGGATTGCCCCTGGGCGACGGCCAGGGGGAGACGCAGCTTCATCCGGTCGGCTGGATCGAGGCGCTTCCCGACGATGCGACTCACACCGGTTCCGTCGGCCCGATCGAGTTCTTCCGCAAGCTGCAGGGGAGCACGGTCGTTCTGTGGAAGAGCAACAAGATCTCTTCCGACGGCACGAAGACAACCGTCTACTACCAAGACCCCACGTCCGGCAGCGACATCCTGCGTCCCGGACGCCACCCATCGTTCGCGGGACTGCAGAAAGGGGACGCGCTCGACCGCATCAACTTCCTATCCTTGATGCTGGCGTTGTTCTGCGGTACCGCCTCGCTGCCGCACATTCTCATCCGCTACTACACGGTCAAGGATGAGTTGAGCGCCCGTAAGAGCACGATTGTCGGCATCGCGGCCATCGGCTTCTTCTACGTGCTGACTTTGTACATCGGCCTGGGTGCGATGACCGGCGGCACTTTGGACGTCACCGATTCCAACATGGCCGCGCCGCTCTTGGCCAAGGGCATCAACGAGTGGCTGTTCGCGATCATTTCGGCAATCGCGTTTACCACCGTGCTGGGAACGGTCAGCGGCTTGATTCTCGCCTCGGCGGGAGCGGTCGTTCACGATTTACTGGCGCTCTTCCCCAAGCTGGAGCTGACCGACCACGGCAAAGTGCGCATCGCCAAGTTCGCGTCCGTGGCCGTGGGTGCCGTGGCGATTGTGCTGGGCATCCTGTTTCAAAAGCTGAACGTGAGCTACCTCGTGGGCTGGGCGTTCAGCGTCGCGGCCTCGGCCAACTTGCCGGCGCTGGTGATGCTGCTGTTCTGGAAGGGCGTAACGCGGCAGGGCATCGTTGCCGCGGTGTCGGTGGGGATGGTCTCGTCGCTGGCGTGGATTCTGCTCAGCGCCGACACGTTCGAAAAGGTGTACGGCCTGACAGGCCACGGCGGCTTCGTCCCGTTCAGCCAGCCGGGCATCGTGACGATCCCGCTCGGCTTCGCGACGCTGATCGTGGTCTCGCTGTTCACCCGCCACGGCAAGCGAAACGCGACTGCGGGATGACAAAGCGCGCGTCGCCGACAATCTCATCCATCAACCGTCGTAATTCGATTCCACTCGAAAGCGCGATCTCCACAATTGGGATTCTCAATACGCCGACAGCAGGCGGACGAGCGTCCTATCTCAGCGATTTGCTTGGAAAAGGTTTTTCGGTAAACTGACGACGAAGATTCGCCCATCCGTCTCCATGATTCCTGCGTGCGTGGCGACCTGTCAGCCGGAGAAAGGAAGAGGCAATGAAATCTGACCTCGGTCGGTCATGTGCCGCGCGTTATGCGTTCCTAGCAGCGTGGCCGATCATGCTCGTCACGCTGGCAGCCAGTGCCGGATGTAGCTCGCGAGCGAAGGTGCCGCCTGAAGAAGCGGTGGTCGAGCTGTCCGATCCCCGCGTCGAGCGCGTGAACGGGGAAGACCAATTCCTGATCGATTACCGATTCACGCGCGGGCAGCCCAAGCGGGGATGGCTGTACCGACTGGTGATGGTCGCCCCCAGCGGCAGTGAATACTCGGTCGACACCTATATGAACGAGACGCAGCTCCGGGGCACGATTTCGGGCACGCTGTCCTTCCGCGACGCGATGGACGAACCGAGCAAAGACTTCGAGGCCCGGCTCGACGTGATGATAGGCACCTCCGGGCAATTCAAGACGATCTCGAACAAAGTTTCGTTCTAGGCCGGGCTCGTTTCGGCCAGCCGCCGGCATGGAAAAGAGATTTCGCCATCGAGATGACGGATTCTGCCTGGGCGAACTCGCGCTGGCGCTGGGGCTGAATGGTGCCGAAAACCGCGGTTTCGATGATCCGCGAAGCGGGTCCCGCTACATTCTGACATTCTCTTCGGAATCGTGTCATACGTCGTCGTGCCGGCTGCGTCTAATACCGTGATGGACGAGACTGAGCTTCGCATCTCGCTGACGGCATTGCACGCGGCGAGTTTTGCGTGGGCGGTTGTTTGCTGTCGCGACCGCGACCTGGCCGAGGAAGTGCTGCAGTCCGTTTACGTCAAGGTGCTCGACGGGCGCGCCCCTCATGAGGGACGATCGTCGTTTCGGACGTGGCTGTTTGCGGTCATTCGCAATGCGGCACGGGATCGGCGGCGAAAGCGGTGGTGGTCGCGCGTCTTGCGGTTGGAGTTCGAGTCGCTGAGGCGTGCTGCCGGCGCGGCGCATGGCGACGATTCGAGCGCCGGAGCAGACGATCAGTTATCCCTGGTTCGTGCCGCGCTCAACCAGTTGCCGGAGCGGCAGCGGCAAATTGCTCATCTTGTGCTTTACGAGGATCTGACAATCGCACAGGCAGCCAGCGCCATGGGCGTGACGGTCGGCACGGCCCGGCAGCACTACGCGCGGGCCAAGGAAACGCTTCGCAAGCGATTGCAACCAATGTGGAATCGAAGCGATGAATCAATCTGCCAATGACTCGCGAATTCGAGAACTGATGCAGCGCGTCAAGCGTGCGGACGAGCAAGGTGTGCCACGTTTTGACGACGTGCTGGACCGACCGCTGCCAACGTCCCAGCGACGACCAGCCCGACGGGTCACGTGGGCGATTGCATTCTGCTGTGTGGCGGCATTGCTGGTCGCGATCTTTGTTGTTCGATGGCAACGCGATTCTGTTGTCGAGCGGAAACAGCGCATCGCCGAGGAAGTCGCTCTGCCGAAGCCGGACAAGGAACCGCAGAACGTGCGCATCGAAGAGATCGACTTCGATGAAATGCATCAAGCCGTTGTGGAACATTTCCACGCCGTGGCGACATCAACCGACGCGGGGATTCCTGTGTGGTCCAGCCGCACCGAGTGCCTCCTTACCTTGCATCTCAACGATTCTCAGCTTCAGGAGTAAGCCATGATTCCGAAACTGCCTTGGTTGGGGGTTGCCTTGTTGGCCGCGTGTTTCAGCGTGGCGTGGGCGCAAGGTCCTGCGCAAGGTCCTGCGGACGGGCCGCTGCACACGCTGTTGATTCCACCGGAAGTGCTCCTGCAGCAGCGCGAGGCCATCGGCTTGACCGACAAGCAGGTTGACCAGATTCGTGCTCGCGTAGAAGTGGTGGGCCCCAAGGTTCAGGAGCACCAGGCGCGACTCGGTGCGGCGATGGGCCGGCTGGCGGAGTTGTTGTCGGCTGAGAAGGTCGACGAGGATGCCGCACTGAAACAACTCGATCAGGTCCTGGCGATTGAAAAGGACATGAAGCAGTTGCATTTGCGGATCCTTATCGAGTTGCGGAACGAATTGACGGCCGAACAGAGGCGGGCGGCGGCAAGGATTGCACAGAATCCCAAGCCCGCCGAAGGGCTGGAGCAACGCCTGCAAGCGAAGATCGCGCGGATTGAAAAGGAAGTACAGTCACGTGCGCAAGCCGGGCAGTCTCCCTTCGATGTCGTGGGATTGATGCAGAAGTTTCCCGAGCTGATGCAGAACGGCCAGGTACGGGAAGCGGAAGCGGTGCTCGATCGCGCGATCAAGATGCTGGGCCTGGAGGGAGCCGAACGTTCGCCAAGGGGTGAGAAACCGGCGGGGCCGCCGCGGGAATTGGCCGAAAAGATCCAAGTGATCCAGCAGCGTGCAGAAAGAATGCGACAAAACGGCCAGGATGTGAGCGAGATCCAAAAGCGCATGAGTAAGCTCGGGCCGCTGGTGCAACAAGGCAAGATCGACGACGCCAATAAACTGCTTAAGGAGGTGCTGGAACTTACCGATGACGCGGCAGCCGATGATGCGCCAGGCGACGATGCGGCGGACGAAGCGCCCGGCGACGGAGCGACATTCGACGAAAACACGCGCCTGTCGCCCGAGGCAGTGAGAGCCGAGGTGAACGCCCTGAATAGGGAAGACATTGCCTGGCGCAAGATCGCCTGGAAGACGTGTCTGCTGGACGGTCTCAAGGCGTCGCGAGAACAAAAGAAGCCGATCATCCTGTGGGTGTTCATTGACCGTCCGATCGACGACGAGCGCTGCTGAGTGTTCGCCGGCGCCGCCCGTGAGGTGGTCTTTGCGAATCCTGAAGTCGTTCGTCGTGTCAGCGAAGAGTTTGTTCCGGTCGCGCTGAAAGCGGCGCTGGTCAACAATCCGCCGCGTGGCCCGGAGGGAGAGCTTTACGCGGAGATCGGCCGTTCGAAACCGGCGCCGCAAGGAATTTGTACCGTCAACTCCGACGGCAAAGTGCTCGCCTGGGCGCTTTCGTTTGATGATGACGCGAGCATTCTCAAGTTCCTCGACCACGTTGCGTCGCGGTACGCGCAATCGCCCGATGCGGAAAAGCCCGTCGTCGCGGAACGATTCATGAAGTTCCCCAGCCGCAAATTTGCAGACGTAGAGGACAACGGGAAACGCGGCGAGATTCCCGAGCAACACGCCGCGCGCGATCGTTGCCCGGCCGCGCCGCTGTTGGAGAAGGGAACGCTCGTGGGGCGGATCGTCGGCCGGCCTCTGGACGGCGACGGCAAGCCGATCGCCGACACGATTCGCCAGGAGCACTACATGGAAGCTCGTCTGGAAGTCGCCATCGCCCACCAAGAGCAACTGGCGGCTGCCGTCCGCCGCGCCGAAGGCAAGCGATTCCGAATTCCCGGCCAGTTCGCGCGACAACTGATCTCGCACGCGTACTTGGGACAACTGGACGTAAACCCGATGGGAACGATTCCCGGCAGCCACAACGACCGTGGTCGGTGGGTCTTCACGGGCCAGACCATCGATACGGGAGACCCCGAGATCATTAGGGTTCGCATCGAAGGCCAGTCCGATGTCGAAGGCGGCCAAGACATTGGACAGAATCTACGCAGCGACGGGAGATTGTGGGACCACCGCGTGACGCTCAAGTGGCAAGGTTACGCCGACATCAAGGACAACCGGGTAATTCAATTGGCAATGATCGCTGGCGGCGACGAACGCCTGCGGTGGGGCAATGCTCACTTAAACTTACTTGCCGAGTCGGATGTGGAGCACTTGATGGCCGGCCATCCCATCGATCTCGAATGCGCCGTCCGGTATGGCCTGTTTGCGGAATCGTGCTCGTCGGACGAAGGTGTGGAAGGTGATCCAGGGAATTGATAACGTTCGCGCGCAAGGGGGTGCGCGGCGCCATCGTTATGAGCGCGCGGCCAGCGTCATGGTCGCCTCGGGGCGGCACCTTTGCGACTTTCATAGGCGATAACGCAGCGATTGGCCCGAAGATTACGGCTCGGATTGCCCGGTGCCTTCCGGCAGCCGCCAGACGCGCAGATCGGGTTTTCCATCGCCCGCACCCACCGCCAAATCTCCTCCGCCGGAAACGACCGAAACGCCATCGGGCAGGAATGCCACAGCGTTGACGCAGGTGCCCACGTTGGCCATCCACAGCTCGGTGCCCGACGCAACGTCCCACAGCCGCAGCGTGTTGTCGTCGGCCGCGGAGTACGTGTCGCCGTGATGGTGTCCGCCGCTGCCGGAAAGGACGTAGATCCCATCCGGCGAAAAAGCGACGGCGTTCACCGGTCCCGAGTGGCCGCGCAACTTGCGAAGCACTTGCCCGCTCTCTACGTCCCACAAATAGATGACGCAGTGCTCGGGATCGGCGTACTTCTCCTCGCCTTCGGGAGTGTCGCCGACGTGTCCCGTGGCGGCGATTCGTCCGTCGGGCGAGAGGGCGAAGCTGACGGGGTGGCTGTCGGGCGTATCGAATTGGCGCACCTGTTTGCCGGTTTCGACATCCCACAAACCGACAGTCTTCCATTCGCCGCCCGCCAACAGGTATCGGCCGTCGGACGAGAACACTGCTCCATTGACCGCCTGCGTGATACCCTCGAAGCGACGAACCTCGCTCCCGGTCTCGGCGTTCCACAGCCGCAGCGTGTTGTCGCGCTGATCGGTGCCGTAGCCGGGTCCGTAGTCGGCGCTTCCGCTCACGAACCAATTGCCATCGGGCGAAAAGGCCAGCGCTCGGACGATCCCGCTGTGACCTGTAAGTTCTTGCGCGAGTTCGCCCGATTCCCTGCTCCAGAGGTGGAGCGTGCCTTTGCCGCCGCCGGCAAGGACAAGCGCTGCGTCCGGCGAAAAGGCGACACTGGCCAGCGAGGTGGTGTTGCCCAGGAAGGCGCGAAGCTCCTTGCCGCTGGCCACGTCCCACAGTCGCACCGTCTTGTCATAACTGCTGGATAGCAGATACCGGCCATCGCCCGAGACGGCGACGGATGTGACCGGCGCCAGGTGGCTCCCCTCGAATCGGCGGAAATCGGTGGTGTCATTGATTCGCTCGCCATCGTTCTGCCACACGCGCTTGGGCACTTCCCAAACTCGAACCGAGCTGTCGTAGCCGCACGAGACGATCGACCGGCCGTCCGGCGAAAAAGCCACGCTTTCAATGTGCGCCGCGTGTCCCTCGAACCGAACGAGCTCCTGTCCGGTGTTCACATCCCACATGCGAACGGTGTTATCGTGCGACGGAATCAGCGCTCGGCCGTCGCCCGGATGCCGACCACCGCTGGCGGAGGCCAGGAAGCGGCCATCGGGCGAAACGGCGACGCTGTTCGCGGAGCCTCGGTGTCCCTGGAACGTGCGAATGAGACGACCCGTTTCCGTTTCCCACATCCAAACCAGGCAGTTGTCCGCGTCGTCCGGTGCCTCCTGAGTAACGACCTCCGCATTGGCCAGTGTGCTGGCAAATACAAATCGCTCATCGGGCGAAAGGACCGCATCGTGAACGTCCGTGACCGGCCCCTCAAAACGGCGAATCTCCTCGCCGCTTTCCACGTTCCAAAGTCGTACCGTGCCGTCCCCGCCACCGGAAAGAACGCGGCTTTCGTCGGCGGAGAATTGCACGCTGACCACCGCCATTTTGTGACCCTCGAAGAGCCCCAGTTGCTCGCCGGTCTCCAGGTCCAGCATCCGTATCACCGCGGCACTGGGCGTTCCCGTGCCGTAGACGGCGTGCTTTCCGTCCGCGGAGAACGCCACGCTGTAGACCGCGGCGTTATCGGTGTCGAAGCGGCGCAGCTCTTCGCCGGTCTCGATATTCCAAAGTCGAACGGAATTGTCGTTGCTGCCGGATAGCGCGAATCGGCCGTCGGGCGAGACGGCGACGCTGCGAATCGTTTTTTCGTGCCCCACGAAACGACGGGTGGTTTCGCCGGTCGAGGCGCTCCACAAGATCATTTCCGGTTCCAGCGGATCATTGCCTCCGCACGAAAGAATCGTTTGACCGTCGGGCGAAAATACGGCGCAGAGCGCCAACGTTCGGTGGCCGCGGAGCCGCAACTTTTCTTGGGAAACAACGATGGGCAACGAAGTCTGGTTACCGTCAGGGGGGCCAGTACCCCCGTCGGACGACGCGTCGGCAGGTGGCGGTGCGGTTTCATCCCAACGCCAGAGGTGGACGTCGAAGTCGCCGTCCTTGCGCGGCGTCCACACGCCGTCCTCCAGCATCATTTGCAGGCCGCCCGCAGTGGCCAACGTGCGGCCATCGGGCGAGAGGCCTAGAAACGACACGCAGAGCGTCGGGCTTTCGATCGTTTGTACCTCCAGCCCGCGGGACAGGTCGAAAACGCGCAGCGTCTGGTCAATGCTGCCGGAAAACAGGTAGCGGCCGTCCGGCGAAACGACGAGGCTGGTGACATGGTCGCGATGCACGTCAAAGCGATACACCTCATCGCCTGTTTTCACGTCCCAAACCTGAATCACGCCGTGACCATCGCCCGAAATGACGTACTCTTCTCGCGGCGAGAAGGCCAAAGCCTCGACGGCACCGCCGTTACGCTGGATCAGGCGCAGCGACTCTCCCGTATCGACGTCCCAGATGTGGATGCGACCTCCTCTGCCGTTTGCGGCGAGCCGACCATTCTTGCTCATCGCGACCGCCGCGCAGTAGTCTTCGGAGAAATCGTGAATCGGCTCTCCGGTTTCGATGTCCCACAGCCGCACGAGTCCGTCGTATCCGCCGGTCAGCAGTCGCTTTCCGTCCGGCGAAACGGCGATCGACTCGACCAACTTCGAATGGCCGAAGAATTGCCGCACGGTGCGTCCGTTATCCAGACTCCACAGTTTGACGCTGCCGCCAAACTGTGAGGTGATCACATGCCGGTTATCGGGAAGCACGGCGAGGTCCATCAAAAAGTCGCCCACCGGGATCTTGCGGACGACGGTCCCGTTGGCCACGTCCCACTGGACCAGCAACTTCTCTCCGCCACCGGAGAACAAGTATTTACCGTCGGGCGAGTACACGACGGCATTGATGTTGTCGGTCTGCCCTTCCAGTCGGCCGACTTCGGTGAGAGTGCCTATCTGGGACGAATCGGCCGACGGCTTTTCGTTGGGCCACACGCTCTCGGGCAGTTGCCATAGGCGGAGGGCGTAGTCACCGTCGCCAACCCAGTTCTGTCGCTCGAATTCCCATCGTTCGCCGCCAGCGGTTACGGCGTGGATTCCGTCCGGGAGAAAGGACACAAATTGCGTGCACTGCGTCTCCGTCCGGACCAGGGCCGCTTGTTTGCCTGATTCGACGTCCCACAGCCGTAACGTTCGATCGAGGCCGCCGGTGAGCAGGTAACGACCGTCGGCTGAGAACGACAGCCCGGTGACGGCATCGTCGTCGTGCTTTCCCAATACGCGCATGGGATGCTCGGCATTGCCGTCCCATAGCCCGACTTTGCTTGGCCCCGCTCCCGTTCCGTCTCCCCAGCAACCCAGCGCCACCCAATTGCCATCGGGAGAATAGGCGGCCGAACGAAATCCACCCTGAAACCCTCGGCCCCCGCTGGGCAGTCTGCTGACAACTTCGCCAAATTCGCGGTCCAGAATTGCGACTTCGTGACGCGCGCACACCATGATGCGCGTTCCGTCGGGCGAGAAGCTCGCAGCAAAACTCATCGGTTCAACGTCCGCTTGCTCCCAGACTTCTGCGCCGCTGACCAAATCCCATAGTTTCACGGACTTGCCTTGCGTGGCTGCGATAAGCCTTGTTGCGTCGGCCGAAAGCGCGACGGCGAATACGGGTCCCTCGTTATCGTGCAGTTCGCGAATCACATCGCCCGTCTCTACGTTCCAGACCGTAACCGTCCGACCATGCCCCCCCGCAGCGAGTATCCGCCCGTCGCGCGACATGTCGGCGCTGCGAAGTGGGATACCGGCCTGGAACTGCCTGGCCAGCTCCCCCGTGGACGCATCCCACAGCCTCACTGTCTGATCTCGGCTCGCGGAATAGACATACCGTCCGTCGGCCGAACTGCCCACGCAGTACACTCGCTCCTGGTGCCCCTCGAAGCGGCGGACCTCGGTGATTTTCGCGGCGTCAGTATCCGCGTCCCGCGGCAATTGGCGGCGGCCGATGACACGGTCGCCGACGCGGGCCTCCAAATTCCCGTCGACGCGCGACACTCGCACCACGACTTTCTCGCCGCGCTTGACCGAAAAGGCATCCGTTTCAAACTCCAGATCGCCGTGCTTGATGTGCAGCGTGCTTTGTCCCGGGGGCACGCGCAGCGTGACGTCGTAATCCTTGATTTCGATGATATCGTCGCGGTCGCAGCGAAGCATGACTTGCGCGTCGGGGTCGAGCACTTCGACTCGCACCGTGCCGTGGTTCATCCGAACGTAAAACACGGCCGCGGCGGCAACGGCCAAAAACAGAAACGCGGCCATTCCACCCGCTATCGCCACGGCTGGAATCCACCGGCGCCGCGATGCACTCGCTTGCGGTTTCGCGAGGTAACCGACTGGTTTGCCAAGTCGCCCGGGGTCGGCAAGCCAGTTCGCCCCTGGCGGCAAAGCGATCGGCTGCGGCCTCGGCGCGCTCGTCGGATGTTGTAAGTGGGCCAGATGTTGATTGAGCAGGTCGGCCACTTCGTCAGCCGTTTGAAAGCGCTCGTCCGGGTTTTTCGCCAGCAGCTTGTAGACGATTCCCTCGAGCCAGTCGGGTATCTCCGCGTTGACTTCGCGAATCGGCCGTGGATGGTCGTCGCAGACTCGCCGCAGCATGGCGACCGCCGTCTCCGCGCGAAACGGCGGGCGGCCCGTGCACATCGTGTACAGCACGCTCCCCAGACTGAACAGGTCGCTGCGGGCGTCGAGCGGCTGGCCCTGGGCTTGCTCGGGCGACATGAACTGCGGCGTGCCGGCGATCTGTCCCGTTTGCGTCACGCTTACGTCATCGACCGCGCGAGCCAGGCCGAAGTCAGTAAGCTTCACGCGCTCGACGCCGTTCTCCAGCAAGATGTTGGCCGGCTTGATGTCGCGATGAACGAGGCCCTGTGCATGAGCCGCCGCCAGACCACGAGCCGTTTGCAGCCCGATGCGAAGGATCTCTTTCACGCCCAATCCGCCGGTGTGGTCGATCTTCTCCTGCAAAGACAGCCCGTCGACGTACTCCATCACCAGGAAGGGAGGGCGATTGTTCTCTTCGATGGCGTAAATCCTAACGACGTGGTCGTGGCTCACGGCTGCCGCGGCTCGCGCCTCGCGCAGGAACCGCTTGACGGCCATCGGGTTGCCGGCCAGGTCGGGCGAGAGGACCTTGATCGCCACCACGCGATTCAGCTTCGGGTCGTACGCCCGCAGCACGATGCCCATTCCACCGCTGCCGACCGTTTCGACGACTTCATACGGTCCGAGCTTGCCGATGCAGCCCGGCTTGTCGCACGGCGCGAGAAAATCGAGCGAGAACTCGCGCTCCTGCTCGTCGACGGTGTCGAACTGGCCCGTGGCGATCGTGGCGGCCAACCCCGTCGGGGGCTTTTCCAGAAAGCTGCCGGCGTCGTTGAACGAGCGGAGCAGCCGTTCCACCCGCTGTCGCATCTCAGAATCGCCCGCACAGGCCTCGTCGAGATAGGCGGCCCGCTCCGTGCGCGGCATATCCATAACGGCGGCAAAGATCGATTCGAGCTGGACTTCGTTGACCATGGCGACGGCTCCGCTAGAAGGGGATTCTACCCATCTATGCGCCGTCTGGCCCCCGCGCGCCTCACAGAAATGCGAGATACGCCGCCAAATCTTGTCCGAGAGGCGAAATCCCCCTGTCCCACCGTGGGGCCTTGGCCCGCACTCAGTCCGCCCGATTCGATTGCCGGGCCGGTGTCGCGAGCCGGCCATGCGCCGCGTCCGCCGTAGCCCCCGCATTGATCAGGGACTTGGCCTCGCCATAGAGCGCATTGGCGTACAACCAATGAGCGCAGTCGGAATCGTCCAGCCCGATGGACTGCGGCGCGTCGACCGCGTTGCGGGCCAGTTCAATCCGGCAGCGGATCGGGAAACGACGTCTTGAACACGTTGTCCAGCCAGACGTTTCCGATGCCGGAGAAGTCCCACAACAGGTCGCTGCCCGGCAGAGGTGAAATAAGGATGTCGGAATTTGCGCCGTTCTGCTGGGCGACGTTGTCGATGGTCAGATTGTCGTCGGGAAATGGATCGATCAGTGGATCGAGGTCGGCGAGTTCCGGGGGCAGTTGCGCGATGGCGATCCCGGCGGTGTCGTTGTGGGTCGCGACGTTGCTGTCAATGAGCACACGGTCAGCACCAGTGTTCAGCAGGCCAACTCCGGTGGGAATCTGTGACAATGGATCATTGGGATCTCGCACGATCGGCCGATTGTTGTGGTGCATCACGTTGTCGGTGACCAGGATGTCCTCGGTGACCGTCACTGAGAGAAGTGGGAGGACGAACACAAATATGCCGATCGAGTTGTCGATCGCGAAATTCTGGTCGACGTCGATCCGAAAGCTGTTTTCGATCTCGATCCCCACGCGATTGTCGTAGACATGGTTCTTGCGAACGGACACGTCACTGGAAACACCGACGTAGATGCCGGAATCCTCGGAGCCAGCGACCTCGTTGAACTCGATGAGGCCGTCCGAACAGCGTACCGGGAAGATGGCGTACACGGCGTTGTCAAAGTAGCGTCCGTTCGTGATCTCGTAGTGATCGACGCGCGACAGAAAGACGCCGGTGCGCGAGTAATTGCGGACTGTCAGACCACGGAGCGTAAAGCCGTGGATCATCGTAGCCGGCGCAGCGGGCGTCACGCGAATTCCCGTGGTGCCGAGCAGTCCGCGGCCGTCCAGGACCGCGCTCGCGCTTCCCGTGATGGTGAGGTCGTCGACGTTGACCACGACGTTCTCACGGTAAACGCCGGGCGGGACGCGGATCGTGTCGCCGGGCTGGGCGGCATCAACAGCGGCCTGGATTGTTGACTTCACGAAGATGGTTTTGGCGTGTACGGCGGAGTCCGTCAGGCACGCGAGCAAAGCAGTCAGGATCAACATGCGGCAGTTCATTGAGTTTCTCCGGTTCGTGTGCGGTTTGACGAAAGTGACATCGTGGACGGCGCGAAAACTCGTCGGCGGGGTAATGCTTGGCCGGTGAACCCGGAGGGTGCACCACTTGCATGGCGGTAAGGACCTCGCCGGCAGAGCCCGGTTCATGGGTTTACAGGGGGATATTCTTCGACGGGCGGCGGGTACCACCACGGGGCGCCGAGTTCGCCAAAGATGGTGCAGCTACCCCTGTTGGAATACCCGATGGACCCGTCACGATTGACGATTGCAGCCCATAGACCGAAATCCTCCCAGAACTCCGGAAACTCGTCCGGGAGCGTCTGAACGGTGACCGTCTTGTACGTCTCACCTGGCGCGAATGTCAGCGTTCCCCATTCGGGGAGATAGTCGCCGTCAGCGACGGTGGCCTCCCAATCGAATGTGGTGTAATCCACGGTGACCCGGCGGCTCGTGGCTTTGCTGAGACGAACACCGAACGTTGCGATGTCCCCCGGATCCGTCGCAGTACTATCGACGAAGACGTACACTTTAGCGGGCCCCTTTGCGTCCGCGTGGTCCGCGCTGCCGGCCGTAATCGCCAGCGGCAGCAGCAATGCCGCCCGTGCCACGATCAGGGACGCCCATCTGCACTTGCCGAGAATGATGCAATTCATGTTTCACTCCTCCCATTCGGATGTGGTCTGCGTTACGATGGGTAGAACATCGCGGCCGGCGCGCAGACCGAGCGCCGGGGTGATGCCGGGCCGGTGAGGAACTTTCTTGACGGTTAGGGCCTCACCGGCCGCTTGACTTGTCAGTCTTCCGATGTCCGTTCAATCGCGTGGGAACACCGGTCATTCCGTTCAACTGTCCTGTCTCTTCGAGTTAAACTGGTTGTTGGGCGTCTGTTTACAGCGATCATGGGTCGCGGTCCGATACGGCGTCTGGTTGGGCACGCCGCCCTGCCGCTGCCGGTCACTGCCCCGGGTGCTTGATCCCGGCCGCGGTGGCGGCCTTTAGGATGTACTCCATTTTCAGGCGCAGCGCCTTCGTGTCCGTCCCCATGACGTTGTCCTCGTTCTCGTACATGTTGCGCAGCGATTTGAAGATGCCGGAGTCGCCGCCGGTGAACAAGGTCACCAGCGCCAGCCACCGCTTCGCCAATTCCTGCACCTTCGGGTCGGCCGGGTCGGTCCCCGCCTCCATCTCGGCAGTCACGGCGGCGAACAGGTCTTCCCACTGCTGCGGTGCCTGATCGATCACCTCCTGCGGGACCTCCTTAGCCTTGGCGCGGGCTTCGAGTTGCGCGAGTTGCTCCGGGGTGTAATACTTCTGCACCTGTTGGCTGAGCTTCTCAATCATGGTCATCACCTCAATCGTGTGTAGAAACTCGTCGGCGGAGACCTCCTCGACGGTACGGAAATGCTCGGCGAGCGCTTCGAGCCGCTCGCAGAGCTTCCGTTGTAGTTTGATCTGTTCCCGCAGTCGCGCAACGTGAACGCGGATCACTTCCAGCGGCGAGAAGCCGGGCCGGTCCAGGCAGTCGCGGATCTCGTCCAGTGAGAAGCCGAGTTGTCGCAACGACATCACCTGCTGCAGCCGGGCGACGTCGGCCGCCGTATACAGGCGGTTTCCCGCATCGCTATGCAGCGACGGCGGGAGCAAGCCGATCTCGTCGTAATGATGCAGCGTACGGATCGTCAGTCCCGTACGCCGGGCAAGTTCGCCGACTCTCAATGCCTCGAAACTCATGGTCCATCTCCCGGCCGATGTCCTGTCAGACAGGCGCGACGTCGGGATGTTACGGCCTCACGCAACGTGAGGGTCAAGCGCGAAATCTCAGGAATTCTTGAATCTGTGTCGAACGGCGTGGGGTCCTCGACGGGACCGAGATGGCTTGCTCGGCGGTAGGGACCTCGCCGGCCGTTTCTCGGAAGCTTTCAGCTTTCAGCAGTCAGCTCTCAGGTGTCGGTTCCGTGACCGGCGAGTCCTCCGGGGTTGGTGGATCGGGGATACCGAGGAGCGCGGCGGCTTCGGTGCGGAAGCCGCGAAGTTCCTCATCGTCAGGTCGGTTGTTGTCCATCCACTCGACGGCCCGGTCATACCACTGGCGGGCCTCGTCTTGGTC
>CAYQAJ010000089.1:0-17908 GCA_964415245.1 uncultured Pirellulaceae bacterium | reverse complement strand
GTATCTGGTCCTTCTCGCCGGCGAAGTAATGGTAGCTCTTGCCTTCGCGGTCGAACGTGCCGATCACAGGCTTGCCGACCGCCAGCGGCGTGGCATGAAACCGCTGCACACGGAGCGTGTAGTTGCCGCCCCCCTGGAATTGAAAGGCGTGGACGCGAATCTTGTACTTTCCCTTCTCGGGCAGCCGGATGGACAGGCGGCCCTCGCTACCGGGGTCGTCCACCTCCAGCAGCACCGCGTCGTCCTTGCCATCATCCTTGGCCAGCTCCAGGATCGGGTCGAATTCCCTGCTGGCCACGTAGGCGATGATTGTTTCCCCCGCTTCGCCGTCGAAGACCCAGCGGTCGAGCTGACCGTGCGTAAGAAACTTGCCGAATTGTCCCGGCCCGGTCAATTCGCGCACCGACTCCTGACCGCGTGCGGCGGCGGAAAGCAACGAAACAGCGGCCACGACGAGCAGTTGCCACATTCTCGTGTTCATGACTGACTCCTGATGGAAGCGAGGAGAGACGATTGGATTCCGGTGTTCGTCGCGAAACGCGCGATCCGACAAGTGCAGTGTACCACCGTCGGCTGCATCACCCGTGCCAGTGGTTTGCTGGGGACGCTCATTCTATACGCGGCCGCAAATACAGTACGACGATGAACTACACAACCGGATCGAACCGCGGTAGGCGAATCGTTCGCAGCGCAACTCACGCCCCCGCTCGGCGACCTCAAGAGTGTCCCGCAGAAGCAGTCCGCCCCCACTGAAGATGGTGACGACCGAGCAACGGTGAGTGTATAATCAAAAGGACGCATCGCACTCGGGTCCACTCGGGTCCTTGTGGGTGCCGCGTCATGGGGCGATCACGCCTCAGTTCGAGGGCTTCGATTCCGATCGTGGCGATCTTCGCGATGCCTTCCGCATCTTTTCAGGCCTGGGAATTGGAGCGGCAGCCCGCTCTCGAAGAGATGGAATCCGCCCATAGAAGTGTCGGTGGAAGCGACCGCGGACGACGCTACGCCACTCAGCAGATCAATCAGGCATACGCCGTCCTGCTCTCGTCCCAGTTTCAAAGGTTCTGTCGGGACTTCCACTCTGAATGTGCGAGCTATTTCGTGCAAAGCGTTCCAGCCGGTATACTGCGGACGGCACTCCGCAATGTGCTTGTACAGCACCGAAAGCTGAACACGGGCAATCCGAATCCTGGGAACATTGGGGAAGACTACAACAGATTCGGCATTTCGTTCTGGGACGAAGTGAAGAATCTGGACATGCGCAATCAAGCTCGTCAAAACCGACTTGAGGAGCTGAACGCTTGGAGAAATGCGATCGCTCATCACGATTTCGATCCGGCGAGGCTCGGAGGGGCGACGGCTCTGCGGCTGCAGCAGGTTCGTACCTGGCGAAACGCCTGCCATCGGCTGGCCATCGCGTTTGAAAGGGTGATGCGCTCGCACCTTCGTGCCGTAAACGGTGTCGCGCCTTGGTGAGGAGATGTGTCATGAGCGTAACGCAGGGAGAGTCTCGTTTCCACGTAGGCGATCGCGTGAGGGTCGATTTGGGCCGCCGCAAGTTAACGGGTGTGATCGTCGAAGACCGGGGCGCGATCGGAGCGCAGGGTCGCCGACTCTTCCAAGTCGACATCCCGATGGATCCATTTGAGCCAATGAGCGTGGAATTGCCCGAAGATGAGATGGAAGCGATTGCGCCAGGGACGGAAGTCGCTCGACCAATCGACAGTCAAAGGACTATCGACTACTTGGTCAATGGGGGCCTCATCTCCATCCTGCGATCCAACATATCGGGCGGAAAGAATCAGCCGCGAGCATGGCTCTGCCTCGATCAACTTGGGAATGTCACTCACACCTTCATCCCGGAGAGAGGGGAGATCGGCGGCCAGTTGGTTCCGTTTTGGGCAGTGCATGAAGATAAGGTCTTCACTCCCAAGCGGGATTCCGTGCTGTCGTTTGTGGAAAGCTTGGGTTTGAATCGCCTAGAGGCCGAGAAGGTCGTTTCCGAAGTGGGTACGGCTCTGTGAGGTGACCTACACCGCGGGGCTCGTTCGTGCCTGCGGCTGACGACAACCTTCGCAATTCCGAAGCGGCAGGCCCAAGAAGCCTACGGCGGCAGGCCGCGGGGGTCGCCAATCGCGTAGACGGCCAATAGGCCGAGCACTCCGATCACGGCCACGTAGTACAGCGTGGGGAGAATGGTCTTACGCAGCGTCGCCCCTTCGCGCCCCAACAGCCCGACGGTGGCTGACGCTGCCACGACATTGTGGATGGCGATCATGTTCCCCGCCGCCGCTCCCACGGCTTGCAGTGCGACGATCATCGGGCTGCTCATGCCGAGCTCGCGGGCCACGCCGTTCTGAAACTGCGAGAACATCAGGTTGCTGGCCGTGTTGCTGCCGGCGATGAACGCCCCGAGTGCGCCGATGCAGCCGGCGAACGCGGGCCACACGCCCCCCACGTTCATGGCCACCCATTGAGCCAGCGCGATGGGCATGCTCGGCAGCGCGTCGCCCGAAGCAGTCGTGCCGGCGTCGATGCCCGAGTTGATGTAGATGCGGACCATGGGGAGCGTGAAGATCAGCACGAACGACGCCCCGAGCACGACCCGCAGCGATCCGAACACGGCCCGGCGGATGGCGGCCATGCTCATACGGTGAATCGCAAACGTGATCGCCACTACGACCAGCAACACGAACGCGGGCAAGTACAACGGTTGGGTCTTGGCGTTGATCGGGGTGTCGAAAATGCCACTCCAGGAAAGCGTGACGAACTGGCTCTGCAGCGCCGACTTCAGCGGCAGCCAGTCGAGTCGCGTCAACAGCAACAGCACGGCCAAAAGCAAGTACGGCGCCCAGGCCAGGACCAGCGACATGGGACGATCGGTCGGCTTCTGCTCAACGTGCGGAGTGAAGCGCCCTCGCCAATCGTCGGGCCAGCCGCTCGACTCGGGAAACGCCCACTTATCGCGGGGAACAAGAAGTCGGTATCGTGCCGCGATCGTGACGATCACCAGGCCGACCAGCGCTCCCAACAGCGAGGGAAACTCCGGCCCCAACAGCCACGCCGTGAGAAAGTACGGCACCGTAAACGCGACTCCCCCCAGCAGCGTAAACGGCAGAATCGACAGCCCCTCGGTCCACGATCGCTTCGCGCCGAAGAACCGCGTCATCATCATGACCATCAGCGTGGGCATCAGCGTGCCAGTGATCGCGTGCAGGCAGGCGGCGCGAACGGTGACCATGTGCAGGTAGCCGTCCATCGTCAGGCCGGAGGCGGCGAGCTGGGCCGAGAACGCTTCCCCCTCCAAGCCGCCCGATACGCCGACCAAAATGGGAGTTCCCACGGCCCCGAACGTGACGGCGGTGCTCTGAATCATCAGCCCGATCATCACTGCGGCGGCGGCCGGAAAGCCCAGGGCAACTAAGAGCGGCGCCGCGATGGCGGCAGGCGTACCGAATCCGGCCGCCCCTTCGATGAACGAGCCAAACAGCCACGCCACGATGACAACCTGCACGCGGGGGTCGTCGCTGATGGCGGCAAAGCTGCGGCGGATGACGCCCAGCGCACCCGACTGTTCGAGCGTATTGAGCAGCAGTATCGCGGCGAAGATGATGAGGATCAGGTCCAGCGCGAGAAACTCTCCCTGCACGGTCGAAGCCGCCACGTGCCGGAAGTTCATCCCCCAGCGGCCCATCGCCACGAATGCCGCGGTAAGAAACACCAGCGGCATCGCCCAACGAGCCGGCATCCGCGCTCCGACCAGCAGAATTGCCGCCAACGCGATCGGCGCGATCGACCACAGGGCTTGCTCGTGAAGGTTCATCGCACTCCTCTCGTCCCCACGCTCCGGCACGCCTCTCGTACCCAGGCTCCGCCTGGGGACGGCGCCGTCTTCCTGGCTCCGCCGGTTCCGGTGCGCCGCGCTTCTTTCAGGCAGAGCCTGGCGGACAGTCGGTTCCCAGGCGGAGCCTTGGAACCAGCGATTACGATGTCATTCGTACATCAACACCGTCTTGATGCCTTGCGGCCGGCGGCGGCGATAGTGATCGAGCGAGTCGCGCGGCGGCACGCGGTCTGTAACTAGGGCCGCAATCTCGCGAGGGTGAGTTCCCAGCATGAGCGTCAAGTCGGCCAGCGCCGCGGCGAAATCGCGCGGCGCGGAGTTCACACACCCGATGAACACGTGATTCCGCAAAAGAGAATCTCGCATCAGGCGTTCGACGTTCCGCGGAGCTGGCTGAGGCAGCCGCGTGCTTCCCAGCCAGGACATCGCTCCCCGCGATGCGAGCGCCGCCGCCGCTTCCATCATCAATTCGTCGCTGCCCGTGCATTCCAACACGAGGTCGTAACCGTCCTGTTCCACGTCGGGCGGAGCGATGGCGCCATGGGCGGCCGGCAGATACCGCGCGCCGAAGGATTCAGCCAGACCCGCTCGAAAGCTGTTCGGCGCGTCGCGGCCGTACATCGTGACCGGCCAGTCGCGGCAGCGGCACGCCACGACGGCAGCGAAGGCGATGGGGCCCATGCCGGTCACCAGCACGCGCGGCGGCTCGTCGGTCCAGGCGCCGTCGCCCAGTCGCGCGCGCTGCACGACAGTGGCCTCGTTCACTCCCTTCTCCGCCACCGCCAGTGGCTCGGCGAGAACCGCCACTTCGGCCAGCTTCGGATCGACTCGCAGCAGGTACTCGGGCCGGTCGAGCCACCTCGGGGCCGAGAACCCGTGCTCCCGCACGATGCCCCGTTCGGTGAAGTTTCCGAATGCCAACAGGTCGACGCGGTGCTGCTGACCGGGGAAGGCGCGTCGTACCACGGGCACAACCAGATCGCTGGCCGCCAGTTCGCTCACGCCCGGTCCGACCACTTCGACGCGGCCCAGACACTCGTGCCCCAACACGAGAAAGTCGCTATCTTCGGGGACGAGCGGCACCGCCGAGTGCAGAATCTCCCGATCGGTTCCACACACACCCAATTGCAGCGTGCGACAAAGCACCTGCCCTGCGGCTGGTGCAGCCGGTTCGGGCAATTCCACCAGGTGGGGCTCGGTCGATTCGGTGCGGGCGGCAATGGCGAACATGGGGGTCGTTATTAGGCAGGAGCGCGACGGCGTCAATAGAAGTAATACGTAAGAAAGATGGCCGTCGCGGACAGGATGCCGGCCGGCAACCGGTCGTCGCCGAGAATCCGGCGCATCAGTACCCCGACGCCGCCCGATCCATCGGAAGGCTCGCCCGGTGCCGACCCCGGCAACTTTCGCGGCGCGACGATCATGGCCCCCACGAACATGGCCAGTGTCCAGCCGCTGCCCAATAGCGCGGCCGTCGTGGGGGTAATCCACTTGCTGTACATGACCCAGCCGAGGATCGCGAACACGAGAATCGAAACCAGGATGGCGGTAATCAGTCGCCGCAGCACTCCCGGGTCGTGCCCTCCCAGGTCGGTCCACACGAGGCGCCCTTTCTCGGTATCGGGCTGGCCCATGAGACTCACCACCACGAACGTCGCCGCGCAAAGTATGAGGACCGCCACGACGCGATGGAAAAAGTTGAGCACCGGCCCCAATCGCTCGACGACCGCGCGGCGGGAGCCAATCAAGGGAATCGGTTGATCGAGCCGCCGCCGTTCGTCCTCAATGCGCTGTCGCTGTCCATCGCGGTTCAGCGAGCGCATATCGGACGGCAAGTCATCCGGATTCACTTCGTCGAGCGAAGTCTTGCCCTGCACGACCGAGTACACGACCGGGTGCGTGCCCACTCCCTTGTCGTACCCATACTGCACCGCGCCCGAGAAGACGATGCCGGCCAGGATCGCCACGATCGCCGCCGTCGCCGTGCCGCGCTTCCAGAACATGCCCAACAAGAACGCCACCAACAAACCCGGCGTCAGATATCCCTGATAGTCGACAATCTGCAGGAAGAAGTTCTTCTTGGAGTTGGGGTTGATCACGTAGACCGCCATGAGTGTCGCCAGGATGACGAACAGCGCGATCGAAATGCGGCCCGCGACAATCAGTTCGCGGTCGCTGGCTTGGGGGCGGATATAGCGGCGGTAGATGTCGATGGTGATAATCGTAGCCGCCGAGTTCATCATCGAGTCGATCGACGACAAAATGGCCCCGATCACTCCGGCCGCGATCAGCCCCATCAGGCCGAAGCCGATCGGCGCCGCCACGATCTTCACCAGCTCGACGAATACCACGTCCTGGTGAATCTGTGGATTGAGCGATGGATCGGCCAGCCGGCTCTTGAACAGGTAAAACGCGGCCGCACCCGTGGCGATCGAGAAAAACGGAATCGTGAGCTTCAAAAAGCCGGCTGCGACGATGCCGAGGCGTGCTTCGCTGTCGCTTCGTGCGGCCAGGGCCCGCTGCACGATAAACTGGTTGGTGCCCCAATAAAAGAAGTGCATGGCCATCAGTCCCGTCAGCATGCCGGTCCAGGGCAAGTCGGGATGGTTCATGGGCAGGTAGAGGTGCATCTTGCGGGCATCGTCGGCGGCAGTGAGCATGGCGGCGTCGTAGTCCATCAGCACGTGCCATCCGCCCAGCTTGGCGAACGCGAGCAGTGCGACGACGATGCCCGCCGCCAACAGCAACACCGACTGAATGACGTCGGTCCACACCACGGCCTTGAGCCCGCCGACGATGGTGTAGCTCCCCGCAATCACGGCCAGCGCGATGACGAACGCAACATAGTAGCGCATGTTCACGTCGGGCGTGGCGGCGAGATTGGGGGAGAGGCCGGCTGCTGCAGTGATTTCTCCATCGCCGACTTTCCTATCCTCCGCGACGTTTTCTCCGTCGACGAGAGCCGCTTCGCGCTCAGCAAGCGCCTCGGCGCCATCGCCGGCCTGCTGCCCCCGCACCGCGTCGCCCCCCAGCAATATGCAGAACGAGCGCGAGCCGATGTACAGCGCGGGCACCATTTGCACCACCGCCATGAGCACGATCATGATGATCGCGTAGGCCACGCGGCTGCGTTCGTCGTATCGTCGGGCCAGGTATTCCGAGAGCGTGTACAGGTTCAGCTTGCGATACACCGGCAGAAAGCCGTAGCACAGCAACATCAGGCCGGCGATGGCCCCCAGCTCGAAGTGGCTCTGGGCAAAGCCGATGGCAAAGCCGGCCCCCATCATGCCGACCATGTGGTTAGCGCTAACGTTGCTGCCGAAGATCGAGGCCGCCACGCCCCACCAGGGGATTTTGCGGCCCGCTAGAAAGTAATCTTCCGTCGTGTTTTCGTGCCTTCCGGCGATGAAACCGACGACCATGGCGCCGGCGAGCGCGGCGAAAAACACCACCAGATCGAGTGTGGAGAAGACGTTGCCCACGGATGACCGGCCGCCTTGGCGATTACGAGGAGGTGAGCGTGTTGCTTCGGACGCCGCGTACCGTCTATTCGAAAACCGTCGGGGACTGGCTCATTTTGCTTCCGAACAAGAGAACGTGCGAAGGTGGAGTGAGCGTGTCACAGAACAACTCCGACGACACGCAAATCGAAGCAAAATGTGCCTGTCCCCTTCTCCGGTACGGTTTTCGGATAGGCAATGAGTTGCGATACAGCAAGCAGAGTGACTATAAAAGCTCGTTGCCCGGGCCGCAACAAGCGTCGTCACAGTTTCCGCGAATGCCGCGGGCAAACTCGCCGAGGTTTCGTTCCGTGGAATTGAGTCTCAATCGTCGTCAGGCACTCGCCGCAATGGCGGCGGCGACCGCCTCGGCCAGTGGTTCGCTGTTAGCGTTCGCTGGTCAGAGCGACGAGGCTGCGAACGGCGATTCGGGGGACGAGCGAAAGTTCGAGCTTGCCACCTTCTCGGCCGATGTGACGCCGCCGCTGGGGCATCCGCTGTTGGCTGGGTGGCGCGAACCGGCCCGCAAGATCGTCGACCCGCTCGAAGCCCGGGGACTGCTGCTCATGGGCGACGGCGAGCCGATCGTGCTGGCGGCTCTCGACTGGTGCGAACTGCGCAACGATGCCTACGACCAGTGGCGCGACGCGCTGGCAGAGGCGGCCAAAACGACGCGGGAACGAGTGGTGCTCTCTTGCGTTCACCAGCACGATGCGCCGTACGCCGACCTGACGGCGCAGCTCCTGCTGGAAGAGCACGGCGCCGGTTCGATGTTCGATCGAGGATTCATGCAGGAAACGATCGTGCGCGTGGCCGCCGCCGTGCGCCGTTCGCTCGACAAGCGCTGCACCGTCACGCACGTGGGAATGGGCCAAGCGAAGGTCGATCGCGTCGCCAGCAGTCGCCGGGTCGAGCTGGAAGGATCACCGCCACGCTTCAACCGCTACAGCTTTACCCGCGATGAGGCGGTGCGGCTTGCGCCCGAGGGCACGATCGACCCGCTGCTCAAGACGCTCAGCTTCTGGGACGGCGACGAGCCGTTGGCGGCACTCTCAACGTATGCCTGCCATCCGATGAGCTACTACGGCGATGGAGGAGTGTCGTGCGACTTCGTCGGCCTGGCCCGACAGCGCCGCCAGCGCGACGACCCGAGCATCTTCCAAGTCTACATGAGCGGTTGCGGCGGCGACGTGACGGCCGCCCGATACAACGACGGCAACGACGATAGCCGCCGCGAATTGACCGGCCGAATGTATGACGCGATGCGAGAGGCGTGGAAGGCGACCCGCCGCGAGCCGCTGCGTCAGGCGAACCTGCGCGTCGTGCCGCTTCTGCTGAAGCCGGAGGTCGAGGGGGCGCTCTCGCCCGAAGCGCTCGAAAAGACGCTGGCCAACGCCGACGCCTCACAGCAAGAACGAAGCACGGCGGCACTCGGCCTGAGCTGGCAGAAGCGATATGCGGCGGGCCAGGCGATCGACCTGCCGGTGATCGACTTCGGCCCGGCGCAGTTCGTACTGCTCCCGGCTGAGAGCTTTGTCTCCTATCAACTCGCCGCGCAGAAAATGCGGCCGGACTCGTTCGTAATGGTCGCGGCCTACGGAGAGTGCGCCCCAGGCTACATTCCCACCGAACAGGCGCGCCGCGAAGGATTCATGGAAGAACACGGGTACACCTGGGTTGCCGCGGGCGCCGAGCAATCGATTCTCACCGCGCTGAAGATAGCGCTTGGCAATGAGGCGGAGTGAACGACCATGAAACGTTTGGGAACGTACCTTTGCGGCGCGATGCTTTGCGGCGTAATCCTGTGCGGCGCCGGCCGATTGTGGGCCGACGAGCCGGCTGAAGAATCCTCAACGGGCTCCGCCGAAGCATGCACGCTTGAGTTGTTCGACGGCAAGACGCTTGACGGCTGGCACGCTTTGGGTTGCGACGCGGCCGTCCAGGACGGCGCCATCGTGTTCAAAGGCGGCGACGGATATCTGCGCAGCAACCACCGCTACCGCGACTTTGTTTTGCGACTGGAATGCCGACGCTTGCGCGACTCGGAATCGAAATCCGATTCCCAGCCCGAATCGGGCATCTTCTTTCGCAGTGGGCCGCCCCCCGAGGGAAAACCGTGGCCCGATCAGCACGAGATTGCGCTCGCACGCGGGCACGAAGGCGATCTGGTCGGCCTCGTGCAAGTCGGCAAAGACGCGCATTTCCGCCCCGACCAGTGGAATGACCTCGTGCTGACTGCGAAGGGGATGAAGGCTTCGCTGTCGATCAACGGCCACGAGGCGTGGAGCACCGACCGGTTGGCAACCCCGCTCGGCTACATCGGCTTAAAATCGCGCGACGGCTCGAATGGCAGCTACGCCTTTCGGAACATCCGCATTACCGAGCTCGGCAGCCGCTGGCTGTTCAATGGCCGCGACCTCACGGGCTGGGAAGGCGCCGGCGCGCCCGCCGAAAAGTGCTGGGACGTCGAAATGGGCATGCTCCGTTGCAGTGGCAAGCCGGGCCCCTGGCTTCGCACGCGCGACCAATTCGGCGACTTCGATCTGCGACTCGAATACAAGCTGCGGCCGGGCGGCAACTCGGGCGTCTATGTCCGCGTGCCCGAAGACGGCAACCACCACGGCGCCGGGGCGGGTGTCGAAGTGCAGATTCTCGACGACGCCGATCCCCGCTACAAGGATCTGCACGACTATCAATACGCGGGAAGCGTGTACGATATTGCCCCCGCCCAGAAGCACGTTGCCCGACCCACCGGTCAGTGGAACACCCTGGAGATTGAGTGCACGGGGCCTTGCTATCGCGTCGAGCACAACGGCGTGGTGGTCGTTGAGGCGACGCTCGACGACTTTCCCGCGCTCGAGGAGCGCCGGCTCAACGGTTTCCTCGGCCTGCAGAACCACAGCGAAGAGGTGTGGTTCCGCAACATTCGCATCAGTGCCCCGCAACCGTGATCGGCCGGCAAGTCTTGCATGAGCATGTCACCCGCTTCTGGCGACGAAGAGCAAGGCGCGGCAGTGCCGCGTGGCGAGGCGTTTTCATCGAACGAGGCGCTCCCCTCACACGACGAATCGTTGTCGGCCGAGGCACTCCCGGCTGACCTGTCAGCTCGCGCCCCCGGCCCGGACCGCTATGTGCGCTACTACGTGGTGGCGGCTCTGTGCATGGCGGCGATCGTGGCCTACGTGCAGCGCAACAGTATCAGCGTGGCCGAGGAGGCGATCCGCACCGACCTGGACATCTCGAAAGGAACGTCCGGCCTCATCATGTCGGCGTTCTTCCTGACGTACGGCCTTTGCCAATTATCCACCGGCTGGCTGGCCAAAATCTACGGCACGCGCCGGGCCCTGTTCAGCTTTGCGGTGATCTTCTCCGTCGCCACTCAACTATTTGCCTTAGGGCGGCTCCCTTTTCTTCTGCTGACTGCCCGGCTCGGAATGGGAGCGACACAATCGGGAATCTTTCCCTGCTGCGTGAACACCGTGTCGAAGTGGCTCCCCACGTGGCGGCACAATCTGGCGAACGGCCTGTTGGCCAGCTCGATGTCGATTGGCGGCGCGGCAGGAACCGCAGCTATGGGAGCGCTGTTGCCACTGATCGGTTGGCAGTCAGCGTACCTGCTGTTTGCGGCGCCGGGCTTTATTTTCGCCCTCGCCTTCTATGTGTGGTTTCGCGACCGGCCGCAGGATCATCCGTCGGTCACCGATGCCGAGCTGGCGGCCATCGCCGGAAACGCCGTCTCGGATGGCGGAAAGGCTTCTGCAGACGGCAGGACGCCCGCGGAGAAAGATCAAGTCGAAAACAAGAAGTCGCCCGACGACGAAGTCCACGAGCCCACGCCCTGGCTGACCATCGCTTCCAGCCCCGGCATGTGGGCGCTGTGCGGGCAGCAGATCTTTCGCGCCGCCGGATACATTTACTTTGCCACCTGGTTCGGCACGTACTTGCGCGAAACGCGCGGAGTGGGCGACCTGGAGGTGGGTCTGCTCAACAGCCTGCCGCTGATCGCGGTGGTCGTCGGCAGTCCGTTGGGTGGCGCGTTTTCCGACTGGCTGCTCGTTCGCACGGGCAACCGCCGCATCAGCCGCGAAGCGGTGGCCGCGGTAAGCATGCTCTTGTGCGCCCTGCTCATCGTCGCTTCGTATCCAGTCGCCAACCCCTGGCTGGCCGTGCTGTTGATCTCGGGCGGCTCGTTCTGGGCGGCGTTTGGCGGGCCGGCTTCGTACACCGCGACCATCGACATGGGGGGCCGCCATGTGCCTATGGTGTTCAGCATCATGAATGCCTCGGGGTGCATCGGGGCGTTTCTGTTTCCGCTGGTCGTTCCGTGGCTGTTGCGGTTGGGGACTGGCGGCGATCCCGACGCGCCGGGAAACTGGCCCCTGGTGATGGGCGTGTTCGCGGGAATCTACCTGGGGGCCGCCTTGTGCTGGATGGTGGTGAATACGAACGTAAACGTAACCGAGCGCCGCGTGCGAAAGAGATAGCCGCCACATTTATGTGGCGCTCGACCGACGCGGTGATTTGTCAGTTGTCAGTTGTCCGTGGTCAGTTGTCTGAGACGGCGGAACGATTAGTTGGCGGTGAATGGAATCGACGCACAGCCACCAAGATTCGCCGCGATTCCGATGTGTCCTTCCATACAACTGACAACGGACTACTGACTACGGACGTCCTCCGACTGAAAACTCGCCTCAAGGCAAACGCATGACTCGTCTCACAACCCCCCATTCCCTCTGCCGCTTCGGCATCGCCCGCCGCGACATCACTCCGCCGGTTGGCATCTACCACCGTATGTGGGGTGCCGCGGAGCACGATCGATCCGAAGGCGTGCATCGACCGCTCACGGCGACGGCCATGGTATTCGGGCCATCGGATGGTGCTGGCAACTCGGCCGGCGCCAACGAGCAGCTCATTCTCGTGGCCATCGATCACTGCCTGCTCTTTCCCGATGCCATGCAAGCGCTAGCCGACACCGTGTGTCGGCGCGCATCTATCGATCCAGTACAGCTTCTGGTCACGTTTTCCCACACGCACGGGGCGGGGCTCATGGATCCCGGCCGCGCCGATCTTCCCGGCGGCGATCTGATCGCGCCCTATCTCGCATCGGTCGCCCAATCGGTCGCCGATGCCGTCCAGGAGGCCCGCAGTTCGGTCGCGCCTGCCGCCATTACCTATGCCACCGGTCACTGCAATCTGGCCGCCGACCGCGATTACTACGACGTAGAGCGGCGGCTGTACGTGTGCGGCCTCAATCCGCTCGAACCGGCCGACGACACGCTGCTGGTCGCCCGCGTGACGCGCGATGACGGCACGCTCGCCGCCACGATCGTCAACTACGCCTGCCACCCTACGACGCTGTCGTTCGAGAATCGCCTCATCAGCCCCGACTATCCCGGCGCACTGCGAGAACTCGTCGAACATGCTACCGGCGCGCCATGCGTGTTTCTTCTCGGCGCCTCGGGCGACCTCGGTCCGCGCGACGGCTACGTCGGCGGCACGGCGCTGGCCGATCGCAACGGCCGGCAAGTGGGCCACGCGGCGCTCGGCGTGTTGGAAGGCATGTCGCCGCCGCTCACCGCGCAAGTGTATCAAGGGCCGGTGATTTCCGGTGCGACGCTGGGCATCTGGCGGCACGAACCGCTCGACGCCGCCGAACGAAAGACTGCAAGTTGCTGGAGTTTCGACCAATTCACGATCGACCTGCCCTACCGCGCCGATCTGCCCGACCTCGACGAAACTCGCAGCGAGCACGAACAGTGGCTCGCCAAGGAGCGGGCGGCTCGAGAAGCCGGGCGTTCTTCCGACGCGGCCGACGCCCGAGCCATGGTCGAACGTATGTCGCGGCAGCTGACGCGGTTGGCGGTGCTGCCGCGTGGCGAGTGCTTCCCCTACCCCGTCGCACTGTGGAAGATGGGCGACGCCGTGTGGCTGGCCGTCGACGGCGAACCGTACAATCTGCTCCAGCGAGACCTGCGCGAACGTATCGCGCCCATTCCGCTGGTGGTAATCGTACTCGCCGGCGGATCGCGGGCATGGTACTTGCCGACCGCCGACGCCTACGGCAAAGGCATCTACCAGGAGACGGTGGCCGTGCTCGCACCCGGCAGCCTCGAAATGCTGATCGACGAACTCGGCCAGCGGCTCGAAGCACTCGTGAAATAGTCGCTTATCCGAAAACCCTAGGTGACTGGCTCACGACGAGTTTTCAGTGTTCAGTTTTCAGTAGAAGTGGCGGGCAATTCGTGGCGAGCTATTCATCGCCCCGATCATCCAACAACGTCCATGTACTGCTTCTTCTGGCTGAAAACTGAAAACTGAAAACTTGCGTTGCACTTATCCCCCTGTGCGGGGACGGTTTTCGAATAACCCCAAAGTCGCATAACCAACAGGAATCATTGCCATGTCCAGCCGCGCCGCCACCGAGTATCGCTACGAAAAGCTCACTTGGCCCGAGATCAACGACGCCGTCGAGATGAACCAGGTGTGCATCTTGCCGTGCGGGGCGGTCGAGCAGCATGGGCCGCACCTGCCGTTGGACGTCGATCTGGTCTGCCCCACCGGAATCGCCGCCGGGGCCGGTCGGCAGATTCCCGATCGTGTGCTCGTGCTGCCCGTGGTGGCGTACGGCTACACGGGCCACGTGATGGACTTTCCCGGCACGATCAACAACGACTTCGAGCACTTCATGCACCATGCGCTCGACATCACCAAATCGCTCGCCTACCACGGCTTTCGCAAGATCGTGCTGTTGAACGGCCACGGCTCGAACATGCCCAACCTCGACCTGGTGGCCCGCCGCACGAACCTCGAAACCGACGCCGAGTGCGTGCTGGCCGCATGGTGGAACCTGCTCACCGTCGACAAGGAGTTTCTGCCCCGCTGGCGCGAGAGCAAATTCCCCGGCGGTTGTTCGCACGCCTGCGAGCTGGAAACTTCGCTCTACCTCTTCCTCGACGGCGACAACGTGCGCAAGGACCAGATCAAAAGCGGCACGATCAGCTTCAACGACGAGGACAGCCCCTTCAACTGGGTCGACCTGTTCGCCGCCGGCCCGGCCACCGTCATCTCGTGGACCAGCAGCTACAGCGAAACCGGCGTGCTGGGCGACGCCGAGCTGGCCACGGCCGAGAAAGGACGCCAAGCCTACGAAGAAGCGGTGCGGCAGCTCGTGCGATTCATCACCTGGTTCCAGGACCGCCCCAAGGACCAGCGCCGCGATCACCACCGCCGCAAACCGACAATGCCAATCCCGTGGAACCAGCGCAGCCTCGAAACGTAGCGCTTATCCGAAAACCGTTGGGGGCAGGCACATTTTGCTCCGCAAAATCGATAGCGGGAGAGCGTAAGCCCGTCATCCGCTACGCAAAATGAGCCAGTCCCTGACGGTTTCCAGATAGCCCGTCACAGGTCCGCGTCGGTCAATCCGGCATCGCGCATGATGCCGCGCTGGGTGCCGGGCTTCAAATCCTGATTACCGTGCACGGGAACTACCGTCCTGCGACCCGCGGCTGGGTGCCGATAGATGTGATGGGCGCCGTGAATGCGAGCCAACGTCCAGCCGCGCTGCTCAAGAATGCGGCACATCCGCTTGCCGGAGACGATCTTCACGGTGCTTCACCCGCTGCATCGCGGGCAAGACCATCTTCGTGGGCAACGGCGAGCCAGCCCTCGGCGGCCTCGCGCAAGTTGGCCCGGACTTCGTCGAGCGTTTCTCCTTGGGTGTGACAGCCAGGAAGTGCGGGGATGAAGCCCGAATAGCCGCCGGCGTCGGGTTCCGGGCGGACAATCGCCGTGAGATTAACGGCAACATCGACAACAATCGGTAGAGCAGTGGTCGCGCCATCGCTCATGGTCAGGGCCCTCCCCTACTTGTACTTTACCGCGGATAAGCCCAACGAACAAGGCGTTGCGCGTGACCGGGGTGACCGTGCTGACCGGGCCGGCACTACGGTTTTTCATGACATCACGTTCGTTGCAGCCGGCCCGGCAAGTGAACGTAGTCGTTACGGCCCTTGCACCTTTCCTCTCTCCCACGCGAACCTGAAGTGCTCCGCGCGCGCCACGTAGCAGGCACGCTCCGCCGTGCCGTCCGCACGAAGCTGTCAGCTCTCAGCATTCTGCTCTCGGCTTCGGACAATCGCTTGATCCGCCGCCAACGTGAAGTTGCAGTCACGGTCGGTGTTTGGTCCAATGATCGGTAGGCGTGAAGCGGTGCCCGATGCCGAGGATGAACCATGAAAAGTCGTATTGCCGTCAACCCTGAAATTCATTTTGGAAAGCCATGCGTGGCCGGCACCAGGATTCCCGTGCAAAGTGTCCTGGAGTTGGTCCGCGAAGGCCTGGCCTTTGTCGACATCGTCCGCGATTACTACCCCGACCTGGAGCCGGACGACGTTCGCGCGTGCATTCAGTACGCGATTGACGTGCTGGCGGCTGAAGACATCGATGTTGCGACGACGCAATGAAGTTTCTCGCCGACCAAGATGTCTATGCCATCACGATCGCCTTCCTGAGCGGTTTGGGGCACGACGTTGTTCGCGCGGCATCAACCCCGCTAGGCCAGCAGACATTTTGGCCGACTGTTCGGAGGCGTTCGAGGAGTTCCGGGCGAACCGCGACTACCTTTCCCATTTGACGCTGGGAGACGGGGTATATGCGAGTCCGGCGGGAATTCCCTTCGGCATCTGGGTAGAGATGACGGCAGCAGGGCGCACGGAATGGGATCGGCCCGAGTATGCTGCCTACTGGGATCAATAAGCGGTTTCTGGATAAGCTCAGAGCCGGCACGAAACGTAGCAGGCACGCTCCGCCGTGCCGTCCGCCTGCGCCGCGAACCGACTGAATTCGCGTCGAACCACAAGCGAGTTTCGCCCGTGTCCACGAGTTACGCACAGCGAATGATGCAGGCCATGCCCTCTGCGTACCGAGCCGAAGCGCTGCGAGTCGTATTCGGTGCCGAGCGGCGCTCCCGGGCGAAACATTGGCTGGTCATCGTTTTCTGTGGCTCCGTCCTCGCCGTGGCGATCGGCTGTGGTCAGCCTGCCGCCCAGCCGAAGAACTCGGCGCAAGGCGGAGCGAAGGGAAGCACTTCCGGCGCGAGCAAGGCGAAAAGTCGCGACGAAGTCATTCGCCAGATGCGGGAAGCGCAGCAGAATGCGCCCCAGGCGGTCGCCGCGCCGCCGCCGGCCGATGTGTTGAAAAAACTGGTCGGCGTTTGGCGCGCCGATGCCCGATACCGCGACGGAAAGTGGGAGGACTGGCGCAGGGTGGGCATGGGCGAAGACGTCGCCTTTAGCGCCGACGGCACGGTGCGGGTCTACATGCTGACGGTCGAGCTTAGCGGCGTCTACGAAACCAGCCCGGGCGACGGCTGCGTCGACGTTCTGGCGACGGTCGGCGACAAGAACAAGTACACCTACGGGTTCTCCGTGGCATTCGAGAACGACATGCTGCTCATGACCGACTGGCAGCGCATGGACTTCGTAAAAGAGCGCGTCATCGAAAACATCGAGGACGGCAAAGCCAAGAACGGCCTGAAGCGATTCTACCGCGTGAAAGAATTCCGAGTCGCCGAGTAATCGCCAACGCCTTTCGCGCCGTGCCGGAAGAAACGCTCAATTGCCCCATCGCTGGGCGCCGCCCACTGACCGCACGAATTGCCTGATGGAATCGCGAATCCGCGAAAGGGCGAAAGCGCGAAACGGAGGCTGGGTGACTGACGCGGGGACGCGGAGACATGGCGACTCGGGGACGCGAAACTGTCGCCTCCTCCGACCGCGTCGGATCAGTTCTCAGGTTCCGACAATCGGTTACCCCCGCCGCCAGCCAAAAGTTGCAGCCGCAGTCGGAGTTTGGTTCAATGATCTATGCCCCTCGGATTCCACGTCGAGGAGTCGATTGGCTACCGGAGGATTTCTTTGATGACCATCACCCTGGAACAGTTCGGCATTGACCGACTCAGCCCCCAGGAGCGGTGCGAGCTCATCATGCTCATTTGGGACAGTCTGCCCGACGACGTCCCCTTTACGCCCCCCGAATGGCATCTGCGCGAGCTGGAGCGGCGCATCGCGGCCGCCGATGCCAACCCCGAATCCGCCGAGCCGTGGGAAACTGTGCGAGCCCGGTTGTCGAGGAAGCCGTGAGTTTGCCCGTCGTTCTCCGTCCGGAAGCGAGCCGCGATGCTGAGGAGGTGAGAGACTACCTCGAAGCCGAGCGGGCGGGCTTGGGACAAGCGTTCTTGGATCAGCTCCACGAAGTACTGGGCCGAATCGGCGCCATGCCAGAATCATACGGCGTCGCCTGGCGGAACGTCCGGGCGGCGCGGTTGCGGCGGTTCACGTACGTCGTGTATTACCGAATTCACGACGACCGCGTCGAAGTGCTCGCGCTGATGCACGGAGGTCGAGATCCTTCTACGTGGCAGGCCCGCGCTTGAGGAAGAAAATGAGATGCCCTCTGACTCGCTGATACACGATGTGCCATTGCCCGAAAATGCTGTTCGTCGCGGCTCGGTCGTGGTATCTTGAAGTGGAGCCGCCGAGGAGGGAATTCGATGACCGTGACG
>CAYQAJ010000088.1:0-18020 GCA_964415245.1 uncultured Pirellulaceae bacterium | reverse complement strand
TGCCAAAACCGTGGGGGACTGGCTCATTTTGAGGAGTCCTCGGAGCAAAATGTGCCTGTCCCCTTCTCCGCACGGTTTTGACATCGGCATCGAGAGCGACAAGAGCGGTCCGAGATTGGTATTTCCACCATGTCCGACTTTGTGAAAGTCGCCTCCGTTTCCGACATTCCCGATCCCGGCAAACGGCTGATCGAGGTCGACGATCGACTGGTCGTGCTGTTCCACGTGGGCGGCTCGTTCTACGCTATCGACGACGTGTGCACGCACGACGGCGGGCCATTGAGCGAGGGCGACTTGGCCGATCACCGCATCGCCTGTCCGCGGCATGGGGCGCAGTTCGACATCCGCAGCGGCAAGGCCCTCACCATGCCGGCCACCGAAGACACGGTAAGTCACGAGGTGAAGGTCGAGGGGGGCGACGTTTACGTGCGGATCAACGATGTTTGACGGCTGATCCCAAAACCGTCCTCCAGAGAAGGGGACAGGCACATTTTGCTCCGAGGACTCCGCAAAATGAGCCAGTCCCCGACGGTTTTGGGATCAGCTAAGTAATGTAGAGGAACTGCGATATGACCGTGAGCGAAGACCTTGTCCGCGAGACGCTGAAGCAGGTCGTTGACCCCGAGTTGTTCGTCAACATCGTCGACCTGGGGTTGATCTATGTGGTTAACCTGGCCGAGGACGAAGTAGGCGCGACCAAAGTGAGCATCGACATGGGCCTCACCAGCCCCATGTGCCCCGCCGGTCCGCAGCTCGTCGCACAGAGCAAGCAAGCGGTGGGGCAGCTCGAAGGGGTGGGCGACGTCGAGGTGAAGGTCGTGCTCGATCCCCCTTGGACCCCCGACCGCATGACCGACGACGCCCGCGACCAGTTGGGGATCTTTTAGCCGACTCGGGCGTCATATCGGCGGGCACCGAGTGAAGAGAAGATCCTACGAGGTTGGCAGGATAGGAAGGGAGCGGATTCGCAATCGGCCTGGCTCAAAAACGACGACGGCTCCTGTCTTCAAGTCTTCCTCGATTCTCGGCAGATTCGCAAGAAGCAGTACGACTTGATCGTCGGGGCGTCGTGGCGTGGCACCACGAAACAGCACGAAGGACGGCTTCGTTTGCATTCGTTGGGCCAGCAAGGTGCCAAAATCCGTGTCAGCAGATACGATTACGCGATCTTCCAACGACGCCCGGTCAAGAATGATGCTGTCGTCCGCCGCCTCCAGCCCGTAATCTCGTACGTGCGCGGCGTCGTGTCCCGCGGACCGCAACCCGTCCGCCACGACTGGCGACAGTGCGTTGTCAATGAGCCACTTCATTGGCCGGTCACCAGCGGCAGCTCACGCTCACGCACTGCTTCGGCAGCATAGGCTAATGCTTCGCGGATATCGTCGGCTTCAAGATCGGGGTACGCCTTCAGGATTTCCTCAGTGGTCATCCCCTCGGCGACCATTCCCACGACCGTAGCGACAGGAATCCTCAGCCCCCGGATACATGGGGCCCCACCCATCTGATTGGAATTCACGGTGATTCGGGTCAGTTTCATTGTGTTGCTCCTCTCCGTGCAGGCTTAGGTCATGGTAACTTCTCAGCTTACACTTTCTGAAGTGTGGCGAGTAGCGCAAGTTGGCAAGCGTCTGCTTGAGAAAGCATGAGTCACCGCGTGCTCAGAGTATTCCTCTACGAATACGTGGCGGGCGGGGGCACCTGGAGCGGCGCCAGCGGGTCCACCAGTGGCATAAACTCCGCGCCGCCCGATGGATCCCTACTTGTCGAAGGCGCGGCGATGATCCGGGCGCTGGCGGCCGACTTTGGGCGGATGGATGGAGTCGACGTCGTCGCGCTGCGCGACGCGCGCTTGTCCGAGTTTCAATTACCGGGTTGTCGAGTTCACAACGTGGCCGGTGCGGCCGACGAACGGCGACTGCTGATCGAACAGGCGCAATTGGCCGACTGGACCGTGCTCATTGCGCCCGAGTGCGACGGCGCGCTGTTGGCAAGATGCCGGTGGGTCGAGCAGGCCGGCGCTCGATTGCTCTCCCCCTGTTCTGCCTTGATCGAGATTGCCGGCGACAAGCACCGCATGGCCGAACTCTTGGCTTCCGCGGGTGTGCCAGCGCCGCACGGGATCGTATTGCGCCCGGGCCAGCAACTGCCCGCCGACTTCGAATATCCGGCCGTTATCAAGCCGCGCCTGGGGGCCGGTTCGCAGGGCGTGCGGCTGGTGCGGGGACCGCGCGATCCTGTAATTGACGAAATACGCGAAGCCCAATTGCGTGACTTGAGCGGTGACTCGATTGCCGAATGCCGCCTCGAGCGCTTCTGTGAGGGCACGCCGGCCAGCGTGGCAATCCTGTGCGGCCCACGCGAGCACGTCGCGCTACCCGCCTGCCGGCAGGTTCTCAGCAATGATGGCCGCTTCCGCTATCTCGGTGGCCGACTGCCGCTGGAAGAGAGCCTGAACCGTCGCGCCCGCGAATTGGCCCTTTCGACCGTGCGAACATTGCCTCCCGCGATCGGCTACGTGGGGGTTGACCTGGTGTTGGGAGCACGCACCGACGGTGGCGACGACGTGGTGATCGAGGTCAATCCGCGGCTCACGACTTCGTACGTGGGGCTGCGGGCAAGCTGCCAGCGAAACCTTGCCCAAGCCATGTTTGACGTGGCACAAGGTTGCGAGGCCGATTTGTCCTTTGGCGGCGACCCGCTAGAATTCACGTCCGACGGAACCGTGCGCGTGGGCGCGACAATTCCGTAAGCAAACTCCGGCAGGTGCGCAAATGGACTGGCTCGCGCTCGATATTGGTGGCGCCAATTTGAAGATGGCCGATGGCCGCGGGTTCGCGGACGCACACCCTTTTGCCCTGTGGCGGGAGTCGCACCGCCTGGCTCAGGAGCTCCGCCGCCTGATCGCCGAAGCGCCGGCGTGCGATCACCTGGCCGTGACGATGACCGGCGAGCTGGCCGATTGCTTCGAGACCAAAGAGTCGGGGGTGCGATTCATTCTCGAGGCGGTGCGAGAAGCGTCCGATGGCCGGCACACGCGGGTCTACCTTTGCGACGGGCGGATGGTCACGCCGCAGGTCGCCGAGAGATACCCGCTGTTGGCAGCGGCAGCCAACTGGCGCGCCCTGGCGGAGTTTGCCGGTCGCTACGCGAAGCGCGGCGGCGCCCTGTTGGTCGACATCGGTTCGACTACGTGCGATATCGTTCCGCTGGTAGACGGCAAGCCGGCTACTCACAACACCACCGACCTCGACCGCATGATGTCGGGCGAGCTGATATACACGGGCGTCGAGCGCAGCCCGATCTGCGCCCTGGTCGACAAGGTGCCCTACCGGCAGCGCGAATGTCCGGTGGCACAAGAGGTGTTCGCCACCACGCGCGACGTGTATCTCATTCTGGGCGAACTAGCCGAGCACCCGGCCGACAACCACACCGCCGATCACCGCCCCGCCACCCGCGAGCACGCCGTGCGTCGCCTCGCGCGGATGCTGAGCGCACCGGCCGACCGCTTCACCGCCGACGATGCACGCGCGGTGGCTGACGCCGTGGCCCGAGCGCAATCGGCCAAGGTCGCCGAGGGAGTGCGGCAGGTAGTTTCGCGAATGCCAGTGCAGCCGGAGGTGTATCTCCTGTCGGGGCACGGCGCGGCGGTGGCACAGCGGGCGATCGAGCAGGATGCCGCGTTGCCCCTGATCGTTTTGCTGGGCGAGAAGTTGGGGGCCGACGTGAACCGCTGCCTCACCGCGCATGCTTTGGCCGTGCTGGCGCTCGAGGCGTCGGGGCCGTGACAACGACTCGCGGCGCCATCGACAGGGACGCGCAACATGGACTCGGGCACGCCGCGCGATCCGGTGCGCGTCATCAAGGTGGGCGGCAGCCTGCTGGAATACGCCGATCTGGTGCCGGCACTCGGTGAGTGGCTGGGCCAACAGCCGCCCGGGCACTTCGTATTTCTGGCCGGCGGGGGGAAGCTCGTGCGCTGCGTGCAGGAGGCCGAGGCCCACTTCGACCTGAGCGAGGAGACGACTCATTGGCTGTGCATCGCCGCCATGAGCGTGACGGCCAGATTGCTCGCTTCGCTTCTGGGCGACGTGCCGCTGCTGCATGAATTCGATGCGCTAGGGCAGACGGAGAGCGGGCCAATTGACGAAGGCCGAAGAATCGTCGTATTTGATGCCGCAAGCTTTCTCCGCGATAGCGAATCGCAGTTGCCCGGCGAGCACCTGCCGAAGGGCGCCATCGTGACGAGCGACTCCATCGCGGCCCGGATCGCGGAGCTGCTTGGTCCGGTGCCGCTCGTGCTGCTCAAATCGGCCGACCCGCCGGCGGAAGCGACGCGCCGCCGCGCGGTCGAAGCGGGCTACGTCGATGCCCACTTCGAGCGGGCCGCGCGGCGCTTGCCAAGTGTTACAGGCGTCAACCTTCGCGGCGGAAGCTGGGAAGCGGTAGATCTCCGCCGGCCATGAAAAAACCCACCGAAAGCATTCGGTGGGCTTGCGTAGTTGATTCGAGTGTACTGAGAAGGCGACTGCGGCGTGCCGCGCTATTCGTCTTCTAATTCCACCACCAACGCTCGCTCACTTCGCCCTTTGCCTTGCCACGAAGCTCAGCCATGCGCGGGCTTTCTTCCGAGCGGCTGGCGGCCTGCCACGAACCAATCTGCACGCCGCCCGAGGCGGTGATGAGATGTTCGCGTCCGATTTGCCGGTGACTGACCTGCGTGGCGATCGTTTTGGGCACGTTCCAGCGTCCGACCGTCAGGTCGCTATCGGCGGCCATCAGCAGCGGCAGGTTGCAGCCGGCCTTCTCGCGAAGGCCTTCCTTCTCGATCACCGCCGCCACGACGCACATATCCATGATGTTGCGCAGCTCGCCAAACACCGGCTCGCGCTCGCAAAGCTCGGTGTACTTTTCGGTCAGCGTATCGGCCCACTCCCGGGCGATGGGGTTCTCTTTGCCGGTCTGCGTGACGCCGCCCTCGGCGGTGATGAATTCGTCCTCAGTCAGCGCTTTGACGCCCGGACCACGCAGCTCCCATGCCAGACCGTCCTCGCTGCGGGCCAGCGGCTCGTAGCTGCACTCCATCCACCACCGCGGCATCAGGTTGCTGGGGCGGACCTTCTTTTCGATGAGCATCTGCAGGAAGCTGGGAAGCTCCTTCACGGGCGATTTGTCCAGCTCCATCGCCAGTCGCTTCATCTTGTAGTCGCAGGCGACGAGCACGCGGGCGAAATGGCTGTCGGCCGGCACGCCGGTAATCGTGATGTTCTGCGGGCCGAGAGCTTCCTCGACGCCTCGCAAGACCTTCCGGTCGAATGTCTTCTGCTGACTCAGGTAAGTACGCAGCGCCTGGCGACCCTCAGCGGTCGGGTCGATCGAAACCGTGATGCCGCCCTGTCGGGCCTGCTCCACGGTGCGCAGAGCCACAAGCAAATCTTCGAGCAGAATCACCGGTCGACCGGTAGTGATACCCACGACGCTGGCGGTGCGCTCGTCGAGGCGCCATCCCTCGCCGGGGCCGGCCAACACGATGTCGTTGTCCTCGGGATACACCAGCACATACTGAATGCGCTGAATGCCGGCGAGATACCGAATCTCTTCGGGCAGCTCGCCCAGGTTCTCGCGTCGCGCCCTTTCGATCGCCGCCTCCAAACGCGAGAGCGAAATCATGCGCATTTCGACGGGCATGTTCAGATCGCGCTCGGGTGTCTTGACCGACTTCTTGAGCGCGGCCAGCAACAGTTCGCGGCTTTCGACGATCTGCTGGCCCACCACTCCGTCGGGCGAGACGGAGATGCCGCCGATGGCGTTGTTGTTAAAGAATTGGTGCCCCGCCAGGCAGAGTTGGGCGTGCCAACTTTGCCCCGCGATCAGGGCCACCGCCGCCGCGGCGCACAGTCCAAACCGCATGCGTACCAGAGATCGACGCAACATTTCGTTCACTCCTGTTAACGGTGCTCAGCGACGAGATCATACCGCTGCGAGTCACCGGCCCCTTCTCATTCCGATTTTCGCGGACCGAAACACCAACGACGGGCGCGCAGACCCGGCCCGAGGCGCGTAACATTTCGCATACTCCAGAATAGCTGCGTGGATTGTGGAATTCAAGGAAACTTCGCGGTCGCTGCGCGGGAATTGCGCTCACCGCCGGCCCTTTCGCGGTTCTTTGAACCGCCGTCACCCCGGCGGGCTTGCCTGTGGGAAAGGCGTCGACGCTGGAACCACCCTCCCAACGCGACCAGGCAGCGGCAATTGGATCAGTTTTCCCTCTCGCAAAGTCTAGCGAGGCCAGCAAGCCAACTGAGGGGCCAACGCGGTCGGAGCGCAAAATTGAACACCCCCCCTCTGTCGGGTGGTTCCCTTATGCGGCGCCTTGCGACACAGTAGCTAACGCAAGTAAGTTTGATTTATTCCGATACATCCGCAGCGCCGGAGGGCTTCGGCCAACGACCGTCTCGCATGCCGCGACGGCCGGCCCGGCTCCCGCCAAAGTTCCTACCCCGTCAGTGGGCGGGGACGCCTGTGGCGGCGCGACGTTGCGGATGACCCCAACGCGCCGGCGCCTCGGCCGCGGTACTCATCTCTTGCGGCCAGGGGCGACGAACCAGCGCGGCGGGAACAGGGCCCGCGTCGCATGCTAGCTTATCTCGTCATTCGCGAAGGCACGAAATGGTCGAACGTGTTTCGGCTCACCGCTGGACACACGGTGACGGTGGGCCGCGCTCCGACCAATAACATCGTGCTCAAAGATGAGCAGTGCAGCCGCCACCACGCCGAGATCTTCATGACCGACGGTCATTGGACCGTCCGCGACCTCGACAGCCGCAACGGCACGCTCGTCGGCAACGATCGTGTGCGAGGCGACCGCGTGCTGGCGCACGGCGACGTGATCCGCATCGCCCATACGCAGTTGGCCATCGTCGACGATCTCGCGCAGGCGTTTCCCGATTCCAGCTCGGTCGTGCGCGGGCTGCCCGACGGCGAGGAAACTGCCGCTTCCGTCGTGGGTGCCGAGACGGTGCAGCTCGACGGCTACGAGCCCACCACGATCACGCACCGCCGCAACCAGACGCGTTACCTCGAGCCCGACCACGAGCCCGACGACGTTTCCGTGCCCAAGGTGGGCCGCGCCGCAACGAAGCTCTGCCGCCTGGCGTTTGAGTTGGCCAAACAAACCGACGTATCATCGGCTGCGCGGCTGGCGCTCGACGGCCTGTTGGAGGGAACCAACGCCGATGCAGGCGCCGTTCTGCTCGTTCCCCGCGGCAAAGAAGGACCCCACGACGGATCGGACCTGGAGATCATCGCTTCCCGCAGCGATCGCAAGCCCTCGTACCATCGCGTTTCGCGCTTCCTGGCCGGCACCGTGTGGCGCGAGGGAGAAGCGGTGCTGGCCCGCAACGTCGTCGGCGACAGCACGCTGGGCATCCGCGACAGCAAAGGGGAGTTCCAGGCCACGAGCGTCATCTGCGCGCCGGTCCGCCAAGGGAACGAGGTGGTCGGCTTGGTACACCTTTACGCCACCGACGAAGAGCGCGTGCTTGACCCCGACGACCTCGAGTTCACGCTCGCCGTGGCCGAGAACGTGGCTCTGGCCCTCAAGAATCTCAGCCGCCAACAGGAGTTGGCCGAGCATCTTTCGCTCTCCAAAAACGAAATCATTCAGTTGCGCAAGCGCCTGGGGGCCGAAAGCGAGATCATCGGCAACAGCCCCCAGATCGCGCAAATCCACCAGCAGATCGCCAAGGTCGGGCCCAGCCGCGCCACCGTCCTCATTCGCGGCGAAAGCGGCGTGGGCAAGGAGCTGGTAGCGCGGGCCATGCACTTCGCCAGCCCACGCAAGAAGGGCCCTTTCGTCTGCCTCAACTGCGCCGCCCTGCCCGAGACGCTGCTGGAAAGCGAGCTGTTCGGCCACGAGCGAGGCGCTTTCACCGGCGCCACCGAGCGCAAGATCGGCAAGTTTGAGTCGGCCCACCAGGGCACGCTCATGCTCGACGAGATCGGCGAGATGAGCCCCTCGATCCAGGCCAAGTTCTTGCGCGTACTCGAGGGGCATCCCTTCGAGCGCGTCGGCGGCAGCCAAGCGATCAAGGCCGACGTCCGCGTCATTGCCGCCACCAACCGCGACCTGGAGAAGGCCGTGGGCGAAGGCAAGTTCCGCCGCGATCTCTATTTCCGCCTCAATGTCGTCGACATCTTCGTCCCGCCGCTGCGAAAGCGACCCGACGACGTAACGGAGTTGGCCCAACATTTTCTCGAACGGTTCAACTCGGAAACCGGACGCCGGATTCGCGGATTCACGCCCGAGGGCATGCGACTGTTGCGGCAATACCGCTGGCCGGGGAACGTGCGCGAGCTGAAGAACGTCGTCGAGCGGGCCGTCGTGCTGGCGCGGACCGACTTCATCGGCGCCGACGACCTGATCCTGTCGAATCTGGCGACGACCGGCGAGTCGGGCGAAGTGCCGCCGCCGCAGTCGGTGTTCGAGCTGACTTCGCTGGCCGACATGGAAGCACGTCACGTTCTGGCGACTCTGCAAGAGGTGGGCTGGAACAAGAGCCGCGCGGCACAAGTGCTGGGTATCGAGCGTTCGACCCTCGATCGCAAGATCCGCCGCTATGACCTGCGTCCCAGCCCGGCCTCGCACATCGGTTGACCGCGTGCCCTCGATTCGCCGCAACGCGTGCCCTCGGTTCGCCGCAACGCGTTTCCTCGGTTAGCCGCGACGCGAAGCGGAGCGCTTCTTCGGAGCGTGATTCACGAAGAATGTCGCGTGTAAAACCGCGCCAACCGCTCCGGCGAAACCCCCATCCCATGCGCCGCAAGCAGTGCCCAGTTGCGCAGCGTCTGCCGCACCACGCCATGCCGTCGCCAACGCCGGGCACTTACGTGAATGGGACCCGGCAGCAGCGCCAATCCCACGCGCCGGCGCACCTTCTGCATCAACAGGATATCTTCCAGGATCGGCACGTCGGGGAATCCGCCGGCCGCCAGAAAAATTTCACGCCGCAAAAAGATGCCCTGGTCGCCATACGGGAGTTTTAGACGGGCAACCCGCATGGCATTCCCGCGCTCCAGAGCGCGATACAGCCTCCCCTCGGCTTCGATCCGCTGGCGAAACGCTCCGCCTCCCACGCAGCGATTCGCGAGTGCCGCTCGAATCTGGTTGACCGCCCCGGGCTCGAGCCAGTTGTCGGCGTGCTGAAAAAGGAGCACGTCGCCGCGAGCCACTTGGGCGGCCAGGTTCTGCTGACGCGCACGGCTCCGCGGACCGGACACGACGCGAGCGCCGGCCCTGTTTGCCAAGGCCACCGTGTCGTCGCTGCTGCCGCCGTCAGAGACGATCGTCTCGCCCGCCCCGGCGCGCCACGCTGCTTCGACGGCCCGGATGATCGACTCCGCTTCGTTCAGCGCCGGTATGACGAACGAGACCCGCATAGTGGCGGATTCTAACCGCGCGTGATGGCGGATTCTAACCGCGACCTTCCGGTCGCGGCTATTCGCGCTAAAATGCCTCAATGACCAAGCACAAATGACCAAAGACCGAATTTACCATCGAGCATTGGTCATTTGGATTTGGTCATTGGTCATTCGCGCAAAGTCATTCGCGCACGTGGGGCGCTAATTCCCGCCCGCCACGCCCAAAGTGCGCGGAGTCGATTTTGGAGTGGCGCGGGCAATCAGCGCTTCGACCGTGCTGGAATCCTGGGCACCGGTAAGCTGGGTCCGGTGCCAGCCGTCTTCCGCCTCCCAAAACAGAATGAGCTGCGGAATGGAGCCGCCCCGCATCAGTTGCGAGGCGAGCTTCGACTCGCGGTCGGCATCGACCATCGCGAACACAACTCCGTCCAGCTTGCCCGACCGAGCCAACCGCGGCATCGTGCTTTGCTTCATGCTCGCGCAAGCCGGGCACCATTCGGCGCCCACCAGCACCAGCATGGGGCGATTTTCTTCGGTGGCGATTCGATAGGCTTCGTTGTACGTTGCGGGACTCGGCGCAGCGACCCATGTTTGCAACAGCATAATGCCGGCAGCCAAGGCGTTCATAGTGAACCACTCCATGCCAAAGGGGTTAGGGAAGGAAGAGGTCGAAGCGTCGGCAAGGCCGTCCCAGATTGTCCATCCTTTGCCGAATCGCCACGATTTGGCCCGCCGAACAGTAAGGCGTGCCGGTGAGTCAAAGCGGTAAAGATAGCTAACGGCTGCCGATTGGAGAAGGTGCGAAATCCCAGATTCCCCAGATTTCTTCCTCGGGGAGTCCGTCAGCCGGCTGCCGGGCCATGCGTCGTGCGATCACCGCCGGCTCCGGCAATCGCCACATGAATGTGGCGGCTATCCCGCCCCTTCCCGCTCTGCTCTTCGCGGTCTTTGCGGCTTCGCGGTAAGGCCCCCTCCTCGGTGCGCCGCCGTAAATCACCTGCAAATCGCCCCGCCCCGCGGTTATAATTCCCTACCGCACCGGCAATTGCCGGCCCGTCACAATCAAGCAACGATGCCGCACGGCAGCCGGGGCCGTTCCGCGCCCTTTGCCGCTTAGCCCGCTCCCTACTGGAGTCCTATTCCCCTTCGATGAAACTGCGCGTCGGTGTCATTGGCCTCGGGGACGCTTGGGAAACCAGACACAAGCCCGCGCTGCGCGCCCTGTCCGACCGCTTCGAGGTGCGGGCCATTTGCGCCGAGGTGGCGGTGAAGGCCGAGCAGGCCGCTCGCGAGTTCAACGCCGAGGCTGTCGATGGTTTCCGCGTGCTCACCAACCGCGACGACGTCGATGCCGTGCTCGTGCTCTCGCCCGACTGGTATGGCCCCCTGCCCATTCTGGCGGCCTGCGAAGCGGGCAAGGCCATCTACTGCTCCGCCGCACTCGATATCGATCCGGCGAAAGCGCAGGACATCAAGGTGCGTGTCGAACGCTCGGGCGTCTCGTTCATGGCCGAGTTCCCCAAGCGACAGGCCGCCGCCACGCTGCGGCTGAAAGAGCTGATGGCGACGCAACTGGGCAAGCCGCAGCTACTCTTCTGCCACCAGCGGCTGCTGGTCGAGAGCTTCCATGACCGAAGTCGCCCAGGCCGTCGCTGCCCCCAACCCATGCGGAACTTGATGGAGTTGGTCGACTGGTGCCGCTACGTCGTGGGTCACGAGCCGACGTCGGTTTTCGGCGTGCGGCACCTGACGGCCCGCGATCCGTCGGACGACGACTACCAGATGATGAGCCTCGACTTCTCGCCCGACGCCAAAGTCGGCAGCGGGCCGCTGGCGCAGATCAGTTGCGGGCACTACATGCCCAAGGCGTGGCACGAGGCGGTCACGTTCCGCCCGCCGTCGGCCCTGCAGGTGTGCTGCGAAAACGGCATCGCCTTCATCGACCTGCCGACCACGGTGGTCTGGTTCGACGCGGCGGGCCGGCACATGGAATCGCTCGACAGCGAGCGACCCATGGGCGAGCAGCTTCTCACGCAGTTCCACCGCGCCGTGACGAGCCTGGTCCGCAAAACGACCGACTTGGAAGACACATTCCGCGCGCTGAAGGTGGTATTGGCCGCCAACGCAAGCTGGACGGAGGGAGTGCGGAAGCGGTTGGAGTTCTAACGTGAGTGGATCGGAAAGAAAGTAGGTCCCGCCTGCCGGGCGGGACCTGGCGGAGAGGTCCTGCTCGGCACGCAGGACCTACCACTGACCACGGGCAACTGACAACCAACAACGAACCCGCCTCAGATTTCCCCGCTCTCTTCGATTTCCCGCAGCTCTTCGAGCCACAGGCGAATCTCGTTCTCGTACTCGCTGGCCAGGTTGCTCATCACGAGCTGGCGATGGAACGCCGCCGCGCCTTCCTTGAGCAAGTCGGCCGCCTCGGCGCTGGGGAACCGCCGCATGGGATCGGGCGCGATCAGGCCGCGGCAGAAGCTCATCAATAGATCGTTGCAGGTTACTTCGAACGGCAGAAGCTGCGTCAGCCGGTGCGGCAGCGTCCGCTTCGCCTCCAACAGCTCGCGAAAGCTGTTCATGCCCGCAAAGGGAGGAACGCCCGCCAACAGCTCGACGAGCACGTAGCCCAAGCTGGCCAGGTCGCTCCGCGGCGTGCACTCGGTACCCTCGAGCACTTCGGGAGCCGCGTAGGCGGGAGTGCAGGTGCGCTGGGTCGGCGGGTCGTCGACGTCGAAGGCCGAGCCGATGTCGACCGTTTTCACCGTGCCGGTGCGCTTGAGCATCAGGTTCGAGGGTTTGATGTCGCCGTGAACGATGCCCTCGCGGTGCAGCGCGGCCAGCGCCGCCAGCACGTCGCGAACGATCGCCACCGCCACGCCCGGCTTGAACCGCGGCTGCACGGGGCCGGCCGTGACCATCACGCGATTGATGTACTCCCAGCGATCGGGCTCGACGCGGTCGTGGATGGCTTCGAGCATCTCGGGAACCATCAGCCGCCGCAGGTCGTACCCGTCGACCCATTCCATGACCATCATGCGGATGCGGTTGCGGTCGACGAAGTTGTGCACGTCCAGCAAGTGGTCCTGCTGAATCTGGGCGACCCGAGCCGATACCTGGGCGATGCGGGCCATGGCCTCGTCGTACTCGCGCTCATCGGCATACCGCTCGGGGGAGAAGATTTTCAGCGCGAGGGGAAGCGTGAAATGGTCGGCCCCGCGGCGCTCGGTGAGGTATACGACCCCCTGCCCTCCCGACCCCAGCCGCTTCAAGAGCGCGTGGTGCGAGGTCCAGTTGAGCCGCTTGTCGTCGACGATGGCCCGGTAGCGCGACAGCAACTCGTTGTTGTTGCGATCGGATGGACACGCGCCGCGCGTATTGGTGGGATTCAGGTCGTTCAGCGTGGTGCTGAGCATGGGGAGAGGCCCTTTGGGGGGCGGCGCCCGGCGGTGGGCTGGCGGGATACTGTTCCTGGGGGATATTCCTGCAGGCTGTCGGCGCGGGGAGCCCAGGCGTTGGAGGGACCTGCGGACCACCCGCCGGAACTGGGCCCATTTTCCGCCTCAAGTTTATCCTCGGCAGGTGTCGCGAGTCCATACGTATCGGGGGGCTGACCGAGTGGGCCCGCCGCTAACTATAAGGCACGACGCTACTTCATCCGACAGACGCGCTTGCCCAAGCGCGATTGGGACTTTCCCGAGGGCGCGCCAGCGAACGCCGGCGGACGAAACGGACTCAGGCGGACAAACACGGTGACGACGCTCCGAACCGGTTCGGGCGACTAGCGCCTGTTTCAAAACTGTATCGGAGAAGGAGACAGGCACATTCTGCTTCGCGGACTACGCAAAACGAGCCAGTCCCGGTCGGTTTTGAGAAGGAGACAGGCACATTCTGCTTCGCGGACTACGCAAAACGAGCCAGTCCCCGATGGTTTTGAAACAGGCTCTAGAAAAGTCGCTGTCGATCGGGTGGCGCGGGGAAGCCGAGGCGTTTATCGACCATGTTCAGCAGCGCCTCGCCGCGTGTATAGCGACGCAGGTTCTCGCAGAACAGCTCAGTCACGTTGTCGTTGCGGCGCGTCGATTGGGCACCGACGTGCGGCGTGATGATGACGTTTTCTAATTGCCACAGTGGGCTGTCGGCGGGGAGCGGCTCCACCTCAGTCACGTCGAGACCCGCGCCGGACAGTTGCCCCGTTTGCAGCGCGCCGACCAGATCGGCCTCGACGACGACCGGCCCGCGGGCCACGTTCACCAGCAGTGCCCCCCGCCGCATGCGGGCCAGGGCGGCCGCGTCGATCATGCCTCGCGTTCGCTCGGTGAGCGGCACGCAGATAATGAGCACGTCGACCTCGGGAAGCAGGTCGTCGAGCCGCTCGGGGGACCAAAGCTCCTCGACGTGCGGCGGCTTGTCATGGGGAAAAACGTCGGTGGCCAGGATCCGCGTGCGAAAGGGAGCCAGCAATTCGGCGATGCGGCGGCCGTTGCCCCCAAATCCCGCGATGCCAATGGTCGCGCCGTGCAGATCGCGCGTGGGGCGGCGGATGAACTCCTTGCGCTGGGCCGCGCGAAAGAAAACGGGCAGGCCGCGCAACAGCCCCAGCAGCAGGGCCAGCGTCTGCTCGGCCACTGAATCGGCAAACAACCCCGACGCGCTGGTGACGACGATGTCCGACGCGATCACCGGCGGCACGAGGCAATGATCGATGCCCGCGGCCGACGATTGGATCCACCGCAGACGCCCCCGTGCGACAACGTCCTGCCAGGGGATGGGAACCTTGGCGTGCCCGCAGAACACGTCGGCCGAGAGCAGCGCAACGGCCAGGCCCTCCTGTCCCGCGGCAACGATGTCCGCGCCTGGCGCCGCCACGGCAATCTGCTCCACGTGCCGCGGAATCACGTCGTAGCACAAGACGATTCGCATGGGACTTTTCTGGCCACACGACCTGAGGAGACTCGACGGGGTGCTGGTTGGCGTTTCGTGCCCCGCGTAGCATAATAAGTAGCTCCGCATGGGCGACGCCACCATGGGTCAGTCGCGGCGTGCGGTGTGGCGTCCGATGCGGTGTGGCCCGGACGTGGCCTCCATGTGGCGGGTCCTTGGCCGTCGGGTTTTTGGGAGACATTCCCCTGTCTGTGCTTCGACCTCAGATCGGCCTGTGGGCCGCCGTGGCGCTGTTGGCGCTGCGTTTGGGAGTGGGTTGGCACTTCTTCACGCAGGGCGCGGAGAAAGTGCACGACCCCCACTTCAGCTCGGCCGGATTCCTGTCGGCCGCCAAGGGGCCCCTTGCGCCGTTGTACCACAACATGGCCGGCGACACCGACGGCCGGATGCGTCTGGACCTCGACGCCACGCTCGACCGCTGGGCCCTTTACCGCGAGAAGCTAAGCCTGCACTACGGCTTCGACGCCGAGCAGCAGGCCAGCGCCGGGGCCATTTTCGACCGTTACCAAGGCTACCTGACCGACCACTTCGACTCGAACCAACAAGAGATTGAAAAATACCTCAACGGCCTGGACCGACTCGATACGGCGCACGCAAACGCCGCTCTGCGCGACGTGCCGTCGCTGAAGCAACAAGTCACCAAGACCGAGAGCGATGTGCGGTCCCAAGGCGCCCCCCTGCTGGCAAGCATCGATCAGATGTGGGCCGACTACGAGCGCGAACTGAACGCTCTGGCCACCGACGAACAGCGAGCGAATGGCACCCCCGCCCTGCAGCGCCCCGGCAGTCGCGGCCCGATCAACAGCAAGTACGTCGACGTGGTGCTCCCCTGGTTCGACCTTACCATCGGCGGCCTGCTGATCGTCGGGCTGCTGACGCGTGTGGCCTCCGGCGCGGGAGCGCTGTTCCTCATCGCCGTCATGTCGACCCAGTGGCCCGGGACGCCGGGCGCCGTGCCGATCGATTACCAGCTCATCGAAACGCTCGCCCTGCTGGCGCTCATGGCCACGGGCGCCGGCCGATTCGGAGGGCTCGATTTCTTTGGGGCCAGCCTGTGCTCGTGGTGCTGCCCTCGCAAAAAGGAAACGCGACCATGATCATGACCGAAGAACAACGGACAGAAGCTCGTCAGCAGTACTACCAGGCGCTAAGCGTTACGCGGCGAGATTTTCTGAAAGGCGTGATCGCCGCCGGAGCGGTGTCGGGCGCCGGCCTGGGTGCGATGTACTTTGGCTACACCAAAGTGGCCAGACCGGTGCGCATCGGCATCATCGGCACGGGCGACGAGGGAAGCGTGCTCATCGGCGCCCTGAACCCCGACTACATCGAGGTGCTGGGAATTGCCGACATCCGCCCTTCGAGCGTTCACCGCGCCTTTCACGGCGATTACTCCAGCAGCAGCGCTTTGGCCGCCCGTCCCGGCCTGATGGCCAAGTACGGCTGGAAGAGCGAGGACGAAGCCCGCAAGCACGTAAACGTCTACGACGCTTCGAACGGCGGCTACCCGGCGCTGCTCGAAGACCCGCGGATCGAAGGGGTCATCGTCGCGCTGCCGCTGCACCTGCACGCCCGCGCGGCCGTCGACGCGATTCGCAAGAAGAAGCACGTGCTCACCGAGAAACTGATGGCGCACAACGTGGCGCAGTGCAAGGTGATGGGGAATCTAGCCAATGATAACGGTTTGCACCTGGCAACCGGGCATCAGCGGCACTACAGCATCCTGTACGACAACGCCGTGAATCTGATCCGCTGGGGTGTACTGGGGCAGATTCACCACATACGCGCCCAGTGGCACCGCGGGAATCTGCCCGGCGGCGACAGTTGGAAACCGCCGTTGCCCGGCGGCGAACCGACCGTCGACGGCAAGACGTACAACCCGATCGCCGACGATTTGGCCAAGATGCTGAAGGCGAAGGAGAGACTCGACACCGCCATTGAGCAGGGCCGAGGCGTGAACCGGGACGAATACGACCGCCTCTCCAAACGCATCGCGCAGTGGGCGGCGTGGGACCGCGACCGAGGCGTGCAGGCCGAACAGTTCGGTTATGAAGAGATCACGCTCGAAAACAGCCGCGTTCGGTCGGCGCTGGAAGAGCTCGTGCGTTGGCGACTGTGGGATCGCACCGGCGGCGGGCTCATGGCCGAGCTGGGCAGCCACCAGCTCGACGCGGCGGGCATCTTCGTCAGCGCGCTGCGCCAGGACGGCAAGAAGGCCCACCCCCTGACCGTGCACGCGGTGGGCGGGCGTCACATCTTCCCCGTGGATCGCGACGCCGACGACCACGTCTACTGCATGTTCGAGTTTCCCGGGCCGGAGTACGAGCCAGGTTTCGACGTCGGTTACAAGGACCCGGTGATGAAGGTTCCCGACCCGCAATGGGGCATTCCGCCCTACCGAGAAGACCCCAACAAGAAGATCGTTGTCACCTACTCGTCGATCAACGGCAACGACTTCGGCGGGTACGGCGAGATCGTGATGGGCACCAAGGGTACGCTCGTGTTGGATCGCGAGCAGGAAGTGATGCTCAACACCAAGGCTGACGCCGCGACGAGCATCAAGGTGAAGGATGAAAAGGGTGGTCCAGCCCTCGACACCACCGAAAGCGGCGGTGGCGGTGGGGCGCTGGCCAAGGCGGCTTCCACCGGACCCGTGAGCCGCGGCTACACCGAGGAAATCGAGCACTGGGCGTGGTGCATTCGCAATCCCGACCCGGCGAACCGCCCCCGCTGCCATCCGGAAGTCGCGCTGAGCGACGCGGTCATCGCGCTCACCACAAGAGCCGCCATCAACAATTCCGCACAGGGCAAAAGCGGGTACGTTGTGTTTGACGACGACTGGTACAACCTGGAAAGTGACGCCACGCCCGACGGCAGCGACGTGGCGAAAGAGCGGGAGAAGTTGGCGTGATGCCGCGGTTAGCGCTGACCAACCGCACTTGCATAGTGGCCAGAAAACTCGGCATGGCACGGAAACGACGTGACGAGGCAACGAGTGAGTCGCACCAAGGACGAAGACTATCTCGGCATTCTCACGGCGTTTATCCGTGTCTGCGCCAAGTATCGGCCGAAGCTCGGCCACGGTTCGAAGGCCGGTTACGGACTGGTCGAGTTTCAGCGCATTTACGGAGCCGACCCGTTTTACAGTTGGCTCGGGCTCGACCATCCCCTCATGTACGCGGCCCACAAGGCCGCCGGCGGCATGACGAGCATTTACCGCCAGATTGGGATCGGGTGCGAATTTCTGTTTCGACAAATCCTGCGCGACTATCTTGGCCTGAGCGACGATGACGTAAAGTGGTCTTACACACTTCCTCGCGCCGGAGGAAGGGATCGCAAACTGCATCTCGACGCACGCATCCCCGTCGCGAGCATAGCCGACGTTTCCCGCAGGCGCCTCGTGAGGGATTGGATGCGCAAAGCAGCGCGCGGGATTGATGTCGATACGGAGGTAGCCAAGACGCTCCAGGGAATTGTTTTCGAGATTCGGCAAGGGTACAAGAGCAAGGATTCCAAGCGGCAGAACGCCGACATTGCGAACGCCGCGACGGCATATACCAAGCGCCTTCTTCCCTGCGCTGGCATCCTGTCCCTTCAAATCGACGAGGATATTGCCCAACGATACCGAAGCGAGAAGTGGGTGCTGCTGACGGGGTTGACGA
>CAYQAJ010000087.1:0-18124 GCA_964415245.1 uncultured Pirellulaceae bacterium | reverse complement strand
AAAAATGTGGGTAAGAACAAGGCCGGAAGGCCGGGGATGGCGGCCCGTCGATTTGACTCGTTTGGAGCTTTAGCATTTGGAATTTGAAAGTTGTTTGTGATTTGTGATTTGTGACTTCCCGATGAACGTGGTTCCCGGTTCCGCTCGGCAAGCGGGACCTACTTGGTCGTCGCTGTTGGATTATTCCGCTCGGCCAGCACCTCGGCAATCCGCCGCTGCAATTGTCCGCTGGCCAATGCGGATTCCAGCGATTCGATGTCTGGGTACACCTCGTGGCTCAAAAACCGAACGGCCCAATTGTGCACCAGCAGGCTGACCGTTACGACCGCCGCGCGGCCGTGCTCGTGCGCTTCCCACATTTCGATCGCCGTGCCCATCGAGGCTTCGGGCACGAACGCCAACACCAGGTCGACCTCGCGGCATAGGCGATTATGATGGAAGAAGACTCGCTTGCCCCGATCGGCGTCGTAGTCGATCGAATTCTGGTGGTCGGCCAGCGGGTCGTAGATTTCAGCATGCGGCCAGTACTGGGCCAACAGCGCGGCGAGCTGTTCGCGATACTGCTGATCGTGTAGCTCGGCCCCGCGATGCGAGCCCTGCATGATTCCAGCGAGAAAAATTCGCATGGTGTTCAAATCGTAACCCGAAGCGTCAGCGAGGGCGAAGTACGTCGCGCCATGCCGCCCTGCCCGGGTTACGATAACGGCCCCTTCCTGGTTACGATAGAGGCTCGTCGGCCGTGAACCGGGCCGTTAATTCACGCCAACGCGCTCATTCGCACGCCCATCGGTAATCCTCCCGCCCCATGCCTAAAAAGATGCCGCGAGCCAAACAACCGACCAAATCCTCCCCGCCGACCACTCTCCCCGAACCGAACCTTCGCCGCGCCACGAAGCTGGTGATGCAGCTCATGGCGATGCCCGGCCGTAGCGGTCAGGAAGCACAAGTCGCGCGGTTCCTGCGCGACTCGCTTCGTCGCGCCGGCGCGCCGGCCCGCTCCATTCACAACGACGCCACGCACAAGCAGCCCCAAACTCCGGGCGAATGTGGCAATCTGATTCTCACGCTTCCCGGCACGTTGCGCGGCGGTCGGCGGCTCATGACCGCGCACATGGATACCGTGCCGCTGTGCGTCGGCTCGCGGCCGCGACAGCAGAATGGACTGGTGCGGTCGACCGATCCGCGCACCGCCCTGGGAGCCGACGATCGCGCCGGGTGCGCCGTGCTGCTGTCGGTGGCGCTGGAGATTCTGGAGCGCGGCTTACCCCATCCGCCGCTCACGTTTTGCTGGTTCGTGCAGGAAGAGATCGGCCTGTTCGGTGCTCGCTCCGTCGACAAAAAACTGCTGGGCCGTCCGCGAATGACGATCAATTGGGATGGCGGCTCGCCGGCGAAGGTGACGATCGGCGCCACGGGTGGCTACCGCATTCGCATCGAAGTCGACGGCATCGCCAGCCACGCGGGAGGCGCTCCCGAGTGGGGCGTGAGCGCCATCGCCATCGCGTCGCTGGCCATCGCCGACCTGCACCAAAGCGGCTGGCACGGGAAGATCGATAAGGGCAAGAATCACGGCACCAGCAACGTCGGCATCATCGACGGCGGAGAGGCCACCAACGTCGTCACCGATCGCGTCGTGGTACGGGCCGAAGCACGCAGTCATGATCCCGCCTTTCGCCAGCGCATCGTGCGGCAGATCGAAACGTCATTCCAGAAAGCGGTCCAAGCGGTAAAGAATGTGGCCGGCGCCACGGGCAGCGTGCGTTGCAACGGCCGGCTCGATTACGAGTCGTATCGTCTGCGCGACGACGAGCCGTGCGTGCTGGCGGCGGAACACGCTGTGCGCCGCGTGGGGCGCGAGCCGATCCGCGCCGTATCCAACGGCGGGCTCGACGCCAACTGGCTCACGGCGCGGGGCATTCCCGCCGTATCGCTCGGTTGCGGGCAGTTGAATCCGCACACCGTCGACGAAGCGCTCGACCTGGCCGACTTCCACGACGCCTGCCGCATCGCGCTGTGCCTGGCCACGGCGAACGAGGCATAGGACATCAGAACAGCTCGCTCATCACGCTGCCTTCGTCAAGAATCGGCCGTGGGCGGTCGAGCATGTCGTACACCATGGTGGCCGGGTCGATTCCCAGGGCGGCATACATCGTGGCTGCCACGTCGGCCGGCGTGTACGGATGCGTGGTGGGAGCGGCGGCGTGCTCGTCGGTGGCGCCGATCACTTGCCCCGCCTTGGTGCCGCCGCCGGCAAAGAAGATCGAGCCCGCGGCTCCCCAGTGGTCGCGGCCTCCGTTGGGATTGATTCGCGGCGTGCGGCCGAACTCGGTTAGATACACGACCAGCGTCCGCTCGAGCATCCCCCGCTCCGCCAGATCGGTGACGAGCGCCGCAAACGCCTTGTCCATTCCCGCCAGGTGATACCCGCGGCGGCACATCTCCTGAATCGGCGGGTGATTCTGCGACGGCGCGTTGTGGTTGTCCCACACGTTGCCGTAGTCGGGGTCGTAACCGTAGTCGACCAGCACGAACCGCGCACCCGCTTCGACCAGCCGCCGCGCCACCAGACACCGGCCGCCCAATTTCGTTCGCCCGTACGCCTGCCGCACCTTCTGTGGCTCGCCGGCGAAGTCGAAAGCGTCGCGAACCTCGGGCGTCTGCAAGAGTCGCAAGGCGCTGTGGTATTGCTCGTCGGCGGCCAGCAGCGCGTCGTCGCGTTCGAGTCGGCCGAGAGCGGCGTCAAGACTCTGCCGCAGCTCGACGCGGCGATCGAGACGCGACAGCGGAATCTCCTCGGGCAGCTTGAGCGAACGAGGCTGCAAGTCCTCTTCCACCTGCGACGGCGGATCGATCAGCTTCTCGCCCACCGTGAAGTCGGGTTCGGCCGGCAGCCCGCCCAACGCATACGGCACGAAGCGGCTCCCCAGCCATCCGCCCACGAACAGGTTGTACGGCGGCGGCCCGGGCCGCGTGATGCCCGGCACGGCGATGTAGCCCGGCAGCCCGCGCCGCGGCCCACACAGGTACGACACAACCGAGCCGATGTTGGGCTCGCTGTAGAGCTGGCTCTGCGTGACCCGGTGGCCCGAGAGCGTGAACACCTGGCTGATGAGGTGATCGTCGCTGTCATGCGAGTAGCTGCGCACCAGAGCGATTCTGTCGGCGACCTTGGCCAGCTCGGGCATCGTTTCGCAGAACCGCACGCCGGTGAGGCTGGTGCCGATGTCGCCCAACGTGCCGCGGATCTCCTGCGGCGCCTGCGGCTTGGGGTCGAACGAGTCAATGTGCGTAACGCCGCCGGCCATCCACAGCACGATCACGGCGTCGGCTTTGCCACGCGCGTGCACAGCCGACAATTCCGGCTGTACTTCCAGCGCAGCGAGCGAACGGGTGAGCGCGGCCGGAAGCGCTGACGCGGCCAGACCCAGCGAACCGACCCGCAACAGGTCGCGGCGGTTCAAGAGGCCGAATGTCGCGCTTTGCAATGAGCCGGCTCTGCGCGCCGTGTCGCGCGACGGCGGCGCGATGTGCGATGACTGCTCATGGCGTGACGATTGCGAGCGGGGCACCGCTGGGCCCTCCAGGAGTGCCAGCATTATCGAAATCCGCGCCGGCCAATGCAAGCGAAACCGTGCAGGTAACGCGGACAAGCCCAAACGGTCAACTTTCGTCGTCCCGGATCGGCGTAGCCCCCGGCGGCGGCGTCCCCTTCCCTTCCTTCACGTAATGGGTGCGCAGGCGGGCGTACTCGTCGGCTTCGGGTAGCTCGACGCTCGTCGAATCGCACGCAGCCGCGGCTTCTTGCTGCGCTTGCTCGTAGAGCTTATTCAGATATGGGCGGCACCACCCGCAGCCGGTGCCTGCGCCAAAGCACTCGCTGAGCTGGCCCACGCGGCGAGGCTTCTCGATGCGGAGAAAGTTCTTTACCTTCCGCACTGACACGTGAAAACACAAACACAGTTCATCATCCAGTTCCATCCGGAATTCGCTCCATTTCGTGAAGGCACGCGGCGATGCTCAGCGGCGCTTACCGGATACGTTCACCCCGCTGCCGATGATCAAGTCGTTCTTGTAGGCCCAGCGGTAGAGGCGCCCGGTTTTCTCCGGCGGCAACACCACCAGGTCGTCGTAACCAGCCTCCCGGAACCACTCGCACAGCTCCTCGACCGAGTGGTGGTGCTGATAGCGCGGCGCGTACCAATCGAACGTGTCGCACACGCGGTTTTCGCGCACCGCGTGGTTGCTGAAGTTGATCAACTTGTTGAGCGTGCGATTGACCAGCGGCACGCCTCCCAGCCACGCGCCCCGTTTGCACCAGCGTTCGAGATGCTCGGGCTCCATGCGCGTGGTGCGGCGGCGCGCGGCGGTGTTGATCGCTTCTTGCCACCACTGGTTGCGGCGGTACAGCCACACGGCCAGACGTCCGCCCGGACGGACCATCTCGGCCACGGCGTCGAACACGGTGCGCGTGCTCTCGTCGTGGTGCATTACGCCGATGGAGAACGCCGCGTCGAACGATTCCTTGCGCAATGGCAGGCGTTTGAGGTCGGCCTCGACAAACTCCGCCGATAGCCCCTGGCATAGACTACTCGCCTTTTCGACCGCCGTGCTCTGGTCGACGCCCACCACGATCGCCCCGGCTTCGGCAGCCACCTTGCTGTACCGGCCGCCACCGCATCCCGCGTCGAGCACGGTCTTGCCGGCCAGGTTCGCAAGCGAGAAGCCCGTCTTGGCTTGAAACGTGGCGCGATCCTCGTCGTCGTGGGCCACTTCGTATTTGTTCCACTGACGACCGAAGCTAGCCAGGTGCTCTTCGTCGACGAAGCGAGCGATGCCGCCGCGGACCACAAACACGCGGTGGCACTCCATGCACAGCGGTCCTTCTTGCGTCGCGGGCCACTTCAGCGCGACGTGGCAGTTGGGGCACACCAGGCGATCAAGCAACGCCGATCGCGCGTCTTCCTGGACGGAAGGGGCCGAAACGCGCGATGCTGGCTCGACGCCGGTCATGGAGTTGGGAGAGGAACGTTCCACCGCCGCCCCTCCGATAGCACCTGCTGGTACATCTCGACAAGCCGCCCTGACAGTTCTTTCAGGCGCTCGGGCTCCTCTGTCGTGAGGTCGCGCGTCTCGGCGGGGTCGTCGACCAGATTGTACAACTCGAAGCCGACGAGCTTGGCGCTGTTAATGATTTCCATGTCGCCCGCGTGCACGCCCGAGCCGGGCGCGAGCTCCGGCCCGTCCCAGTGCCCCAGCACGACCCAGGAGCCGTCGCGCAGCGCCGCCTTCGGCTCGCCGATCGAACGGAAGTAATGCCAGAACAGCGGCACGCGGCGCTCGACCGGCTTCTCGTCGAACAGTGGTGTGAAGCTCGTGCCGTCGAGCACGCGGTCGTGCGGGGGCTCGATACCGGCCAGCTCGCAAAACGTGGGGAGGATGTCGAGCGACGACACGACCTCGCTGCTTTCGCGCCCCGGTTCGATGTGCCCGGGAAAACACATAATGCCCGGCACGCGAACTCCCCCCTCGTACAAGTGCAGCTTCATGCCGCGATAGGGGCCAGGCGAACCGTGCGACCGCCAGGCGTTTTCGTAGCGGCCGAGCGTTTCGGGCCCGTTATCGCTGGTAAATAAGACGAGCGTGTCGTCGGTCAGGTTCTCTTCGTCGAGGGCTGTCATCAGCCGCCCTACTGCAAGGTCCATGTTGGTCACGTTGGCGTAATAGAGGGCCTCGCCCCGCTTGGTCGCCTCGGGATACGTTTCGACCAACTCCGGCGGCGAAGCGATCTGCTCGTGCGGTTCGTGAAAGCAGACGAACAGAAAGAACGGCGCCTCGCGGTCGCGTTTCTCGCGCAGCCAGCCAATGGCTTCATCGGCCACTACCTGGCATGAGTACCCCTTCGTCGGGCCGACCCGCTTACCGTTGCGAACAAAGTTGCGCACGTTCTCGTGGCTGGGAGCGGCGTTGTTCTGCGTGCTGAACCAGTACCGGAAACCGTGATCGCCCGGCTGCGGCTGCTCGGGGGAGTTGAACATCCCGTTCAGGTGCCACTTGCCCACGTGGCACGTGTCGTAGCCGGCGTCGCGCAGCAACGTGGCGATGGTCTTCTCCTCGGGCGCAAGGTGCATCACGTGGTTAGCCGGTATCCAGTCGTAGATGCCGACGCGGCTCGGCGTGCGCCCGGTCAATAGTCCCGCCCGCGACGGCGAACATACTGGCGCCGCCGAGTAACAGTCGGTCAGCCGAACGCCCTGCGACGCCAGCCGGTCGAGGTTCGGCGTGCGAATGTGCGGGTGGCCGTAGCAGCCCAAGTCGCCGTAACCCAGATCGTCGCACAGGATGACGACAAAGTTGGGCCGCTTGTCGGAGGGATCGCGCTCGGCGGCTGACAGCGCTGGGGCGCGAATCATTAGCGCCGTTAGACACACCAGCGACAACAAATTCATGTACCGTTTCATCTATTCCTTCCGCTCCGGGAACTTCCAGATGGCAGAAGGCGTGTACGCCTGATCCATCAATCGCTGGGCCTTCTCGACGAGGTCGCTGTGCTGCAAGGCCACATCGGTCGCTTCGCCCAGGTCGCTTTCCAGGTCGTACAAGCGAATGGGGGTGCGGATCGGCTGCTGCACCGCCTTCCAATTGCCCATGCGAATGGCGCGGGCACCACCCCCTTCATAGAACGCCCAGTACAGGTAGTCGTGCTTCGCCTGGCGATCATTGTGCCCCAGCAAAGTGGGAACGATCGACAAGCCATCGATGTCGTCCGGCACTTCTTTCTGCGCGCCCAGGCCGGCCAACTCGGCCAGCGTAGGCATCACATCGCAGAATGAGCCCGCGAATTCATTGGTGCTGTCGGCCGCCACCTTGCCCGGCCAGCGGACGATCATGGGTACGCGGATGCCCCCCTCGGTCAGATCACGCTTCTTTCCACGGAGCGGCCCGTTGGAGTCGTTGAATTCGGGGTCGCTGCCTCCTTCGCTGTGCGGTCCGTTGTCGGAAGTGAAGAACACGATCGTATTCTCATCGAGCCCCAGGTCGGCCAGCTTCGACATGAGCCGGCCGACATCGCCGTCCATCCGCGTGATCATGGCGGCATGCCCCTTCTGCGGCTGGGGCCAGTCGGTGTCGGCGTAGGGGCCGTAGTCGGGCACCTCCATCCCTTCCCGGCCAGCTTCGTTGTTGGCGTGCGGAATGGTCCAGGCGAGATACAGGAAGAAGGGCTGGTCCTGCGAGCGGTCGATGAAATCCAGCGCCTCGGCGGTGATCAGGTCGTGGCTGTACTCCACCTTTTCGCTCGCCACGCCGCCGCCGTACCGGTCGATCTTGGGCACGACGTTCTTCAGCGGCACGCGATCCAGATTTCGCAGCAGATAGGCCGGGTAATAGTTGTGGGCATGATGCTGGTCGAGATAGCCGTAGAAATAGTCGAAGCCTTGCCGCGTGGGCACACCGTCGGATCCCTCATGGCCCAGCCCCCATTTGCCGCACAACGCAGACGTATAACCGGCGGCCTTGAGCGCTTCGGCCACGGTGACGTCGTCGGGTCGTAGGTTTTCCTTCGAGTTGCCGCGGATGAAGCAATGCCCCGTGTGGTAGCCGGTCATCAGCACGCACCGCGAAGGGGCGCAAACGGTCGACCCGGCATAGAAGTCGGTGAATCGCATCCCCTCGCGGGCCAGTCGGTCGATGTGCGGCGTTTCGATTCGCTTCTGTCCATAACAGCCCAGGTCGCCATACCCCAGATCATCGGCCATGATGAAGACGATGTTGGGCGGCCGATCCTCCGCGGCACATAGCCCGATCGGACTCAGCGCGAGAGATAACGCCGATACGACCGACAGCGCAGCGGCAATCAGCGCGATGGTCCGCCGCACGGCCCAAAGAGAGGGCACGCCGACATTCGCCCGGAAAGAATCGACGTGGCACGCGAAGGTCATGAGCGTGTCGCCTTGGAAAGAGTCGCCATGCCGAGCCAGTACTGTCGACCGGCCGCCGCATGGCCAGGGGCCCCAGCGATCAGTGTAGACCCATTGGCCCAGCGATGCCACCAAGTTGGGCCTCACATTCCATCGGCGCGCGGCCACCTTGTTTCCGTCGGCTCGGTGGCGTCCGCAAAGAGCGGCGAAGCGCAAAGAAAAAGCGCCGGAGCAGCCTGTGTGACCGCTCCGGCGCCTGTGCTTCCGGTGCATCGATTGGTCGATGGATCGTTCCATCGACCTGTCGAATGGATCGCTTAGTAGCGACCTCGCGACGGGCCGCGACCGCCTCCGCCCCCACCTCGGGGTCCACGGTCTTCCCGCGGCCGGGCTTCGTTCACCACAATCGGGCGGCCGTCCACCGTCGTGTCGTGCAGGCCGCGAATGGCCTCCTGCGCCTCGTTGTCGTTCTCCATCTCCACGAAACCAAAGCCCTTGCTGGTTCCCGTGGATCGGTCCTGAATCACTTCGGCGCTTCGCACGCTCCCATATTGGGAGAACAGCTCTTCCAGAGCCTCGTTGTTCACCTTGTAATTCAGGTTACCGACATACAGCTTCTTGCCCACAGTGCAACTCCTCAAAGAACATCTCGGCCCTGCGTTACTTTCCGAGCCGAATCGAAAGGGGCCAGAGTGGTGGCCCGCCAGGTGGAAAGGGCGAGCAAGAGTGCTGCGGGCCGGCTTCCCTGCAAGAAGAGGCGGCGCAACGGTTCGCATCGTCAAATCGACCGCCGCCATTATAGCGCGATCGCGACAAAAGTACCAGGGGGAAGGGCCGCCCTGCCCTGGCCGCAGCGATTGCTCAACTGCCCAGATGCGGCCGCCGCCGCGTTGCCACGACCGCCGCGTTGCTCTGTTGCCGCCCGCGAGCGATCGGACACGTCCCTTCGAGTTCCCGGAAATGACGCGCGAGGGACGGCGCGGGACCCAAAGTTCGGCCCCGGCATTCGTTTCCGCCTACACGTGCAGATAGCCGTGCCCCCAGAGAAACAGGGCGACGAACGCCAGTAGCATCGCCCCGGCCGTCACGTGCTCGCGATTGAGGTACCACTGAGAGAGCCGCCACTCGCCGGGAGCATACGACGACAGCCGTAGCGGAAGGAACCGCCACGTTCGCCGCGCATACTCGTCCCAGGCATCGCCAAATCTCTTTTTGAGCCGCCGCTCCTCACAATGCACGTGCACCAGATAGAGGGCCAACACCGGCCCCAGAATGATCCAGAAGTTTTCGGGATCGCCGATGATCAGGCAGTACCCGATCATGGCCAGAAACGAACCCACATAGAGTGGGTGTCGCATCAGGCTGTACACACCTGTCGTGGCCAGACGCTGTGATTTGCGAAGCGTTCCCGCAGCCCAGCTTCGCAGCGCCAGACCGCCCAGCACCAACAGCGCTCCGGCGACCGCGTGCCAGTCGCGAACGTTGAGCACGTCGTGAGGCCGCACGCCCGATAGCAGGTCCTCGGCAATCAAGCTAAAGAAGATGATGATCGAGATGGCAACGCGGCGGCGCGAGAGAAACGCCGACACATGTTCCCAAACGGAAGCGCGGGGGAGCGCCGATTGTTCCGGAGCGGTCGGTATCATGCTGGTCGCCGTGCGCGTGGTGCAAGCTCGAAGAAGCAGTTCCTTGGGCGCGATGCTTCGCACCGACGCGCAAAGCCTTTTCGATGGCTTGAGACTCTAGGGGGGAAAGGAAGGATGGACCGGCATCTGCTGAGCCGGCCCGCACTAACTTCTGTCGGCACCATCGACCCGCGCGGGTAACTGTTACTGAAAATCAGGCGTTCTTGTCAATTGAGATTTCGGCGCCGCGGAGGGACGGCCCGAACCGCAAGCGGACCGCTCGCAATGCGCGGATCGACGATGCGCAGCCCCGCGCGCCCCGTTTCTGCCGGGAATCGGCCGATTTTTTGACGCGGAGGAGGCAATCGTCGACGCGCACCGTGGCGCGCCTTCCAGCGCGAAAGCGCGCGGCCCCGCCCGATGGGGCGGTGCCGTGCCAGCAAAACTTTTTGGCAAAAATCACGCCGATGCCGCCCCCCGGACAATGAGGAAGCCCGAATGACGAATGAAGGCCGAATGTCGAAGCCCGAATGACGGACTAGGATCGGTCTTTGTCCAACGACGAGTGTTCCAACGTCACGAGCCGCTGCAAGCCGAGGGGAGTGATTCGGCATTCGGTGTAACGCGGCCCCATGGGCAGCTCGAAGTCCCCTTGACCTTGCGCAAATCCGTCGCGAATCAATTGCCGTAGTGCGAAGTAAAATGTTTTCGTGACCGAATCCTCGATGCCGTCATTGCAGAGAGCCTCTTCGCACGAGTCGTCTAACTTCCCCATGGCGCTCATCGCCATGCGCAGGACCTTAGCGCTTTTGACGCCGTACTCTGGCTGATGCAGCGTTCGCATCGCTTTCAGCAATTCGAGTTCTGTGCGTCGCGAATCCAGATTGGACATTGGGATTTGGAGCTTCTTCGCCCGAGCGTCGGCTCACTTACCGTCAGGATCGCAATGGCACTTCGTAATACTCCAGCGCCCATTCGCGCATGTAGCGGACGCGCGTCGGGCTGATGCGGTAAAGAATCAGCTCCGGGTTGTCGAGCGTGCCCAGGTACTGCCTCAGCAGCGGATTGGCCTCCCAGATTTCCCCGAGCAGCGCGCGGTCGGTCACCACCTCGGCCACGCCCGTGATGCGGACCTGGTTGTGCCCCGAGTCGACGTAGCATAGCTCGACCTTCGGGTTGGCGGCGATCTCAACCGTCTTGTGGTACGAGCGTAAGTTGGCTACGTAAATGGTGAAGCCGTCAGTCTTCACCGGCGAAACAGGCCGCAGCCGCGGTTGATCGCCGTCGATCGAAGCAAGCTGCGGGAAGCGGTCGGCGGCAACCACTGCAAGGGCAAGCTCGCGCACCTGCTTCGCATCAACCGGTTCGGGCTGCGGCTTGGTCATGGCTCTTAACTACTTCGAGCGGCTGTCGAAAAACGATACGTCGTGGCCGAAGGGACGAGATACGACGGCGCGACAGACTTCCTTTGGCAAACTGCGAACATTCCCGCCGCGTCGTCAAGCTAGGTCGGCAACATTGAGCTAAGCCCAACGCCCACGATGCCCGCAAGGATTGCCGTCGTCCAGATCAGCATGACCGTTTCGACCCCGTACTCCTTGGCATTCATCCATCCAATGATGAGTGCCAGGAGGGGGCCAATTCCACAGAAAATCGTCAGCACGATGCAAATCGCACCAAGCTTCCCGTCGCCGCTCTGAAACATCTTGACCAGCACGATGATGTAGCACACCGGCGAGACAAATATAAAAGCGGCCAGCAGAATCGTCACAGCGAGCGTTACCATGGAAGAATCCTTGACGCGTCGCGATTCGGAAGACTGGATGAGCGCAACGACGTCCCATTCTGGCCGCTACGTTTCCCAGAATGCAAGCGCTTTTCCGCCACGACCGCCTGCTTCGCCCTTTACAGTCCTTGGCGCGCGCTACTCGCCTTTCTCCCCCTCTTCCCTCAGTCGGTCTGCGTGCACCCGCGCCACGTCCCACATGTAGTGGCCGATCTTGTGCTTGTCGGCTGCTTCGATGATGTGCGTCTTGGCCCGCTCCTTGTCACCCGCCGCTTCGTAGAAGAGGCCCAGGTACAGATGGGCGTAGAACAATCGCTGGTTGAGCTCCGTGGCCGATGGCTCACCGGCGTTAGCGGCAGTCAGCACGTCGTCGGGCGTGGCGCGGCCGCGGTACAACTCGTACACCTGCATCATCGGCACGCGGGGGTCGTTCTTGATCGGGAGCATCGCGTCGCGAGCCTTCTCGACCCCCTCCGCACGGGCCATGCACAAGTAGCGCCACACCGAGTTCTCCACGTCGTTGTCGTGAAACGACTGGTACAGCTCGAACTGCTTGGCCCCTTGCTCGAACTTGCCGGCGTAGTAGCAGGTGATGCCCCGCTCCCATTGCCGCGACGCGAGATCCGCGCGCAGCTCGACAAACCGATCGAAATCAGCCAGCGACTCGTCGAACCGCGCCAGTCGAAAATGCTCGCGACCACGCAGATACCAAGCACCAGCTAGATCAGGCTGCTTACGAGTGGCGGCAGTGGCCAACTCGACGGCCTTGGCGCTGTCGCCCGATTCGGCCGCTTGCGATGCTAGTTCCAAAAGTTCCTTGGCCGATGCATCGTTCGTGGAATCGTCGGCGCGCGCGACTGGGAAACTCGGAATACTGATCGGCGATAACATCGCGATGAGTACCGGAATGGTAAGAAGTGTTCGTGTCATCCGCCGATCCTTGTGTAGGAACTCCAACGGTGGTCGAGATGCCGCGTCGATGACCTCGACTTTGTATCACCGCACCAGCCCTGTGGCAACTTTTTGTAGGGCGGCAGCCACGCGGTCGATTGTTTCGGCCGATTCAAGCAGGACGGGATGGTGGAGCAGCACAGTGGATTCGGCTGCACGTTGGGCATGGGGGAGGTCGCCGACTTTGCGGCAGCGGCGTTCCGGGCGGCGGGCGAAGCCGTGAAAGCCGGTGTCGAGGGCGACGCCTTCGGCCCGCGCGGCGGCGACGAATGATTCGTGGTTTGCGCCGCCGCAGTGCGACGAATCGTAGAGCCACGCGAGTTTGTAGTAGCTTGCGTGGCCGGCGTCGGCGGGATTCAAAACCGGCGTAAGCGCTTTCACCTCGCGCAACGCGGCGAGTAATCGTTTCACGTTGTCTCGCCGTGTCTCGTTGCGCGCGGCGAGCTTTTCGAGCTGCGGCGGAAGCACGGCGGCTTGCAATTCGCTCATCGGGAACGCATCGTTGCCCCAGTCGCAGAAGATTTTGGCGCGCTGGTGAACCATCGCGTCGCGCATGACGAGCGCGCCGCCACGTCCGGCCGTGAGCAGCTTGCTCCCGCCGAAGCTCAGCACGCCCACATCGCCCCACGTGCCGGCGATGCGCCCATACACTCTCGCGCTTTGCGCCTGGCAGGCGTCCTCGATCACGGTTGCGCCGTGCTCGGAGGCAACGCGGCAGATGGCCGGCATGTCGGCCATCCCACCGTGCAGGTGTGAAGCGATGATACACCGCACTTTGGCGCTCATCGCTTCGGCAAGCGCGGCCGCATCGAGACTCCACGTGCGCGGGTCAACGTCGACCAGCACGGGCCGCGCACCCACTGCCTCGATTGCGCGAAAATTGCCGGGAAAGTCGTACGCCGCCAGCGCCACTTCGTCGCCCGATTCGATTCCCAGACCGCGCAAGGCAATTTCGACCGCCACCGTGCCGGACGAACAAAGCAGCACGTGCTCGACCGCGTGCATGTTGGCGAGCAGTTCCGCCAGCCGAGCGCAGTGCGGTCCGTGATAGCGCCCCCAGCTTCCGTCTTCGTACGCTGACAGGAGCGCGGCGCGAACCTGCTCATCGGCGGGCGGCCAATCGGGCGGTCCCTCGGGAATCGCGGGCTGACCGCCGTGAATGGCGAGACACGGGTAAGACATGGTCCTACTTTTCCGGCAGCCACCAGTCGTCGAGCCGCGCCGAAAGCCGCTGCACGGTCTCGGGCTCGCGCTCAGCGAGATTTTTCGTTTCATGCGGGTCGGCGGCGAGATCGAATAGCTCGACCGGTCCGTCTTTCGCGCGGTCGCCGTGCGGCACGATCAGTTTCCAGCGATCGGCCACGCACCAGCGGAAGAGCAGGCTGGCGGCCGGGTTGTCGATGTCCGCCACGTCGTGCTCAAAAATCTCGCCGTACACTCCCTCGTCGCGCCGCGGAGCGAGCCCGCGTGACTCGAGCAGGCTAAAGCCGGACATCCCTTTTGGCGGGTCGATGCCACATGCCGCCAGAATGCTCGGGGCCAGATCAATGCTGCTGACCGGCGTGTCGTCGTCGCGGCGCGGCGCAATGTGCCCGGGCCAGCGAAACATGATCGGCGTGCGCACTCCCCCTTCATAGGGCGACCGCTTGCTGCGCTCGGCGTATCGTGGCGACTCGGGATCCTGAATCCAACCGTTGTCGGCTATGTAGACGACCAGCGTGTTCTCGGCCAGGCCCTCGCGATCCAGGTAGTCCAGCAGCTCGCCGCACGTTTCGTCGAACCACTCACACATGGCCCAATAGCGGGCGACGTGCAGCGAGTCGGTCTTGCCGCGGTACTTTGCGAGCAGCCGGTCGGGGGGATTGTGCGGCGAATGGGGTAAAAACGGCGCGTACCAGATGAAGAACGGCTTGTCGCCGCGCGACTCGAGAAAATCGTAAATCGGCGCGAGCCCCTGCCGGCCGATCGCCAGCCCGTCGTCGCCGTGCCGTCCGCCGCGCGCGGGATCGCCGTGCGTCATGCCCTGCGTGAACCCGCCCAGCGCGTAATTGCCCTCCCACCACTTGCCCGTTTGCAGGCTCACGTAGCCAGCGTCGCCCAGCAGCTTCGGCAACGTGACCGCGCCGCGAATGTGCTTGAGCATCTCGGTGCGGTCGGTGCCGCGCGGAGGATCGTTGCCCGACACCTTGTGCTGGTGCGGATACCGTCCCGTGATGATCGACATCAAGCTCGGCCGGCACAGGCTGGAAGGAACATAGCCACGGGTAAACGTGAGGCTCTCTTTTGCCAGGCGGTCGATGTTGGGCGTGCTGATCGCCTCATGCCCCATGAACGAGTAATCGCCCCAAGCTTGATCGTCGGAAATGATGAGCAATACGTTCGGCGGCGCGGCGTGCGTTGGCGTGGAGAGCGCGAACGCGAGACATATCGCGATGATTGTGAACCAAAGCGGAAAGCGGAAAGCGGAAAGCGGATGAAGACCCGATCCTCCGCTCTCCGCTTTCCGCTTTCCGCTTTCTCCACAACTGAAAACTGAAAACTGAAAACTGAAAACTATTGCTTGGTGCTTCGTCATTCGGATTTCTTTCGTCATTCGTGCTTCGACATTCGTCATTATCCCGCTTCCCTTATCGCTTCCACTTCGGTACCGTCGGCGCGTCGGCGCGTAGCTCCCCCTTGTTATTCGCCTGCCACACGGTGCCCGATTCCACGTCGACCGCCGTCAGCCAGGCGCCGCCGAAGCAGAACGTATCGATGCATAGCAGGTGTCCCAGATCGAGGATCTCGCCGCTGGTCTGTGGCGTGTGCCCGACGATGGCCCGCTTGCCGGACACGTGCCGAACAGGCGTCCGCGTGTTGAGATGGTCCCAGAATAGCACGGTTTCGGGCGTCTCTTCCAGCGCCAGCATGGGTGAGTAGCCGGCGTGCACGAACAGATGCGTTTCGGTTTCGTGATAACGGCGGCAATTTCGCACGAAGTCCAGGTGCTCCTCGGGCAAACGATCGAGCATCGCACCGTAGCTGTAAAGGGTCTCGGCCCCGCCGTAGGCCAGCCAGAAGGGCATTTCGACCGCGTCTTCCAGCGAGCGCAGCATCATGATCTCGTGATTGCCTAACAGGGGTACGAGCGTGCACCGCTTCGATAGCGAGAGGAGCCGCTCAATTACCTGGCGGCTGGCCTCGCCGCGATCAATGTAGTCGCCCAGTGCGACGATCGTGTCGCCCGCTTGTGGGTCGACCGCCTCCAAGATCGCAGCCAAAGCGCGGTCGCAGCCGTGGATATCGCCGACGGCAATCGTGCGATCAGGCATGGCGTCGACCGGCAAGCTGAATGATGAAACGGGTAACGATAGGCGAGCCGACGGCGGCGAGATGCACGTCGATCCAGGCGCGCAGCAATCGGGAAGGAAATCAATGCCAGGGTCGGCACATCCCACCGCGTTCCGGCCGTTCGGCGAGATGATTCACCTTACGGCAGACTGTCCGATGTCGCAAGCGGCGTGCGCGCGAACGAGCCGACCGCGTAGCTGGACTCGCAAGAGTTCAGCAGCCGCCGCTGCGCCACGGCTGAATTCTTGCGAATCGAGCTACTTCGGCAAGCGGCGGTGATTCGATTGAAACGGCGGGCTGGAAACGCCGCTCACTCCTCGATAGGTTGAATTGCAGTGCCTTCGAACGGCGCAGCACCTCGAACCACCGCAAGGCAACAACCGAACATGAGCCTCTACGACATCGACGTGGCCGCCTGCCGATCGCGGCAAGCTCGCCTGTTGGACGAAATGCAAAGTCTTCGCCTCGACGTGGTCGTGGTGACGCAGATCGAGCACGTGCAGTGGCTGGCCGGTCCGCGTTTCGCGTGGACGCACCAACCCGCCGCGGCGCTCACCGCCGATGGCAAGTTGATCCTGGTCGCCCCGAACAGATTCCCGGCGGTGGCAGCCGCCGACGAGGTTCTCACGTACGAGGCGAATTGGCATTCGACGCTTCGCAACGACCAGCGAGCCGCGTCGTCCGAAGTGCTTGTCGACGCCCTGCTACGAAAGGTGCGGCCGAAGCGAATGGGAGGTGCGTTCTCGACCCTCAGCCCCCACCTGACCGTGCCGCTCGAAGCGGAGCTCGTCGACGTCGAACCCGTGCTGTACGGCCTGCGGCGCCGCAAGGACCCCGACGAGCTGGCCCGGCTCAAGCACGCGATCGCCGCCACGGGCCGCATGTACCAGGTCGCGCGGGAAATCATCGAACCCGGCATCAGCGAGATCGAAGTGTTCAATGCACTCCAGGCGGCCGCCGTCGAGTTTTTGGGCGAGATGCTCACGGGTACCGGCAACGACTACCAGTGCGGAGCTCGCGGCGGACCGCCACGCCGGGGACGACGCGCCGAAGCGGGCGAGCTGTACATTCTCGACCTGGGGCCCGCTTTCCGCGGCTACTTCGCCGACAACTGCCGCACAGTCGCCGTCACGGAGCCCACCGACGTGCAACTCGAAGCGTGGCGACACGTGACCAGCGTGTTCGAGCACATTGAGCGAACGGTAAAGCCTGGCACCAGCGCCAAGGCGCTATTCCACGAGGCGCAAGCGATGCTCGACCAGGCACCGGTCGGCGTTTTCAACCACCACCTGGGGCACGGCATCGGCCTGTTCCCGCACGAGGGGCCGCACTTGAACCCCAACTGGGACGACACGTTCGAGGTGGGCGAGGTCTTCGCCGCCGAGCCCGGCCTGTACGCGCCCGAGCTGAAGGTCGGCATGCGCATCGAGAACGACTACCTGGTGACGGAGACGGGCGTGGAACTGCTTTCAGACTTTCCGCTCGAACTATAACGTGGCCAAAAGCGGAGACCGGTGGTTGTCCGTTGTCAGTTGTCCGTGGTCAGTTGTTGGTCGTTGGTTGTTTGTTGTTGGTGGTCGGTTGTTGGTGGTTGGTTGTCGGTTGCAAATCGCCCGTCTCACGTCATTCCCGCGCAGGCGGGAATCCAGGCGCCGACACGGTGACGATCTGAATCGCCCTCCGCTGCAACTGACAACGGACAACTGACAACTGACTTCCTCCGGCTGAGCGCTGAAAGCTTCTGAACTCAATTCACCGACGGATCGTCCGGCAGCTTGCGGTCCTTAAACACGGGCCGCAGCACGTCCCGGCCGATCGCGCGGATCACCTCGCGCCACAGATCTTCCTCGCGGCCGAAGATCAGGTCCGACGTAGCAGGCATGGTGAGCCAGCCGCCCATCTTCAGCTCCCCTTCGAGCTGGCCGCCGGCCCAACCTGCGTAGCCGCTGAACACGCGGAACGGCCGCCCTTTTTGCGTGACGACGCTGTCCAGGAAATCCTTCTGCGTGGCGACATACACGCCGGGCAGCACTTCGTTCTCCGAACACGTGGGCTCGGTGTGTACCGCGATGAGGGGCCCATCGACGGGCCCGCCCACGTTCACCGGCTCCTGGCTGTCGCATGCATGCTCGGAAACCTTCTTCCAAACTTCGCCAACGGTCACGCCGCTGGGCCGGTTGAGCACGACGCCAAACGCCCCCTCGCCGGTGTGCTGAATCATTAGCACGACCGTGTGGTAGAAATTCTCATCGGGCAATCGCGGCGACGCCACCAACAATTGACCTTGCAGCGACGGCATGGGTTGGTCCTCCATGCGAATTCTACCATCGCAGTGGAGTGGAAATCGAGCAGGCAGACACGTATACGCAGCCAAAAGCGGAAAGCGGGGCGGGGCGAATGCAGAATGAAGAGTGCAGAATGAAGAGTGGCCGGAGAGCCGGGCAACCCAACCCCCGGCCTGCCGGCCTTGTTCTTACCCACATTTTTTGGCGCCGGACATCAGTGTTGCGCCGCGC
>CAYQAJ010000086.1:8467-18256 GCA_964415245.1 uncultured Pirellulaceae bacterium | reverse complement strand
CAACGACAGTTTAGTACGCGTCACGTGGGATGAGGCTCTTCAGTACGTCGCCAAGGGGTTGGAAGCTCTCGCGCGCACGTACAGCGGGCCTGATGGCAAGCGCCGACTCAAAGCCGACGGATACGATCCGTTGATGATCGACAAGGTCGAGGACGCCGGCACGCGGACCATCAAATTCGGCTCGAACCTGCCGGTACACGGAATCGTGGGCAAATTCGGCATTTATCGCTTCGTAAATATGCTGTGCCTGCTCGACCATCACGTGCGCGGCGTTCCGCCGGAACAAGCCCGTGGCGGGCGCGACTGGAACGAATACACCTGGCGCGGCGATCAGGCGCCGGGACATCCGTTCGTGCACGGTCTGCAGACGGCCGACATGGACTTCAACGATTTGCGATTCTCGAAACTGGTGATCCAGATCGGCAAGAACCTGATCGAAAATAAGATGCCCGAGTCGCACTGGCTCAACGAGTGCATGGAGCGGGGCGGACGATTGGTCGATATCGCGCCGGAGTACAACTGCCCGGCGACGAAGAGCGATTACTGGATCAGCGTGCGGCCGGGTTTGTCCGACACGGCGGTTCTGCTCGGCGTGACCAAGCTGCTGATCGACAACAACTGGTACGACGCCGACTTCTGCCGCCGTTTCACCGATTTCCCCTTGTTGGTGCGCACGGACAATCTCCAACGATTGCGGCCCGAGGACGTCGAAGCCGATTACCGCCCGAAAGACCTGTCCGGCGGTCCGTCGTACCAGATTCAAGGATTGACGGACCAGCAGCGTGAAAGAATCGGCGACTTTTGCGTGTGGGATGCGGACGCGAATGGGGTCGTCGCAATCTCGCGGGACGAAGTGGGCCAGAACATGGCAGTTAACGCCGCATTGGAAGGCACGTATCCGGTGCGGCTCGCAAGCGGCGAGGAAATCGAGGTGATGCCGGTCCTCGAAATGTATAAGCGGCACCTCGCCGACTACGACCTCGACACGGTGCACGAGATCAGCGGTGCGCCGCAAGAGCTCGTCCGGCGGCTGGCCGAAGACATTTGGAACACCACCCAAGCCGGACATCCCGTCGCGATTCACATCGGGGAAGGAATCAACCACTACTTTCACGCCACGCTGCACAATCGCGCCAGCTACTTGCCCATGATGCTCACGGGTAACATCGGCAAACACGGCGCGGGCGTATACACGTGGGCCGGCAACTACAAGGGAGCCGTGTTCCAGGCGTCGCCCTGGAGCGGACCGGGCGTCGGCGCGTTCATACACGAGGATCCGTTCAACCCCGTTCTCGATGGAACTGCCCGCATCACCAAAGACCATCTGCGACATGCCGGCGACGGCGAGGATCCCTCGTACTGGGCGTGCGGCGAGAAGATCCTGGCCATCAATACGCCCGAAGGACGCAAAGTCTTTACGGGCAAAACGCACATGCCGACGCCCACCAAGGCGATCTGGTACAACAACGCCAACTGGTTGAATCAGGCCAAGTGGATCTACAACATCATCGTCCACACGCTGCCGAAGACCGACATGGTCATCGACCAGCAGATCGAATGGACCGGTTCGGCGGAGTATGCCGACATCGTGTTGCCGGTCAATTCGTGGGTCGAGTTTCAGGACGTCGAATGCGGCGCGTCGTGTTCGAATCCCTTTCTGCAAATCTGGAAAGGAGGCGTCAAACCGGTATACGACACCGTCGACGACGCCGAAGTGTTCGCCGGCGTGGCACGGGCGTTTTCCGACACAACCGGTGACCGGCGCTTCGCCGACTACTTCCGGTTCATTACCGAGCGGAAGGCAAAAGTCTACATCCAGCGCGTGTTCGACAACTCGACGACCACGCGCGGCAAGGATGGCCCGTACAACGTCGACAAGATACTGGCCGGCGAGCACGGTGAGCCCGGCGCGGCGTTGATGCTGTATCGCACGTTCCCCCGCGTACCATTCTGGGAGCAGATTCACGATTCGATTCCGTTCTATACCGACAGCGGCCGATTGCACAGTTACTGCGATATCCCCGAAGCGATCGACTTCGGCGAGAACCTGATCGTGCATCGCGAGCCGGTCGAAGCCACGCCGTATCTGCCCAACGTGATCGTTTCGACGAGTCCTTACGTCCGGCCCAACGATTACGGCGTTCCGCTCGATTCGCTCGACGCCGACCTGCGGCAGGTCCGCAACGTGAAGATGTCGTGGGCGGATGTGAAGGGGACGGCGAATCCGCTCTGGACGCAGGGCTTTAAGTTCTTCTGCTCAACGCCCAAGAGCCGTCACTCGACGCACTCGTCGTGGTCGACGGTCGATTGGCACTGGATCTGGAGCGACAACTTCGGCGACCCGCACCGTACCGACAAGCGGCAGCCCGGCGTGGCCGACCGGCAAATTCAGATGAATCCGCAGGCGGCGAAGGACGCGGGCCTGAACGAAGGCGACTACGTGTGGGTCGATGCCAATCCTGCCGACCGGCCGTACATCGGCTGGGAAGAGGACGAAGGCAGCTTCCGCCACAAGGCCTTTCGCTGCATGGTACGCGTGAAGTTCAATCCGGGCTTGCCCTACAACTTCACGATCATGAAACACACCGGATGGATCGCCTCGGAACGTTCGGTCAGAGCGCACGAAACGCGCGCGGACGGCCGGGCGCTGTCCGCCGAAACGGGTTACCAGGCCAGCTACCGTTACGGCTCACACCAGAGCATCACCCGCAACTGGATGATGCCCATGCACCAGACCGACACGCTGTTCCACAAAAAGACCGGAGCGATGGGGTTCACCTTCGGCTTCGACGTCGATAACCACGCCATCAACACGGTGCCCAAGGAAACGCTGGTCCGCGTCACCAAAGCGGAATCGGGCGGCATCGGCGGCGTGGGTGTGTGGAAGCCGTCTCAATCCGGTTACAGCCCGGGTGAGCAGACGCCGCAGAAGGAGCTGTACCTGGACGGTCGGTATGTGACGGTTCGAACGTAAGGGAAAGCACGATGTCGGAAAACAGCGAAACGCCCGCCAAAGTCCATCCGGCCACGAGGGAGCTACTGCCCGACGACCCCATGGAATTGACCGGCTTCGAAGTGGCGGGTGACAGCGACTTGATGCTGCGTCTGTTGGTCGAGGAGTACGCCCGCATCGGCTGGGACCTCGACGCGGTCATGCGGCTGGCCCGCGATCCGTTCTATGTGGGACTTCATGGGCTGCTGCAAAGGCACGGCGAAGACGAGCTGCGTCGTCGCGTTGCGGAGAACCTGTCGCGGTCGGGCGTGACGCGCGTGAAGATCGTGGAATCAGATTCAGTTCCTGGCCAGCTTGTGCAATTGGAGTTGCCCAAGTAACCCACTGTTGTGTTGCGGTCTCCCGACCGCGACACACGACCTCGTGCCGATCGCGCGTCGGCCGAGCCGTATGTCAGCTTGGCGCGCGACCACAACGGCCGCGCAAAGGAGACACGATCATGCCGGACGTGTTCAATTGGCAAATCGGACGCCCGATGAGCTATCCGCACGAGGAACGCCATCCGCAGTGGCAGTTCGCGTTCATCTTCAACACGAACCGCTGCATCGGCTGCCAGACCTGCACCATGGCCTGCAAAAGCACCTGGACGTTCAGCAAGGGGCAGGAGCTGATGTGGTGGAACAACGTTGAATCGAAACCGTACGGCGGGTACCCGCAGCACTGGGATGCGAAGCTGTTGGCCATGCTCGAGGAGGCCAACCCCGGCGGGCAAGTCTGGGACGCGCGCAGCAAAGACGCCGCCAGCAAACCGTATGGCACGTTCGATGGGATGACGATTTTCGACGCCGCGGAGCAAAAACCGCGTCCAGATTACGGACCGCAGAAGGCTCTGGGTTACCTGCCAGCCGACGACGAGTGGCGGCATCCGAATATCCATGAAGACACGGCAAGGGGCGACCAATTCAAACAGGACGGTCAGTACGGCGGTTCGGCGCGGTTGCCGGAGCACAAGGTGTGGTTCTTTCACCTGGCACGCATCTGCAACCACTGCACGTATCCGGGCTGTTTGGCTTCGTGCCCGCGCAACGCCATTTACAAGCGGCCGGAAGACGGCATCGTGCTGATCGACGAGAGTCGTTGCCGCGGGTATCGCTACTGCGTCGAAGGCTGCCCTTACAAGAAGGCCATTTACCGCCCGACGACGCGGACCAGCGAGAAGTGCATCGGCTGCTATCCTCGGGTCGAGGGCAAGGACGAGACGATCAGCCCCGACGGCGCGCCGTGCGAAACGCGCTGCATGGCCGCCTGCGTGGGCAAAATTCGCCTGCAGGGTTTGGTGAAGATCGCCGACGACGGCAAGTGGGCCAGCGACCCCCAAAACCCCCTGTACTACCTGATCCGCGAACGACAGGTGGCATTGCCTCTGTATCCGCAGTTCGGCACCGAGCCGAACGGATTCTACATCCCGCCGCGGTGGGTGCCGCGACCGTACTTGACCCAGATGTTTGGCCCCGGTGTCGATCACGCCATCGAGCAGTACAGTTGCCCCGATCGCGAGCTGTTGGCCGTGCTGCAATTGTTCCGTGCCCAGCAGCAGATTCTCTTTCGCTACGAGATCCAACAAGGCCCGAAGGTGGCCGAAGTCGAAGTGACCATGCCCGACGGCAACACCAAGACGCAGGAAATCTTCAACGATACCGTGATCGGCTACAACAAGTTCGACAAAGAGGTCGTGCGAATCACGGTCGAGGAGCCCACGTTCGAGCGACCGAAGGAAATACACGTGAACTCGATTTGAGCCGGCCCCCGGTCGCCCACGGATGGGCATCGGAACAAGTTCCCAGATGGTCGCCACGAGACACAATCATGACCGCATCAACGCATGCCGACCCGCGCTTTGACCCGGCTCTGAATCTAGCCAGGCAGTCGCTCTACCGCTTCGCGGCCTTGTCGCTGCTCGATCCGCGAGCCGGCGCGTGGGAGCGATTGAACGCGCTCCGCGGCGATCCTGTGCTGGAACAAGCGGCGGAGATTCTGCGCAACGAACCCGCCGCGAGCGTGGGCACGCTTGCGCCGGGAGAGCAGCCCCTTTCCCGACTCGATGCCGCCGCTGTCTTCGCGCGACTGCCCGATTCCGCAGCCGAGTTGAACGAGCAGTACGAACGGACGTTTGGCCTGCTGGTCTCCAAGGCCTGCCCGCCGTACGAGACCGAATACATCCCTGAGAAGTTCACTTTCCAGCGATCGCAGGCGCTGGCCGACATCGCCGGGTTCTATGCCGCATTCGGCTTAGAGCCGTCGTCCAGCCATCCCGAGCGGCACGACCACATCGTGCTGGAATTGGAGTTCATGGCCTTGTTGCTCGACATGGAGCGAAGAGCGCTCCAGCACCAACAGCCCGATGGTTGCGACAAAGCCGCCGTCTGCCGCGACGCGCAAACGCGGTTCCTCAAGGAGCACCTGGCATGGTGGGCCCCCGCGTTTTGCCGGCTACTTGCCCGGGAAAGCTCCAGCGGCTTCTACGAAGGGGTCGCACTCTTTCTCGCGGCGTTGGTTCCAGCTGAACGATCGCTACTGCGCATCGAAGCCGCCACGCGCACCGTCTCGCCGACCGCCGCCGAGCGCCCCGAAGAATGCGAGGGGTGCATGCTCACCTGTTCGTAGCCAACTGTTCAGTGGGTCGAAGCGAACTGCTCCCTTGTGGTTGCTTCGAACAAGGGGAGGCCCAGCATGCAATCGACCGATTTGCTCAATAGCGAGCATGACGTAATCGAGCGAGTCTTGGGCCTGCTCGACCAGACCGTTGACAGAATCCAATCCGGCACGCGGATTCCGGACGGCTTCCCGCCGTGGTCCGTCGACTTCTTCCGCAGATTCGCCGACCGCTGCCACCACGCCAAAGAAGAGGATGTCTTGTTCCCACTCTTGGAACAACGAGGCATTGCTCGCGAGGGCGGGCCCATCGGCGTGATGCTGCACGAACACACGGTGGGCCGCGAGTGCGTGGCCAGGATGGACGCAGCCACGCGCTGCTCGCCGTGCCATTGCGAAGCGTTTGCCGAAGCCGCCAGCGAGTACGCGGCGCTGCTGCGGGAGCACATCGCCAAAGAGAACAACGTGCTGTTCATGATGGCCGAGCGGTGCCTTTCGGAGGAAGACGACCGGCAGGTAACAGCCGCATTTCACCAAGCCGAGCACGAGAAAGGCGGCTGCGAGCTGCACGAACGGTTCCAGCGCGAAATCGAAGAATGGGAACGACGGTTTGCGCCGGGCGCGAACCCGTCCAATCCGTCAAACGGTCCCGACTATCAGGCCGTCCTCGACAGTTACCATCGCTGTGAGGACGCGGGCGGCCTGTTCGACACTTTCTACGACCTGTTCTTTGCCAAGTCGCCGGAAATACGGCGCAAATTTGCCGGCACCGACATGGAAATGCAGAAGCAGGTCGTGATGGCCTCGCTGCTGTGGATGCTGCGGCTTTACAAGGGGGATCCGATTGCCCGCGCCGAGGTGGAAAAGCTCGCCGAATCGCACAACCGCCGGCAGCACGACGTGCGACCCGAGTTGTACGAGATCTGGCTCGACTCTCTGTGCGAGGCCATCGCCAAACACGATCCGCAACATACTCCTCAGCTTGACTCGCAGTGGCGTCGCGTGATGCGGACGGGCATCGAACTGATGCAGTCGAAGTACTAGCGCCAGTATCCAACCCGCCGGGGACTGGCTCGCGTTGCCGAGTCCCCGAGGCAAAGAGTGCCTGTCCCCCTATTCCGCTAACGGCGGCTCGAGCGGCTGTCGAATCCATTGCGTGAGTCGTTGCAGCCAGCGGGCGGCGGGAGCGCCGTCGATGACCCGGTGATCGAAAGTCAGGCTGAGGGACAGGACCTTGCCGGGGACGACCTGACTCTCTACGACGATCGGCTCGTCGGTGATGCGGCCGACTCCCAGAATAGCGGCCTGTGGCAGATTGATGATCGGCGTGAAGAAATCAATATCGAACATGCCGAGATTCGTGATGGTGAACGTGCCGCCCCGGTAGTCGCTTTCCGACAGGCGGCCCGTGCGCGCCTGTTCGATCAGCCGCCCCGACTGAACGGCAATCTCTTCCAAAGACAAAGTGTCGGCTTGCCGCAGGACGGGAGCTACGAGGCCTCGATCGGTATCGATGGCAATCGCGACGTTGATTTCGTCGTAAACGTAAACCGCGTCATCGTACCAACAGGCATTCAGTTCCGGGCATTCGCGCAGTAGCGACGCGACCAGTTTCACCAGGATGTCGCTGAAGCTGGGAACGATCTTGGCGCCGCCGGCCTTGAACTGCTCCCGCACCGCCACCAGGCGGGACGCGTCGGTTCTTGTTGTCAAGGTAACCGGGGCAGATTGCTGAACGGCAGCGATCATGCGCTGCGCGATCGTGCGGCGGATAGCAGATAGCGGCCGCACTGAGCCGGGGACGGCCACGCGAGTTGGCTGCGTCGGCGACGTTGGCGGCGTAGCGCGCGACTGCGACGAGGCGACAACGTCCCGTTCCCGCACGCGGCCGTTCCGCCCGCTCCCGGTAACGGTAGTCCAATCGATGCCGAGCTCGTGGGCCTTGCGCCGTGCTCGAGGCGAAGCGGCAGTGCTCAATCGTTTGGCTGTGGGAGACTCTCTCTCAACGCGCCGCGCTGTGGGAGCTACAGCCTGCCTTCTGCCAGCGGACGGCGCTTGCCGCGACTCCTGCGACACGGCGGGCTCGTTCGATTTCGGCGGAGCCTCGCCCTCCGCAAGCAAAAAACCCAGCCGCTGGCCGACCACGACCGCATCGCCTGGCTGCGGCGCATCGGGCGGGATGTAGAGAATGCCCGAATCGAACGATTCGATCTCTTGCGACGCCTTCTCTCCTTCGAGCACGAACAGCATGTCGCCGGCGTTGACGACTTCGCCTTCCTTCTTGAGCCACTCGGCAAACGTACCTTCCTCCATCGACCAGCCGAGACGGGGAACGACGATTGCAATGGCCATGGGACAAAGAGTCGAGAGTCAAGAGTCGAGAGTCGAGAGCAGGATGTCCAACGCGAAAAGCGACATTGGGGTACGCCTCGTCAAACGAGAGGTGTCCTGATAGGGAGTGAATCTCAGGTATTTCATTCGCTCAGCAGTTCGCGAATTGCCTGCACGATGTCCTCTACTTGGGGCACAATCGCTTTCTCTAGCGTCGGGGCATAGGGGGTCGGCGTAAACGCGCCGCCCAGTCGCTTGATCGGTGCGTCGAGATCGTCGAAGCCCGCGTCGGCGATTCGCGCGGCGATCTCCGACGCCACGCCGCACGGCGCAAACGCCTCGTCGACGATCAATACGCGACCGGTCTTGGCCACCGATTGCAGGATCGTGCGGCAATCCAGCGGCGAAACGGTGCGCGGGTCAACAATCTCAATCGAGATGCCCTCGCTCTCGAATTCCTCCGCGGCCTTCAGGGCTCGATGTACCATGAGCGAGAGGGCAACTACCGTTGCATCCTTACCTTCGCGAACGACGCGCGCCTGGCCGAACGGAATCTCATAATCCTGCTCCGGAACCGGTCCTTTGAGCGCCATCAGCTCGCGATGCTCCAAAAACAGCACGGGATCATCGCAGCGCAGCGCATGGGCGATCAACCCCTTTGCATCGTACGGTGTCGACGGCATCACTACCCGCAAACCCGGGATGTGCGCATAAATCGAATGGTAGAGGCCCGAGTGATGTGTCGCAGCCGAGTGGCCGATGCCGCCGCATCCGCGAAGCAGGATCGGCATTTTGAGCCGCCCGCTGCTCATGTACTGCATTTTGGCGATCTGGTTGACCACTTCGCCAAAAGCATCGTTCAGAAAGTCGATGAACATGAAGTCGATCACCGGCCGCGTGCCGGTCATCGCCGCTCCGCAGCCGAGCCCGACAAAGCCCCGTTCGCAGATCGGAGTGTCGCACAATCGGTCCGCGCCGTATTTGTCGAACAGGCCGAGCGTCGTCGTGAAATTCCCACCGCGGACGCCGATCCCTTCCCCCATCACGAAAATGCCCGGGTTCTCAGCCATGGCGTGATCGAGCGCTTCCAGCGTTGCCGCGACAAAGGTTATGTCGCGAGTGCCGGGCGGCGGCGGGGCAGGGGGGGGTGACGGCGACGCCTCACAGTAGACGTGCGTCGTTGCCGTGTCGCTCGAGGGATACTCGCTCGCTTCGGCAAACTTGTGCGACTCCTCCACCAGCTCGCGAATCTCCTGGTCCACGGCGCTCAAGTCGTCGTCGGTGGCTGTGCCCTCGGCAACGATGTGTCTTCGCAGCCGCTCGATCGGGCAGCGCCGTTTCCACTCTTCCACGTCGTCCTTGGTGCGATAGGTAAAATCCCCCATTCCCTCGGCATGCGCTCGGGTGCGGTAGGTTTTGCACTCGATGAGCGTCGGTCCCCCGCCGCTGCGAGCCCGCTCAATTGCCTCGTGGGCGACACGATGAATCTCGAGCACGTCGTTTCCGTCGAGCTCGACCCCGGGAATGCCGTAGCTCGCCGCTCGTCGGCCCACATCCGGAATGCCGCTCGAGTAGCGAAACGGAACCTCGGTGGCGAACTGGTTATTCTCGCATAGGAAGATCACCGGCAGCTTCCAAATGCTGGCCATATTCAGGCCTTCGTGGAATGCGCCGTTGTTGACGGCCCCGTCGCCAAAACACGCGACGGCGACGTTGTCGGACTTCTTGATCTTGAAGCTGTATCCTCCGCCGCATGCCTGCAGTATGCACGGCCCGACGATGCCGCTGGTGCCCATCAGGCCAATTTCCGGTTTGAACAAGTGCATGCTGCCGCCGCGACCTTGCGAGCAGCC
>CAYQAJ010000086.1:0-8367 GCA_964415245.1 uncultured Pirellulaceae bacterium | reverse complement strand
CCCTTGATGTCGTCGGGGCGGCCGAATCGACCGGCCGGTATGCCGCCGAGGAATTTTTCGCGGATGCGGGGATCGGCTTGGATGCGCGCTTCCAAGCCTGGGTTAAGAACCTGAGCGGGCAGGATGGCATTCACCCGCACGCCGCGTCCGCTCCACTCGGTGCTCAGCTCGCGCGTCATCTGCGCCACTGCGCCCATCGCCATGCTATAAGCGATGTGGCCTCGTCCCATCGCCGTGATGCTGGCCAGCGAGCCGATGTTGACGATGCTCCCACCTCCGGCGGCCAGCATCCGCCGCCCCGCCTCCTGGCAGCAGCAAAAGCGTCCGTAAACCAGATTCCGCCACGTCCACTCGACCTCGTCGAGCGTAATCTCTTCCGGCTTTTTGCGAACCGCCTCGCCCGCGACGTTGCCCAGAAAACTGACGCGACCGAACTCGTCGTCCAGCCGCCGGAACATCGCCCGAATCTCGTCCGGCTGAGAGACGTTGCAGCGAACCGCTACAACTTTGCGGCCAAGCTGCCGGATCGCTTCTGCCGTGCGGCTCATTCCTTCTTCGTCGATATCGACCAACAGCGCGTCGGCGCCCGCTTCGGCCAGGGCGATCGACATCGCGCGGCCCATTCCGCTGGCGGCTCCCGAAACGACGGCGACCTTTCCCGACAGATCGAACAACGGCGTCATGTTGCTTTAGGGAAGAATAACGGCATGATCGTAGCGACAAAAACCAGCACCGATAGGCCCAGATAAAACACTCCGCACGTGATAATACCGACCTGATTGTACCACTTCGGTCGCAGCGGCTTGGGCAATAGTGTGAGATTGTTCCACAGAATGACAAACGACGTCACGCCGAGGGCCACGTTATTCAAGTTGGCAATCACCAGCACCATCACCTTCGGCGCGTCGCCGAATTGCAGAAAAATAGTTGCCGCGACGAACGACCACAACACGTACAGTCCCAGAATGGTGTAGTAGATGTGCCTGGCCTGGTGTGGTTCCATCTTTTCGCGTACCCGGCGGCTACCCGACCAGATGATGTCGGTCCATCGCCGCGAGAAATCGTCGACGATCGACATCTGACTGGGCAGAAAGACCATCAAACCGACGAACAGAGTTGCGACCCATAGTGCCTGCGCCAGGGGTGCGCTCAGCACGGCCGCGTGACGCAGACCGTCGGCGGAAATCAGCGTTTGGGCATAAGGTACGTCGGCGTTAAACATCGGCGAGCTGCGTGCGAACTCGATCGACAACAGCGCGGGCAACGCCATGCCCATGAAGCATCCCGGCGCCCAGATGAGCACCTGGTCGGTGAGGATGTACTTCCACCACGCTTTCCATCGTCGCAGGTTTTCGGCGGTTAAGGGAAAGGTCTTGCCAATGTGGCTCAGTTTCACGTACTTGCCGCCGACCGCGCTGGGGATCGCGCCCACTTGGCTGCCCATGCCCCAACCTTTGTCGCGAACGAAGTTCCCGTACGTCGAGTTCGACAATCCGCCACCCCCCGCATAGCCGGCAAACGCCCCCAACAGGGCGATGCTCGTCAAAGCCACCACGGGAAATTGGCCGGTTCGGGCATAATGCGAAAACATGTTGACGACCTTCTCGCCCCCGTGGCCGTCGTCGACGGGAACGTTTCCGAACTTCACAAAGCCCGAAAACACGTCGAACCAGCCCTGGGCGCTAACGAAGAACACGCCGATGAACAAGCAAAAGCCAAGCACGATAACAACCTTGGCGGTCATGACTACCTGCATGGTGTTATAGATCTTGCCGCCGATCAGCACGGGCAGCACCACCAAGCCGAGGCAGATGTAGGCGATCGTATTGACGAGGAACGCGTCGTCGGCTGTGGGCGGGCCGCCCAAGTACATCGCGGTGATCAATACGGCGGCATTGGTCGACAGGCCGGGAATCAACGCACCGACGCTCAAGAGCATCACCAACGCGATCCAGAACGCCGGTCCCGGCCGGCGTCGCATAAAGCCGGTAAAGACCGGTTCGCCACAGAAAAGGGCATATCGCCCACACTCGATGTTGTAGAACAACTGAGAGATGATGGCGATGGTGGCGATCCACATCAGCCCACCGCCATACTTGGCGGTGATCGCGGGACCAAACAGCCACTCGCCGCCGCCGATTTGAATCCCGCACATGACGATGCCCGGGCCGATGAAGCCGACCAGATTGCGCAGCCCCAGCGGCCTGGGTTCGGGCAGATCGGCTTTACCCCAGTCGGGGAGGCACGTTTCGGGCATGGCAGATTACGCAACGGAAGGGAGCACGGCTGGTTGTCCGTTCAGGTCAAGTAACGCACGGTCGACGACGTTTTGGCGCAGCCGCCACTTTCCAGCATGCCGTGGCTCATCCCGATTTCACTCCGTTCACGACGTTCGGTAGCGGCTCGCCACGCAGCGCCGCCGCGGCGATTTGGGCCGCAGTCTCTCGCAGGGTACGGGAGGCCTTGACGCTGGCCGAGGCGATGTGCGAGCCCGCGATCACGTTAGGCAGGAAGCGCAACGGACTGTCGAGCGGAATCGGCTCGGGGTCGCAGACATCGATCGCGGCGGCGCCGATGTGACCCTCTTGCAATGCGGTCACAAGGGCCGGAGTCTCGATCAAGTCGCCCCGCGCGACGTTAATCACGATGGCTCCCCGTTTCAATTGGGCGATCCGGCCTGCGTTCAGCAGCCGGCGTGTCTGCGGCGTCGAGGGACAGTGCAAGGTCACGACGTCCGACTGCGCAAGCAGCTCGTCGAGCGAAACCGCCTCACACCTTGCCCCCAGAACGATATCCTCGGGAATCAGGGGATCGAACACCAGCCGCCTGCACTTAAACGGCGCCAGGCGGGCCGCCACTTCGCGGCCGATCCGCCCGAATCCGACGATGCCGACCGTCATATCTCGCAGGCAGCGCATCTGATCCAGCGGCGTGGCGAGCCCCCACTTTCCGTCGCGGATGTGCAGGCAATTGGTAACGACCTGCCGCGTTGTCGCCAGCAAAAACGCCAGCGTGTGGTCGGCCACCTCGTCGACGCAGTAGTCGGGCACGTTGCAGACCGGGATTCCCTTCGATCGCGCCGCATCGAGATCGACATTGTCGACGCCGACTCCGTATCGCACGATGACCCGCGCCCGCTGCATGGCGGCAATGACTTCGGCCTTCACGGGGGCGAACTGCGTAATGACGGCGTCGGCCTGGCTTACGAGCGGGATTAGCGCGTCGGGAGTGCGACACTGACCGCTGACCAACTCGGCACCGAGCGGCTCCAGGATCGCCTCTTCAATGTCGAGGGCGGGAAACGTGAAGTCGGTGACGGCGACGGTCGGCATGCGGGGCCTTGTTCGTCCCGGCATTGAGAAGGCAGGAAACAGTCGTTCATCAGATTGTCAGGTAATGTAGATTCTCACCGGATCGGCCACAAGCGGCACTCCGAATCAATGGAGCACGCACTAATGTGACCGACCGTACGCCGCCAAAAGATCCGCGATGAGGTCGCGCAACGGATCAGGGAGTTCATCGCCCAAGAGAGGCTTGTTCCTGGCGGGCGCCTGCCGACCGAGAGCGAGTTGGCAGAGAAGTTTGTCGTTAGTCGACTCAGCGGCCGGGAGGCGACCAAGGCGCTGGAACTCCTTGGCATCCTCGAATCGACAACCGGCGTCAGGCTGATTGTCGGGAAAATCGACCTGGAACCCGTGACCGATCGCCTGGGTTTTCATCCGGCCCTACGCCGCGCCGATCGGCTGCAGCATGGTGCTGGTTGCCGGCCCCCGATCTCTTCGAGAAGCGCGTGGGCGACGTGAACGGTGCCTGCCCTACGGCACTCGCTTTACGGCGCGGGCGAGGTGTCCTCGTCGCCGATAGTGATGACGGGCACTTCGCCGTCTTGCGTGGCATCGATAACCGGTGCCTCACCGTCGTTCGTCGCGTCAATAACCGGCGCAGCGCCGTCATCCGATGCGTCGATGACCGGCACCTCGTCGCTGTGTGACGCATCGGCCGACACCGAGCCACCGCCGCGACTGCCTTCGGCCACGTGAAGCACTTCCTTGGCCAGCACGCAGCCGGCGACGTACCATCCGTCCTCCTCCGACTGCATGTACGACCCGGCGGGGCCCAGATAGCGGCGGACCGCGTCGTAATTGGGCAATTTGCTGCCGTCGATCTCGGCGGGGCGGATCACGCCTTCTTCGTCGCTTCCCAACAAGCGGTTGAGCACCTTGCCTAGCAGCGTTTCCGACTCGGGCATTTTGCCCTGGCGGATCAGCTCGTAGGTGGGACGATACGCTTCGTCGGTGCGGGTAAACAGCCGCATGCTCTCCTGGTCGGCGCCCAGCTCGTCGAGCATGGAATTGACCGTCTTGTAATCGGCAGCCTCGGCCAGCGTGTCGTCGGTGTCGATCTTCTTGAGCATGTCGACCACAAAGTCAACGTGCGTCGCCACGATCAAATGGCCGTGAGCGACGGTGATCGCCATGTTGGGAATGTGCCGCGCTTCCTCCACGTCCTCTTCTTCCTCCTCCTCCACGGCGCCGAAGGAGCCGAAGCCGGGGCCGTCGATCTTGGGCGCCGCCACCTCGTGCTCTGCCGGCTCGTTGAGGATTTCCCAGATCACGTGCCCTTCGAACTCGCGCTTGCGGGCGTCGGGGTCGGTCTCCATGGCCTTGTTGACGGTTGCGGCCACCGCGTCCGGGTCGGTCAGCTCGACCGCAAACAGCAGCCGCTCGCTCTTGGGCGTGATGGGCAGGCGGTAGTCGGCCGCGATGGTGGCTCGCTCGGCCAGATGAGCGATCACCCCCTGCTCGATATCAACCTGGGGTCCGTTAGGATCTTCTTTGATGGCGCGGATCACTTCGCGGAACACTTCCTCGCCGGCGATCTCGTTGACGAGCGATTCGGAGTAACCGAAGGCCTCCTTCATCTTCCAGTTGAACGACCCGTACGTGGCCAACTGCCGGGGAATCCAGCTCTGCGCCGTAAGGCCGTCGGCCTGCGTCTTGGCGGGAAACTGCAGCATGCGGGCGGCCAGCTCGTAGCGCTCGGGCGCGGGCCGGCCATCGATCGTGACGGGCGGAGCGTAAACGAACGTCCGATGCAATAGCTCGTGCTTGCCGGTGGCCAGCGTCACATGGCCGCCTACACCCTGGATGGCTTTGAAACCCTGGTTGCCCAGCACTTTGAGCATGTCGGTGCCGCGGCGCTTGCGACCGCCGGCGGCGGCGCGGACCACCTCGGCATAGCCGAACGGCTCGACAAACCAGCGGATGTGTGGGACGTCGTCGCCCGCCTCTCTCTCGCATCGCGCCATGCTGGCCTGGAAGGCCGGCACATTCGCCAGCGTATCGGCGTGCTCGCCCTCAATGCAGCGCAGCACCCCGGCGGCCACCTCGGCGTCGTTCGACGCCAGGAGCTGATCGCCGAACAGCGCATGGCACGCGACTGCCGGGCGAATCTCCTCCGCCTTCTTGGGAAGCGTGTAAATAGACAGCTCCGTAGCCCCGATCTTTACGACTTCCTTCCTGGCTCCCTTGTCGGCCAGGTTCCGGCTCACTTTGGCCAGCAGGTCGCGAGCGTTGTCCTCGTGGCCGGTTACGTCGATCAGCAGCACCAGTGCGTGCCGGTTCTTGTCATGGCCCGGCTGGACGGCCGCCATGCACAGCTCGCCGCCATACAGGGCGCGCAAGTCGTCCCAGGTCAGCCCCAGCTCGACGCCGGCGCGCTGCAGCTTGGCCCGAATCTGTCGCTGAAGATCTTCGGCGAATGGCTTCATCACCGGATCGGCCATCAACTGCCCGAGCTGCGTTTCTTCCCACTTCTCCAGCAGCGTGTCGACGTCCGTGACAGACAGGTAACCCTTCGTCGTGTCGGGAAGAAGCTTGGCACTGGGCGTCGCGGCACGAATTCCCGAGAGGGGAGCGAGCCACACCAAACACGATGCGAGCAGCGTAAATGCGACACGTGTTGACACGCAGATACTCCTTTGGGCGAGGGTTCTCGGTGCCCATCCCAGGGCAACGGCGAATGGCGCGCCGGGGCGCATCGCGCCGGGGCGCATCGCGCCGGGGCGCATCGCGGCGGGGCGCAGTTCGCGGAACAACAACAGGGGGGCCGTCCGCATCCTTGCACGGGCTTGGGATTGGCTCGCAGGCCGGGGCGCGCAGGGTGGGAGGTCCGCGCAAGATATCAGCGGTTGTTCTTATATCGGCACTTTCAAATAGCGACAAGACCGACAGTTGCGACCTTGGCCGACAGTGCCGGGCGGGCAAGGGATGCAAACTGGGTAAGGAGTGACGAATGTTGTGCGAAGCCGCCCGGACGACGACAACGCATGCTTTACGCTCGCGGGCGCGACCGGCATAATCCCACCCATGCGGGCCTACGACCGGGAAAACCTGCTGCACGACCCCATTCACGGCTACATCCCCTTCACCGCCGCGGCGGAGGTCGAGGGCGAAGTCACCGAGCGGGACATCCTCGACAACGCCTGGGTGCAGCGGATGCGGCACATCCACCAGTTGCAGACGGCGTGGTGGGTTTATCCGTCGGCCGAGCACACGCGGTTCGCCCACGTGGTGGGGGCCATGCACCTGGGAAGCCGGGCCACGGCGGCGCTCTATGACAGCCTGCGCGAAGTGTGCCCTGATGTCCCCAGCCGGGGATACGTCGAAACGCTGCTGCGGATGGCGGGCCTGTTGCACGATCTTGGCCATGGCCCCTTCGGCCACTTCTTCGACGAGCATTTTCTGAAGGACTACGGCCTGACCCACGAGACTGTCACCGCGGCAATCATCCGCCAGGAGCTTGGTGAGCCGCTTCGGGGCGTGCGGCGGAACCCCAATTCGCGGCTTGCGGACGACGAGCGGCTCGACCCCGAACACGTGGCGTGGCTCGTCGTGCGGCCTTCGCGCACCGACGAAGCGGGCGACTTGCCCCGCTGGCTGCATCACCTGCGAAGCCTGCTCAGCGGCCTCTATACCATCGACAACATGGACTTCGTCCTCCGCGACGCCTACATGTCCGGCTACAGCCAGCGGGCGTTCGACCTGGAGCGGCTGCTGCACTACAGCTTCATGAGCGAGCACGGGCTCACGATTCACGACCGCGGCATCGAGGCGCTGTTGCGGTTTCTGACCGTGCGGGCCGAGCTGTTCCGCTCGATCTACTTCCACCGCACCGTGCGGGCCATCGACCTCACGCTGGCCGACTTGTTCGCCCAAAGCAAGCAGCACCTGTTTCCGGGCAACCCGCTCGACCACTTGGAGGCGTATCGCGAGTTCACCGAGTCGTCGCTGTTGGTCGACGTGGGGCGGTGGCACCGCAGCCAGGACCCGGCGCTGCGGGAACTCGGCAACGGGTGGCGCGACCTGCTCGAGCGTCGAACAGCGTGGAAGATGGTATGCCAGCGGACGCTCGTGTTCGCCGAGGGCGATTCGGAAGCGAGTAGCCTGTTCAGCGACGCGGCGCTGGTCGAGCGAAAGGTGCGCGAGGGCCTGCCGCGCGAACTGGCCGACGTGCCGCTACGGCTGGATATCGCCCGGCACCTGCACCGCCCTCACACGAAGGGCCCCGCCGCCGGGCAGAATTTTTTGTACGACTCGTCGCGGCGGATCGTGCGGAAGCTGGAAGCGCACGAGCTCTACCGCCGGCTGCCCGTCAGCCACCGGATTTGCCGCGTGTACGCGCGCACCTACGAACACAAGGAAATCATCGCCGCCGCCCTCGACGCCCTGGTAAGCGGCGCCTCGGCCGACGACGCGACGAATATGTGAACTGTCGGCTGGCCGGGGCTTGACCGCACATCGAATCCCACCATCACCGTTGCAGCGCAGGTGGGGACGCCCCGGTTCGCTGTCGGCTCGTGTTGCCAGTAGAATACAAGCATGGACGCTTGGCTGGCGATGCCCCGGTGACCCGCGCCGTTTGGGATTTGGACATTGGAAGTTGTTTGTGATTTGTGGTTTGGGATTTGGAGCTTCAACGGCCGAGGCTCTCGTAGTTGAAGAGTGGTGTCAGTGGACGGGACTGTCGAACGGTCGCGTCCCGGCCATCCCTCTTACCGCTTGACCCCCCAGCATGTCGCACCAAGAGTACGAAAACCCGCTGACCTCCCGCTACGCCTCGGAGGAAATGCGCCGCCTGTTCGGCGCTCAGCGCAAGTTCAGCACGTGGCGGCGGCTGTGGCTGGCACTGGCTACGGCGCAGAAGCAACTGGGGCTCCCCATCAGCGATGCCCAGCTCGCCGAAATGCGGGCCCATCTCGACGACATCGACTGGGACGCCGCCGCCGCCCACGAACGCCGATTGCGCCACGACGTGCAAAGTGGGCGGCGAGGAGGAGGTGCGCGCCCTGCGCCGCGACTTCGGCGA
>CAYQAJ010000085.1:15215-18313 GCA_964415245.1 uncultured Pirellulaceae bacterium | reverse complement strand
CCCCAGGCCGGTGCCCAGAATGTCGCGGATCACGCCGCCCAGGCCGGTATTCGCCCCACCGTACGGCTCCAACGCCGAGGGATGGTTGTGCGTTTCAACCTTGAAAGCGGCGTTGTATTGCTCGTCGAAGCGGACGATGCCCGCGTTGTCTTCGAATACGCTCACGCACCAGTCGTCGTCGCTGAGTCGGCCGCGAATCTCGACCGTGGCGGCGAAGATCGTCTCGCGCAGCAGGTTGCCGAACGAGCGCTGGCCCTTCTCGTCGTGATACTCGATGCGGCCCTTGAGCGTCTTGTGGCTACAGTGCTCGCTCCACGTTTGGGCAATCGTTTCGAGCTCGACGTCAGTTGGCTGGCGCCCCAGTTCGCGAAAGTGCGCCTGAATCGTGCGCATCTCATCGAGCGACAGGAAAAGCTGCCGTTCGCGGCTGAGGCGGACCAGATCGTCGTCGCCGAGCTCCCGCAGCGCCACTTGCACGACGCGCAATTCGTAGGGCGAACCGAGTTGCAGCCGCTTCAAAGTGAGCGGACCCACGATCACTTGCTCGATCGAGTCGTTGGCCAGCACTTTCGAGCAAAGCCGCTCGAGCTGCTCGTTTGGCAAGTCGGCCAGCCAGTATTTGCGAAGAGTGCGGACCGCCGCGGGCCGCACGCCAAGATCGGCCATCGCCGCCTGGGCGCTCTGCGCCACCGGGTCCATGACGCCCGGGCGGGGAAGCACGTGTACCAATCGCGGGCAACCGTCGGGCGGGCGATTGAGGGCCGCATCGCCGACTCGGGCCACCACCGATCGTTCGACCACGGCGTCGGTAAGCAGCTCGCTGGCCACGCGGTGCACTTGCGCTTCGTGGAGTTCCCCCTCGATGAGGAAACCGCGCGCGGCGGCGACCGATAGCCGCTCACCCAGCCCCAGGTCGGCGGCGTCGGCGGCGACACCGCGACCGGCCAGGTCGACCTGCCCCGCGGCGGGGTAGATGTCAATCTCCCACAGCGTCACGGCGTTCCTTTCCTGCTCGTAACAGCGCGGCCAGGCGCTTGCGGTCGCCCTTTGCCAGCGCCGCGCGAAACGACGCCAGTCCCTTTTCGTATCGTTGCAAGGCCGATAGCACCGAGTCGCGGTTCTCGATGAGAATCTGCGTCCACAGTTCCACGTCGCCGGCCGCCACGCGCGTCGAATCGAGCCAGCCTGTCGCCACCAGCGGAAGCTGCGCCTCGGGCGTCGCCGCCGCCAGCGCCGATGCCACCACGTGCGGCACGTGGCTAGTGACCGCCACCGCCTCGTCGTGCGCGTCGGGCGACATGCGTACGACGCGCGCCCCCAACGACTTCCAGAATCGTTCAACCGCCTGCACGCTCTCCTTGCGCGTCCGCCGCGTGGGCGTAATCACCACGACGCGCCCCTCGAACAAGCGATCGTCGGCGAACTCGGGCCCCTTCTTCTCGCTGCCGGCCAGCGGGTGGCTGCCGACGAAACTCACGTCGCGCCCCAACTCACCGTCGAGCGACGAGGCAATTTGGCCCTTGGTACTTCCGGCGTCGGTAATCAGCGCCCCGGCCGGGCACGCGCGAGCGGCAGCCCGAACGTGCTCGACGATCGACTCGACCGGCGTACACACCACGACAAGCTGGGCGTCGGCGACTCCCTGCTCCAGCCGCGTCGTCGTGCTAGTGACGGCCCCCCGCCGCTGGGCCTTGCGGAGACTGGCGGTGCTGCGGCCGATGCCCACGACCCGCTCGGCCAGATTCCGCCGGCGCAGCGCCAAGCCGACGGAGCCGCCGATCAACCCCACGCCAACAATGGCAACTGTGCTGTAGCAGTGCGTCACGAATGCAGCTTTTCGGCCATCAGGTAGTGCAACCCCGCTGGCGGACCGCCCCGGCATCCCGCCGCAAACCGGATTTTATCACATGCCCTCACAGTTCGGGCAGGGGCGGAGCGGCGCTACCACTGCCGCCGCAGAGCCCGTATGCTGAATAGGAGGCAACGGTTGGCGTTGCCGAGCACTCCGCTTTCCGCTGTCCGTATTCCGCTTTTGAACGTCGCCTAAGCCTCGCACCGGCGCAATCGTATCCACACTATGCCGCGCATCAGTTCCCGACATCTCGTCCAGATGTGCCGCCGAGCCGCCGTTTCGCTCGACGCGGGTCTCGATGCCCGAAGCGTCTGGCAGCGTGAAGCGGAGGTCGCCTCCTGGGGTACGCGGCGGCACTTCGAGGATATCAGCCGCCGCGCGTCGGCCGGCGACGCCGTGGCCGATGCGATGGCCGACCAGGCGGGCTTCTTTCCGCCGCTGGTCGTGGCCCTCGTGCGGGTGGGCGAGAAGACCGGTCACCTCGAAGTGGTGCTCGACCAGTTGGCCGACCACTACGAATACCTGATGCAACTGCGGCGCGAGTTCCTCCTCGCCATCGCCTGGCCTGTCTTTCAGCTCAGCGTGGCGATCGTCATCATCGGCGCGGTCATCTGGCTGCCGGCCTTTTTGGCGCCGCAGGAGCCGGTCGACATCCTGGGCTTTGGGCTCATGGGCACCAAAGGTCTGTTGGTCTATGCGGCGGTGGTCGGCACGCTGATTCTGATCGGGGGCACCTTCATCTTCCTGCTGAGCCGCGGCTGGCTGTGGACCGGGCCACTGATGGCCGTGGTGCTCAAAATCCCGCTCTTGGGCGCCTGCCTGCGCACCATGGCCCTGTCGCGGATGGCGTGGGCGCTGGCCACCGCCCATCATGCCGGCATGGGCGCGATCTCCACGATGCAGCTTGCGCTGGAAGCGTCGCAGAACAGCTACTTCGTTGCTCGTAGCGATGCCGTGACCCGCTGGCTCGACGAACGGGGCGAGATGCACGAGGCGCTGCGGCATACCGGCGCCTTCCCCGAAGACTTCGTCATCACCCTGCAAACGGGAGAACTGGCCGGCTCGATCTCCGAAACGATGTCCCGCCTGTCGCAAGATTATCGCAATCGGGCCAAGGCGTTGATGCGGGCCCTCACGGTGATTTCCAGCGTCGCCGTCTGGGGGTTGGTGGCGGTCATCATCGTATTTTTCATCTTCCGCATGTTCTTTTTCTACTTGAACACGATCAACAGCTTCTTGCCGTGAG
>CAYQAJ010000085.1:3015-15115 GCA_964415245.1 uncultured Pirellulaceae bacterium | reverse complement strand
GTGCTGCACAGCATTACTTCGTCGGCTGCCCGTAAATCGTCGGGCTTGAGCCGGCGGTGCGAGAAGCGCAGGCCGAGCTCTTGTGCCAGTTCGGCCACCATCGACATGCTGATGCCGGGCAAGATTTTTTCCAGCGGCGGCGAAACGAGTCCCTCGCCCGCAAAGTGTGCCACCAGGTTCGCCGTCGATAGCTCGACCACGTCGCCTTGCTCGTCGAGCAATAGCGCGCGGGCGTCGGGCGCTATTTCCCGCGCCTTTCGATCGGCCAGGTAGTAGTGCATGCGGCTTCGGCACTTGAGCTCGGCTGGCCAGCACTCGGCCGGCACTTGCCGCACGTCGGTCACGACCAGCGATTGGCCGCGCTGGTACTTTTCGGCCCAGAGATGAAACGGCAGGGAATAGGTGTGCATCCCCACCAATGGTCGCGACTCGCCCGTCGGCGCGAACGTCGGATACGTCCCCGGCGTGACGAACAGCGAAAGGCCCAGGTCGTCCCCTTCGGCAAGCAGGCGGTGATTGTGCGCCACCAGCTCTTCGGCGGGGCGGGCCAATTCGTCGGCGGGAATCGGCGGCTCGACGCCCACGGTCTTCAGTGACCGCGCCAACCGCGCCAGATGCGGCTTGAGGCGGAAGATGCGCCCCCCGAACGTGCGCATCTGCTCGGCCACCGTTACGCCCTGCACGAAGCCGGCGTCGGTTACCGGCACCGAAGCTTGCTCGGCCGGAATCAGGCGGCCGTCGAGGTAGGCGAGGGGTTGTGTCATGCGTGGGCGGTGTTCAAAAGCGGAAAGCGGAATACGGAAAGCGGATACCATCATAGTCGTCTCTCGCTCCGCGAGAGAACGTCCGCGCGCAACGCAGCGCCCTCTCGCGGAGCGAGAGGCGACGCTCACGGCCACCGCACCTACCGCTCCTTGTCGTCCGACAGCGGCGTCAGGCCGTCGAGGTACCGCCATCCCTTGATGAACGCGATCAAATCGGCCATCGCCTGCGGCGGAAGCTCTCGTTCCAGCCCCTCGGGCATCAGCGACAGGCCCGAAGAACGCAACTCGTCGATCTGATCGCGCGGGAGCGTAATACTCTTGCCTTCGGGGGCGATCAGCGTCACGGCCGTGCTCGACTCCGACGCGACGATTCCCTCGAGCACGCGGCCGTCGGTCGTCACGGCCGTGTAGCCGACATAGTTGCCGTCGATGGCCCGATTCGGCTGCACGATGTCGGCGAGCAGTTGCTCGGGCGTTTTAGTGCGGGAATCGGAGATGTCGGGGGCCACGTCGGTGCCCACGTCGCCGATGCGGTGGCACGCTGCACAGTTTCGGGCGAACACCTCGCGGCCGCGCCGTGGGTCTGCCTCTAGCTTGAGTACGGGGCGATAGTCGTCGAGCACCTTCTGCCGATCGGCGGGGACTGCCGCGGCGAGCAGCTTGATGGCGCGGCTGCGGACGGCGTTGTCGCCGTGCTTGCGCAGCCGGTCGACGGTCAATCGGTCGATTTCGGCGGGCTTGATGCGGCTGGCTTCGATCGCATCCAGTAGCATGTCGGCACCATCGGAACGGCTGAGCGCGCCGGACAATACTGCGCGTCGGATCGACGGCGGCTCCTGGGAAAACCGCGCGAGTAATATCTGCCACGATTCGCGCGACGCATTCCGCGCCGCCGCCTCCAATGCAGCTTCGCGAACCGCTCGTGAAGGTTCATCGCCGGCAAGCTGCTCGACGACGGCACGAGCATCGGCTGCATCGCCCGCGAAGGACAATAGCTCGACCGCCTCGATGCGCACTTCGTCGGACGGCTCGGTGTCGCTCGCGGTCTTCGCGGCTGCGGCGATCGCCTTGTTGAATGCGCCCTGCAGCGCTTCGTGTTGTTCAGCGGATGCTGCTGATTCGAGAAGTTGTGAGAGCGACTGGCCCCGCTGCGCCACCGCACCGGCTAATCCGATGAGCCCCGAGCGCTGGATGCGCACGACTCCGTGGTGAGGATCGAGCGCAAACAGCGCTCGCAGGGCTACCTGTGCCGATTCCGGGCGTTCTTCGCGTCCGCACAGCGCGGCCATTTGCTTAACCACCTCACGTTGCCCCGCACTTGCCGGCCGATCAGCCTCCGCAAGCCGCGCGAGCACATCAGCCAGCACGCGATCCGATCGGCCGGCGGCGGCCAGCCAAACGGCGCGGCGCGTCCACTCGTCGTCAGCGTCGGACAGGGCGATGCGGCCAATCGCGTCGAGTTCGGCCGAGTGGTCGACGGGACCGGCCGCTTGATGCGGGTCTCGCGCCGTCGATAGGCTCAGCGCCACCTGGAAACGCACGCCCGTGTCATCGTTGCTTGCCATGGCCGCCACTTGACGCGTCAGCGGCTCGTACCGCCCGAGCCACGGCTCCGTCCGCACGATTGCCGCGCGGCGCACTCGCCCATCTTCATCCTTGAGAGCCGCGACAACATCATCCGCTGTGAATTTGTGCAATGCGCCCAACAGCGAAAGCGCGGCAAAGCGGGCCTCCGACGTATGTCCCCTCTGCGCAATCGGCCGCACAAGGCCATCCGTTCCCTGCTCGCCGCGCTCAAGAAGCAAACGACTCGCCGTTTCGCGGTGCCAGGCATTCGGGTGTTCGAGAAGCGCCGCGAGCTCGCCGGAATCGCGCTGGGAAAGCCGGACTTGCGATCTCTCGCCGGCGTCCCATTCCTTGGCCGCGATCCGCCAGATGCGGCCGCGATCATCGCCGTACCGCGCATCGGGGCGATGCCGCAGCTCCTCCGGCACCCACTCGGGATGCTCGATCACGGCCCGATACATGTCGACCACATACAGCGCCCCGTCGGGCCCTTGGGCCAGGTTCACCGGCCGGAACCATTCGTCGCGCGACGCCAGAAACTCGAACCCCTCGTGCATTGGCCGCGACGCGAACGTGCCCCCCGCGGGCGACATCGCTTCGCAGTGCACGAGATTGCCGGTCGGGTCGCACGTGAAGGCGGCCCCGCGGTACGCCTCGGGTAATGCGTCGCCGCGGTAGATCGCCACGCCGCACGCCGCCGTGAATTGCCCCGCGTGCAGGTTCGACGTGGTCCACGCCCGGCTGAGCGGATAGATGCGCGACTGCTCGCCCGAATGGGCCACGTCGTGTGTCGTGCGGTCGATTGCCACTTGTGGCCGCGGCGCGAGGTAGCGGTCCTCCAGCACCACGTGCATCAGCGGATTGCGATTGCTGCATACGAAGCGATTGCCGAAGTCGTCGAGCGTCAGCCCGAACTGCCCGTTGCCACTTACCGCCTCGAACGCATCGCCGCGCGGGTCGAAGCGGAAGTCGCGTCCGCTGATGGAAAGCGGATCGCCGCCATTACGCGCGTCGACGATCGTGCCGCCACGAAGTCCATTGGCGACGTAGATGTATCCGTCGGGCGCAAGCACCGGGTGGTTCGCTCGCAATTGCGGGTTCTGCTCGGCGAAGCCCGTGAACCAGGTTTCCACTAAATCGGCGCGGCCGTCGCCGTCGGTGTCCTTCATATACGCGACGCGGCCCGAGTACGTGACGAACACGCCCCCCTTCCACGGCTGCACGCCGGTAGGAAAGAGGAGCGAATCGGCAAACAGCCGCGCGGTTTCGTAGCGGCCGTCGCCGTCGCGATCGGTAAGCACGCGGATGCGCGATAGCGGCGGCTGGCCGTCCGTCGGCCCCTCGGGATAGTCGCGCATTTCGACGACCCACAGCCGGCCGTCCTCGTCGAAGCGGACGGCCACCGGATCGACCACTTCGGGCTCGTACGCCACCAGCTCGATTTGGAGACCCGGCGCGAGGACGAACTGGGCAAGCGCATCGTCGGCCGCAAGCGGACTTTGTGGCGGAGCGGGAGGTTCATCCGCGGGCACCGCCACCGGTACCGCCCATCCAGCAATGAGCGCGCAAACGACACCCAGACAGGCAGCATTTTGGATTCGAGCGGTCATGGGTTCGGCCTTTTCACCCAGAATAGCAGAAACAGAAGCCTGCGGCGTATGCGGGGGTAACGACATTCGCTTGCACTGCCGATTCCGGCGCGGCTTTGGCTCCCGTCTCCAAAGTGCTGTATAATGGTCGCGCCGTTCCTGCCGTGTCGACCACGCCTCCCTCGCCGCCCAATTACCACGCCATGAACACGCCGTCCTCCGCATACCGAAACGCGACTCAGTCGGGGGCGAACGTGTTTTCCCGCCGCGAGCTCTTGAGCCGATGCGGTATGGGGCTGGGAATGATCGGCCTGGCCGGCGTGCTGGCCGACTCGGGGCTGTTGGGGAGCGAGGCCCGCGGCGACGGAATCCCCGCCGGCAACAGCGCCGATGCGGCAGCCGCAGCCGCCGCGCTCCCCCTGGCTCCGAAAGAGCCGCACTTTCCCGCTCGCGCCAAGCACGTGGTGCACCTGTTCATGAACGGCGGACCTTCGCACGTCGATACGTTCGATCCCAAGCCGATGCTCGATAAGTACCATGGGCAGGCCCTGCCTTCGCCGAACCTCCGCACCGAGCGCAAAACCGGCGCGGCGATGAAGTCGCCTTATGCGTTTCAGCGCTACGGCAAGTCGGGCATTGAGGTGAGCGACCTGTTCGCCAAGACCGCCCGCCACGTCGACGACATGGCGATCATCCGCTCGATGCACGCCGACGTGCCGAATCACGAGCCTTCGCTGATGCTGATGAACTGCGGCGACGCCAGGCTCTCCCGGCCCAGCTTCGGCGCCTGGGTCACGTACGGACTGGGGAGCGAGAACCAGAATCTGCCGGGCTTCATCGTGATGTGCCCCGGTGGATACCCGATCGTATCGACGCGCAACTGGCGTTCGGCGTTTCTGCCCGGCGCCTACCAGGGCACGTATATCGACAGCCAGCACACCGAGCTCGAAGAGCTGGTGGCCAACATCCGCAACCCGCGCTACTCGCCCGAGACGCAGCGTCGCGAGCTCGACCTGGTCGCCCAGCTCAACGGCGAGCACCTGGCGGCGCGGCAGAACGCGCCGCAGCTCGAAGCCCGCATTCAGTCGTTCGAGCTGGCCTACCGCATGCAGAGCGAAGCGGCCGAGGCGTTCGACGTATCGCGGGAAACCGAGCACACGTTGGCTATGTACGGCGAAGGGACGCACGCGCGGCAGCTTCTGATCGCGCGGCGGCTGATCGAACGAGGCGTGCGGTTCGTGCAACTTTGGAGCGGCGCTGGGCAGCCGTGGGATAACCACGACAACCTGGAAGAGAATCACAAGAAGCTCGCCGCCCAGTGGGACCAGCCCCTGGCCGCCTTCCTTACCGACCTGAAACAGCGCGGCCTGTTCGAATCGACGCTCGTATTGTGGGGAGGCGAATTCGGACGCACGCCGGTGGCCGAGCTGCCGCAGCTCAACGGCCGCGACCACAACCACTACGGTTTCACCTGCTGGATGGCCGGAGGCGGCGTGAAAGGGGGCACGGTGTACGGGGCGACCGACGAGTTCGGATTCAAGGCGGTAGAAAACCCCGTCCACGTTCACGACCTGCACGCCACCATGCTGCATCTGCTGGGCTTCGACCACAAGCGGCTCACCTACCGCTACGCCGGCCGCGACTTCCGCCTGACCGACGTGCACGGCAACGTGGTGCACGAGCTGATTGCGTGAGCGGAGAACGCGCGCGAAAGACAGAAGTAGACGCGGAGTTTCGATCCGAGCATCCCGCGGCGACCAAACGCCGATATCCCGCGTTTTCCGCGACCGTCGCACTCGCCACGTCGCTTGCGGTTTCGCCGTTCTCACACGCAAGCAGGGGCGCGGTTTTCACGCCGGCGGTTCGACAACGTCCGTTGGCAAGGGCGGCAAAGCACCCGGCGGCAGTTCCGCTTCGAACAGCTCTTCGCTGATACGCCCTTCGGCCACCTTCGCGACCGGGCCGGTCATTCGCACGTCGTACGTGGGGCTCACCTCAATGGCCAGCTCGCCGCCGGGCATGTGTACCGTGACTTCGGCGTCGCACAGTTCCAGCCGCCGCGCCACCGCGGCCGATGCGCAACTACTGGTGCCCGAGGCCAGCGTGTAGCCGACCCCCCGCTCCCAGATTTCGATCCGCAGGTTGCGCCGGTCGAGCACTTCGACGAACTGCACGTTGGTGTTGCCGGGAAAGCAGCTCTCGGTTTCGACCAGCGGGCCGAGCTTGCACGCTTCCTCGGCCGACACGCTGTCGCGGATGATGACGCAGTGCGGGTTGCCGATGCTTACCGCCGTGTACCGCAGCGAGTGGCCGTCGACGGCGAGCGGCTCCTGAATCACTTCGCGCGGCGGCCCGACGACGGGCACTTCGTGGCTGTGGAAGGCGACGCGCCCCATGTCGACCGTCACGACACGACCGCCGTCGTGCACGCGGCAGGTGACCTCGCCGCCGGGAGTGCGCACCGAGAACGGATCGAGTCGCACCGCGCGGTGATCCCACAGGTAACAGGCGAAGATGCGCAAACCATTGCCGCTTTTCTTCGCCTCGGACCCGTCGGAGTTCAGAATCCGCAGGGCGAACTGGCCGGGCGCCGGATCGGCCAGTCGCACCAGGATGCCGTCGGCGCCGAGGCCGAAGTGCCGCACGCACACGCGCTGCACGGCCCGTGGATTTAGGCGATCGGCCGCTTCGCGACCCTCGACGACGAGGTAGTCGTTGCCCAGGGCGTGGTATTTGGTGAAGTGCATATCAGAAATCTGTCGTTACGAGTGCCCCACGTGCCGCGACTTGCTCAGCGCGGCCCCGGTGTGTTCCCGTTCCGCTCCCCCTCGCGCACGAACACTTCCAACGGGTGGCATTATGGGATCGGAGGGACCACCGGCCCTTGGCCGTTGATGATTTCGTGCTCTTGTCCGTTGGACATACGCAGCGTGGCCGAAAGGATAACCAACTGTTGCCTCTTTTGCGCATTCTTGTCGTATTGGGCCGTGATTTCGCCGGTTCCCTTGGTGCCCACGACGTCGAATACAAACGTGTCGTCGCGGCCCGTGCCCGTCGTCTTTTTGAAGTTGAGCTTGCAGGACTGGATTTCTCCCAGGTGCTCGACTACGACCTCGTTGTCGCTAATTTGCTGCTCCATTTGTTGTGCGATAACCTGGAACCCAAATCGCATCAACAGGTACGGACCGCCGCAGCAGACGGCGATGCCGCCCACCAGCAGCACTCCCACGATTCCCAAGACCACTGCCCAGATCCAGCCCTTGCCTCCCCCCTTCTTCGCATGCGTAGGAGATCGGTAGGGATCGAAGCCTTGCGAGCCCTGCGGAAAGTCTGGAAAGTTTGACGACATATCCCTCCCCCAAAGAATTGAATTTCGCAGCGTCCGCTCGCGCGTCCGAAAAACGCGGTCGCCTACTCAAGGTTGAATTCTACCCTCTGACCGCCTTCGAGGCGGAGCTCCGCCCATGTGACAATGCTGCTGCCGTCGGCGCCGTCGCGAATCCGCGTTGTCAACTTGCCGCTTCCCTTGGTGCCCTTTACGTCGAATACGTGAATATCTTCTTCCGGCGCGGCGCCCGTGGCCGTCAGGTTGTACTCGAACTCCTCAATTTCGCCGATATGCTGACGGAAATCGGGGTGATCGCGCAACTGGTTGGCGACGTCCGTTTCCACCACCCCTTTGCCAAACCACATCGTCAACCCGCAGCCGCCGCAGCAAACCAGCACTCCTACTCCCATGACGCCGCCGACGATGCCGACAATCAGCCAAGGGCTAGTTCCGGCCTTCGGGCGCGCGTAAGGATCAGGGGAAGCACCGTACGGCTGGTAAGGCGGTCCATATTGCGACATGACTCGGGCCTCCAGGAATTCATGCTCGCGAGGCCAAGCATGCGGCCCCACGGTAATTCGAGCGAAGCGCAGGGATTCGCTCCGCCGCAATCACGGGACGGCACGCCAGCGGTGTCACCACGCGGGGCGCCCCCCAAAGTCTACACCACGAACCGCTCTTCGCGGTAGGAGTGCAAGGGGGCGAAAAAACCGGCCCGGAGGCACGGGAATCTGGCCGCCGCGGGCGTTGTCGATTACCATCGAATCTCATGCTGCATCACTGTACGACGCGCAGCACAACGCGATTCCGGGTTTACCGCGACGCGCAGCGGAGCGCGACGGCGCTGCGCGATCTATTCGTCGGATGCATCGGGGCATGATGAAACTATTCAATCTATCGATTTCGCGTGCCGTGCCGGCATCAGCGGCGGCGGTCGTGGCTGTGCTCGTCGCCGCGGCTGCATGGGGTGTCGCGACGCTTTGCCCCGCGCCGCTTCGCGCCGCCGAACCCTGGGCCGACGAGCAGCTCGATGTCACGGAGGGCCTCTACCTCTGGCTTGATGCCGCGGCAGAGAATCGCGCTCGCGAGGCGGCGAAATTTCGGCCCCTGGGCGACGGCGAGGCGCTGGCGGTTTGGCACGACGCGTCGGGCGGTGGCCGCCACGTGGTGCAGCGAACGCACGATGCGCAGCCCCGCATCGTTGTGGCCGATAAGCGGGCCGTCGTGCGGTTCGACGGCCAGGACGACTATCTCGGTCTGGCCGGACTCAAAACCCGCACCCGCGATCTCACGTTGCTGGTCGTGTCCGCGCCGCGCAGCAACGCAGGCGGTTTTCGCGGTTTCGCGGCAGTCAACGAAACGGGGCGCAACGACTACCTCACCGGCATGACGCTCGATCAGGGGGGGTTCGCCACCGCGCGGTTCGAGTCGATTAACCCCGAAGGCGTGGGATTTGTCGGAGCGCGCGACTTGATGACCAGCGCGCACGACATGGGCACGTTCCACGTGCTCACCATGACAAGCACCATCGGCGCGGGCGGAACGAAGCTCTACGTCGACAGCACGCTCGAAGGCCAGCGCGACCGCACCGACTCGCAGATTGCCATCGACGAAGTGACCATCGGCGCTCGCTTCTACTCGAATTCGGCCGAGCCGGCGTTCGTGAGCGGGTTCCTCGACGGTGACATGGCCGAGGTGCTCCTCTACGACCGCGTGCTTTCCGACGACGAGCTGGCCAAGGTGCACCGCTACCTGACGCTCAAACACGCGGGGCTGGGCGAAGCGCTCGACCGCCTCGGCGCGAACCGCACGCGGCGGCTGGTGCCTGTGGCCGATCCGCCGGCCGTGCAGATGTTCGTGCCGGGTTTTGTCACCCGCCAGTTGCCCGTGCACGTGTCGAACGTGAACAACGTGCGGTACCGGGCCGACGGCCGGCTAGTGGCGCTCTGTTACGACGGCCGCGTGCTGCTGTTGTCCGACACCGATGGCGACGGCCTGGAAGACACGACGGCCACGTTTTACGACGGCGGCTCGCTCGAAGGCACCATCGGCATGGCGCTCACGCCGCCTGGCTACGCGCTCGGTAGCGGCGTGTTCGTGGCCGCCAAGGGCAAATGCGTGCTGATCGTCGATACCGACGGCGACGATCGAGCCGACCGCACGATCGTGGTGGCCGACGGCTGGAAAGAGTTGCCGCACGGCGTTGACGCGCTGGGCGTGGCCGTCGACCGCGACGGCAGCGTTCTGTTCGGCCTGGGCACCGCCGACTACACGAACGCCTACCTGATCGACTCCGCCGGCAAGGCCCACTACGATCTGGCCAGCGAGCGCGGCACCATCCTGAGCGTTGCTCCCGACTTCTCGCGGCGCGAAATCGTCTGCACGGGCATCCGCTTTCCGGTCGGACTCGCATTCAACCGCGCGGGCGACTTGTTCTGCACCGACCAGGAAGGCGCCACGTGGCTCTCGAACGGCAATCCCTTCGACGAGCTGCTTCACATCGAGAAAGGCCGGCATTACGGCTTTCCGCCGCGGCACCCGAAGCACCTGCCGAGCGTGATCGACGAACCGAGCCTGTTCGACTACAAGCCGCAGCATCAGTCGACCTGCGGCCTGAACTTCAACGAACCGCTGGGCGATGGGCCGGCATTCGGGCCCGACTGGTGGCGGGGCGATGCGCTTGTTTGCGGCTATTCGCGCGGCAAGCTGTTCCGCACGAAGCTCGTCAAGACGGCGGCCGGATACGTGGCCGAGAATTCGCGCCTCGCCTGCCTGAATATGCTCACGGTCGATTCGTGCGTCGCGCCCGACGGCGAGTTGGTGGTGGCCGTGCACAGCGGCGGACCCGATTGGGGAAGCGGCCCCAAGGGCGAAGGGAAACTCTACAAAATCGCCTACGCCGATCGCGACGCGCCGCAGCCCGTCGCCGTTTGGGCCAGCGGGCCGAATGAAGTGTGCGTCGCGTTCGATCGGCCGCTCACGCCCGAGCAGCTACAGAACCTGAGCCGCCAGGTGACGATCGAATATGGGCCGTACGTGGCGGCGGGCGATCGCTTCGAATCGCTTCGCCCCGGTTACGAGGCGGTGCAGTACCAACTAGCGGCGCCGCGATACGAACTGGCGGTGCAGGGTGTTTCGGTCACGCCCGACCGCCGCACGGTGCTGCTGGCGACCGACGAGCAATCGCAGAATGTGTCGTACGCGCTGACACTTTCCCCGCTTGCGGTTTCGCCCGCGGTCGAGAAGGACGACGCGGCCACAGCTACGCACGTTCTTCCGCCGCACTCCGCCGAGATCGACCTCGCCTATCGTCTCACCGGCGCGAGCGCTTCGTGGCACGGCGATTCGGGCGGCTCATGGTCGGGGTGGCTTCCTCACCTAGATCTCACGGTGGCCCGCGCTTTTACAAAGCACAGCGCCGAGCACGAGCGGTTGTGGCCGTCGCTCGAAGAACCGGGTCAACTCACGCTCGCCGCGCAACTCGATCTGTGGCACATGCTGCGTCCCGCCGTGCAGCCCGGCTCGACAATCGACTATGAGTGGCCCGAGGAGCGCGTCACGCTCTGCCTGACGTCATCGGTTCCGCTCGCTGTGGAGACGGCCGATGGGCGCGTCGAAGCGAAGGCCGACAAAGAGGGGCGCTACCTCGTCGAGATCCCGCTCGTACCTCGGCAGAACGAACCGACGCCGATCACGCTCACGCTATCCACCGGCGGCGCCCGTCCCGACTTGGCCGTATCGTATTTCACCGACGAAGACGATCGTCGCCGTGCCCTGCCGCCCGAACGCATCCTTCTTCCTTTTGCCCGTTCGAGCGACCAGCCGCACGAAGCGCCCGATCGCAGCACGCTGCCCGAACTGGTCGGCGGCGATTGGCTTCGCGGCCGCGAGGTGTTCTATAGCGCAGGCCAGTGCGGCAAGTGCCACTCGGTCCGCGGCACCGGCGGCCGCATTGGCCCCGACCTTTCGAACCTGATTCATCGCGACGTGCCGTCCGTGCTCCGCGATATCGAGCAGCCCAGCTTCGCCATCAATCCCGAGTTCCTCGCGTATGCCATCACGCTCCATGACGGCCGCGTACTGAGCGGCTCGTTGCGGGCCGACGGCGACACGCTCTACATCGGCGACAAGGAAGGACGCGAAACACAGGTCGCCCGCGGCGACGTCGACGAAATGGTTCCGCTGGCCATCTCCACCATGCCCGAGGGACTCCCCAAGACGCTCGGTCCGGATGCCATGAAAGACGTGCTGGCCTTTCTGATGCTGCCGGGCCCAGAGATATTTCGCCCCGCCGATCCGGAGCGCTCCGACGTTCCGCCGCCGCGCACCTGGAAAGAAGTGCGCGACGTGCTGGGCGAGGACTTTGGCAAGAGCGCTTCCGACGACGCATCCGCGTCCGGCGAACTACCGAAATCGCAAAACGCCGAACCGCGCCCGCTGCACATCGTGCTCGTCGCCGGCCCGAAAGATCATGGCCCCGGCGAGCACGACTACCCGCTCTGGCTCCGCCGCTGGTCGCAGCTTTTGCCATTGGCCAAGAATGTGCGCGTCACCACGGCCGACCGCTGGCCTTCGGACGACGACCTGGCCTCGGCCGACGTGCTGGTCTTCTACTCGGCCAATCCCGACTTCTCGCCCGAGAAGGCCGCCCAGATCGAAGCATTTCAAAAGCGCGGCGGCGGTCTCGTGCTTCTGCATTACGCCGTGAACGGGCAGGCGGCGCCCGAACGCTGGGCCGACCACATCGGCCTGGCATGGCAAGACGGCCACAGCCGCTTCCGCCACGGTGAGCTCGTGCTCCACTTCGATCCGGCCGGCGACCACCCCATCGCCCGCGGCTTCGGCCCCACGCG
>CAYQAJ010000085.1:0-2915 GCA_964415245.1 uncultured Pirellulaceae bacterium | reverse complement strand
AGCAAACTCTGCACCATCGGCGCCCGCATCGTCGACGAGTAACACGCGCACGCTCAACCATGTCGTTTCGCCCGGAGCCATCGGCGACGGCCGATTCCCCTCGTTTTCCCGATGTTTCCTGCAACGGGGAATTTCTGCGCGGTCGCGCGCATCTCAACAGAGGCCGATTACCACGCGGACGATTCAATCGCTTGTGGTGAACGTGCGCCAATCCGTTGGCACTTCGACTCCACCTTTCGGAAGGAGCTGCGCTATGAAGGCTTCATGGCTTTTGAGTTTCGCGTGCATCGCCGGGCTGGCGATTTGCGCAGGTTGCGGAGCCAGTGCGAATAAAAGCGCGGGGATCGCCGATGGCAGCGGTTCCAAGGCTGGCGGGCGGCTGTACGAAAACCCAGCGATGGATGCTTGGGCGCCGATGGAACAGCAACTCGCCGATGTCCCGCTGTCCGGCGAAGAGTTCAACACCGAGGCCTACGACGAGATCGTCGATAACCCGTTCCTCGCCGCTAAGCAAAACCCGCTCTCCACGTTTTCGATCGACGTCGATACCGCTTCCTACTCCAACGTGCGGCGCTTTCTGCAACTGGGGCAGCTTCCGCCACCCGGCGCCGTGCGGATCGAGGAGCTGGTCAACTATTTCAACTACGACTACGAGCAGCCCGAGGGCGATGTGCCGTTCTCGGTGAGCGTCGAGGTGGCCGGTTGCCCGTGGACGCCCGAGCATCGGTTGGTTCGCATCGGGCTCAAAGGGCGGGAAGTGAATCTCGAAAACCGGTCGCCCGCCAATCTGGTGTTCCTGCTCGACGTGTCGGGTTCGATGCAAAGCGATAACAAGCTGCCGCTGGTCAAGTCGGCGATGAAGATGCTGGTCGACCGGCTCGGCCCGAGCGACCGCGTGGCGATCGTGGTGTATGCCGGCGCGTCGGGATTGGTGCTTCCCTCGACCGGCGCCGACAACAAGACCACGATCCTTGCCGCACTCGATCAACTCGAAGCGGGCGGATCAACCAACGGCGGCGAAGGAATTCGCCTGGCGTACGCAGTCGCCACCGACAACTTTGTACCCGGTGGAATCAACCGCGTCATCCTGTGCACCGACGGCGATTTCAACGTCGGCACCACCAACCAGAGCGAACTGACTCGGCTCATCGAGGAGAAGGCCAAGAGCGGCGTGTTCCTGAGCGTGCTCGGCTTCGGCACCGGCAACCTCAAAGACTCGACGATGGAGAAGCTGGCCGACAAAGGGAACGGCAACTACGCCTACATCGACACGATCAACGAGGCCCGCAAGACGCTGGTCGAGGAAATGTCCGGCACGCTGATCACGATCGCCAAGGACGTGAAAATTCAGGTCGACTTCAATCCGGCCCAGGTCGCGGGCTACCGGCTGATCGGCTACGAGAACCGCATGCTGCGAGCCGAGGACTTCAAGGACGACACCAAGGACGCGGGCGAAATCGGCGCGGGGCACACGGTTACGGCCCTGTACGAAATCGTGCCGCCGGGTCAGCCGGTTCCGGGGGCCGACGTCGATCCGTCGAAGTACCAGAAGCCGGGCGAGCTGACCGACGAAGCGACGGGCGACGAGCTGCTCACCGTTCGGCTCCGCTACAAGGACCCCGATGGGCAGGACAGCAAGCCGCTGGAAGTTTCGATCGTCGCCGAGGAGAAGCCGTTCGCCGCGGCCAGCCAGGACTTTCAGTTCGCGTCGGCCGTGGCGGCATTCGGCATGGTGCTACGCGATTCGAAACACCGGGGCGACGCCAACCTGGGAAGCGTGCTCGAAATCGCCGAATCGAGCCTGGGCGACGACCCGGCCGGCTACCGCGCCGAGTTTCTGCAACTGGCGATGATGGCGCGGGAATTGAAGAGGTAAGTCGCCTCTCGCTCCGCGAGAGGGCGCTCTGAAATTCGCCACCACCGCGCCGGCGTTCTATCGCTCCGCGAAAGGGCGCCGTAGCGATTCGCCCACTGATAAACCCGCGGTAAGTCTCTCGAGGGCGCCACCCACGGATAGGAATCCGTGGGCTTGGGGTCGATTCGAAACGTGTTGTTGAATTCCCCAATCCTCAGTCCCCAATCCCCAATCCACGTCCGCCGCCGCGTCATTTGCGTTTCAGTTCCGCGAGCGCTTCGAGCACTTGCTCGTCGTGGCCGTCGACTTGGACGCGCTTCCACACCTTGGCGACTTTGCCCTGGGCGTCGATCAGGAACGTCGAACGCACGATGCCCATCGTCTTCTTACCGTACATGTTCTTCTCCCGCCAAGCGCCGTACTTGTCGGCCACCTTGTGATCGACGTCGGCCAACAGCGGAAAGTTGAGCCGGAACTTGTCGCGAAACTTTTCGTGGCTCGATACGTCGTCGGGACTCACGCCTAGCACCCGCGCCCCCAATTTGGTCAGCTCCTTGTGAGCATCACGAAACGCGCACGCCTCCCGCGTGCAGCCGGGCGTGTCATCCTTGGGATAAAAGTACAGCACGACCGGCGCACCGCGCAAATCGGCCAGCTTCACGCGGTCGCCGTCGGCGGCTGTGAGCGTAAACGGCGGTGCGGTTTGACCTTCTTCAATCCAGTCGGCCATGTTGCGGCTCCTGGGGTGTGGTTTTGCGCACTATACACGAATAGCGCTCACGTCGATCGAGCGACCGCATTCGATTCTTCTGAACGGTTTCCGAGGGCCCCAAGAAGCTGTTAAGTGAATGAAGCGACGCGTTACGGCCCAAGCTCCAGCTCGATTCGACCGATATGCAGCCGATAGCGGTTCTCGGGCCCGGCGAGCGTGAAGTACACGTGCTGCGGCCCGGCATCCTTGGGAATCAATCCGGGAATGTATCCACCGACCTTCCATTGTGGATTGTCGCCGTCGTCGAACAGCCCTGCTGCTTTCCTCCAGGGGCCCCAGGGGTTTTCC